>CAYQRF010000125.1:0-4375 GCA_964419775.1 uncultured Rikenellaceae bacterium
TTCTGGGTGGCCTTAAGCTCGGGGTAACGTTCCACAACCACCATCAGTCTTGACAAAGCAGAACTCAAACCACCCTGGGCAGCCTGGAACTCCTGAAGATTTTCAGCAGTCATGTTTGCAGGGTCGACAGTAACCTGTGTGGCTTTTGCACGTGCCTCAATAACCTGGGTGAGAGTCTCTTGTTCAAAGGCCGCTGCTCCCTTGACCGTATTTACAAAGTTAGGTATAAGATCGGCCCTGCGCTGGTATTGAGTCTCAACATTTCCCCACTGGCTGGTAACGCCTTCCTGAAGAGAAACCATCTGGTTATAAGACCTGGTACCCCATGAAACAAGACCCAGTACAATAAGTCCGAGAATTACCCCAACAATAATCCAAATGATGCAACCTTTTTTCATTTTGTGCGGTTTTAAAAATTTTATCAAAGTTAAATAATTCCTAATAATCTGAATGGAAAATTTTTGCCGCCCACCCAAAACATTAGTGTTCCCGCCTGAAATGAATCCATTAATTTCTAATTTTACCGCCAAACTTTTGTCACATGAGAACAATTGCCATAGTTGCAGGAGGAGATTCATCCGAATATGAAATTTCAGTAAAGAGCGCCAGCGAGGTGTTAAGTCTGATCTCAGGTAAATACAATGCTTACCTTATTATGATCAGAGGTACGGCCTGGTACTGGGAAGATCCGAAGGGAAGACGCTTCAATATCGACAAGAATGATTTTACCCTCCGTACCGAAGATCAGAAGATCAGGTTCGATGCTGTTTTCGTAGCCATTCACGGGACTCCCGGCGAAAACGGACTTCTCCAGGGCTATCTCGACATGATGAAAATCCCCTACACAAGCTGCAGTGCATTCTGTTCAGCCCTCACATTCAACAAGCAGGCCTGCAAACTCTATCTTAAGGAGTATGGCATTCCTATGGCAGGCAACATTCTCTTCCGCAGGGAAAATATGCCGGATACCGACTCGATACTTTCAAAAACAGGTCTTCCGTGCTTTGTAAAGCCCAACGACAGCGGATCAAGCTTCGGAGTATCGAAGGTGAAGACAAGGGAAGAACTGCCTGCAGCCATCGATGCGGCATTCTCGGAAAGCGGTGAGGTAATGGTCGAATCATTCATGAACGGAAGAGAAGTAGCCTGCGGCGTGGTAAGAGCAAACGGGAAGGGAATCGTGCTGCCGGTAACTGAGATTATAAGCAGTAATGAATTCTTCGACTATGAGGCAAAATACACACCAGGAAAATCACAGGAGGTAACACCTGCGGAAATGCCGGATGACCTTATCAACAGGATACAGGTTCTCAGTTCAAGGGTCTATGAAATACTCGGATGCAAGGGCATTGTAAGGGTTGACTTCATAGTGGTCGACGACAATCCCTTTTTCCTCGAGATCAACACAGTACCGGGCATGACAATGGAGAGCATCATACCCAGGCAGGCAAATGCAGCAGGAATCGGCCTCGAAGACCTGTATTCAATGGTCATTGAGGACCTGTTCTGATACTAACAATGCCTATTCCCTTGCCAGTTTCAGCGCCGAGGTGGTTGTATAATATTTTGTAATCATCCCGGGAACCTCCCACTCAGGCAGTTTGCCAGCTTCGAGGTATTCAAGAAATTTCTGGGTTACCTGTCCGAAATGCTCTTCGTGAGAAACCCTGTACTTACCCGGAATGAAGATCTTCAGAGCCTTGTTTCCGGAGTTTTCTGCCATCAGACTGTCGTATGGGAGCTTGCCCAGTGCTGCCTTCAGCTTTTCATTCAGTTCCGGGAGGGATGAACCCTTTATGTTTTCAACATAGAGTGTCGGAACAAATTTCTCATCTGCACCCTGACGGATGACAAGGTCGCATTTGGTGCCGCGCATCACCGAGTAATGGGTATCCCCTCCCCCTGCCGGTGGCATGAAGTCCCATGTAACCGATACTTTGGCCCAGATTCCCTTAAGCTGGTAAATCATCTCACCATTTGAATAAACATGGAGTTTCCCGTCTTTGATATCCTTGCTCAGGTATTCAGGAAAATCGTCAAAGCCCGTTACTCCACTGAATTGTTCCTTCGAGATTATTGTAGGCCATCTTCTTGCAGAGGAAAGCTTTACATCTGAAGGATCGAGTATCTGTTCCGGAAAACATTCCCACTGAATAAGGTCGACAAGATGGGTTGTAACATCAACTATCCCCTCTCCCTGCTGTTCGACGTCAAAAAACCAGGCCGGACGCTGGAGCGGAGATCCCGATACTATCTTTGAAAAATGATGAACACTTACCTTTGACACAGCAGGATCACTTGCTGAGCCCGGAACCAGGGTTCCGAAAATATCCTCATTTTGTGAAAGCAGCTTCTGGAGAAGAGTTGTTACCTCAAACCGTTCGGTCATGATGTCGTAAAGAAGCACCCCCTTTTCAGCGGCAGCTGCAAATGCGGCTTGCAGGCCCGGCCAGTCTTCAGGTGTTATTATCATTGGCTTGTCGGCCAGTACATTCAGTCCGGCGTTAATGGATGCCGATATATAACTTGCCTTCTTCCTGTTGTTGCCCGACAGCACTACCACATTACCTGCCTTTTCCGACAGCATCTTTTCGAAAAAATCTGCTCCCCTGTAGACTATCTCATTCCATTTTGTTGGATCATTGGCTCTTGCATTATATGATGCAATTCTCCCAAGATGCTGTTCCACATCCGGTCCTTCGGGAGCATATACCCTGACGTCGGGTGAAACCTGCGGATAAGTTGTCTTCTGCACCAGGGCGGCATGAAAATGGCCCGGATCGACTGTCAGCAGTTTTACCTTGTAACTGGTTTCCATTTCATCATTCTTTGTTTCCGTCGTTTGCTTCCTGCTTCCTCCTGATCCGCATGATGATAATATCACTGCAGAAATCAATACAATTGTTGTCTTTATGTCCATATCCTAAGTCTGTTTTATTTCTTTTACTGCTTCAATGAAAGCTTTAATATTCGTTGTGCTGACATCCTGGGGCATTCCTCCGCCGGCTGACCAGATAATGCGATCGTGATTGCTGACTTCCTCCGAGGCCTTTATGACTGCCTCCCTGATCTGCTCAGGAGTTCCTGCAGCCAGTACATCGCGCGGGGGTATGTTTCCCAGGAGTACCACCTCGTCGCCTGCAAGGTTCCTTATCTCTCCGAGTGAATGATTGAAGGAAAAATTGAAAACATTCACATCCATTTCATTCAGAAATCCAGCGGTTATAAGGCCGTCCGCATCATTGTGAAGAAACCTGACCTTCGGTCCCGTGCATGAAAAAATCCTTTTGAAATATGGAAGCACGAACTCGCTGAACTCGCCCTCACCCACAAAGCCTATAATATCATCGAGTATCAGAACCCCGTCAATCGAAGGAAAACTTTCTTTCTGAAGTGAAAGCCAGTCGCAAATGAAACTGGTTATTTTTTCAAGCAGCCTGTGCGAGCCTTCCGGGTCAAGGGCAAGTGCCATCATGAACTCGGTAGTCCCCATCAGAAAACTTGCTATGTTGAGAGGGCCGCGTGCTATGGCAAACCTGACCTGGTGACCTGATTCAATGATCGCAGCCTGGTTGTTCTTAAGCCTGGCAATCATGAAAGGAAGAAGACCGTCGGTTCTGACATTCGGTTGAGCTAGCCGCCCGGCATCAGCAATATCGGTTAGAATTTTTTCTGCATGCGGCAGGGTATTCTCAAGAAAAATCAGTCTCGATCCGAAAGCGGACGGTTCAGTGCACATGCCGTATTCCGACCAGAAACCGGGCATGAACCAGACATCGGGAAAGGTTTCTGCTGCCTTTATATTGGCTTTCATCCATTTTTCGTCGGATGCATAATAGTCAAGCGTGGGAATGCCATACCAGCCCGGCAGCCAGGGACTGTCAATTATAAATCCCGCCGGCCTGTAACTGAGCTTCTTTCCATCTATCATGGAGAGAAGATCATTCCACGATGAATTTCGCATGGGAATCGAGGTTAATCTGTAATACTTCAGACATTAAATTTGAGAATTATTTTCAATACGGCAAAGATTCCTTTGTCCGTTGTTTTATTATTTATCATCGAGGTCGGCAATCTTGAAATTGAAGGTGTCCATGCGGTATGAATCGATAGGGGCGCAGGTGCATATCAGGTTGCGGTCGCCATAACCGTTATCAACCCTTCCGACCGACGGCCAGAATTTGTTTTCTTCCACCCAGGGCAGCGGGTAGGCTGCCTTCTGCCGTGAATAGGAATGTTTCCATTCGTCTGCAGTAACAGCCGCTGCTGTGTGAGGTGAGTTGTGCAGTACATTGTCTTCCTGGTCAGCTTTCCCTTCCTTCACTTCCTGAATCTCGAGCCAGATGGAATTCATCGCATCAATGAACTTGTCAAG
>CAYQRF010000126.1:0-4363 GCA_964419775.1 uncultured Rikenellaceae bacterium
TCTTCGTAGGTGTAATGACGGATCGTTTTTACAAATGTCCGGTAGCCTCCCCTGGCAACATATTCTTCAATGCTTTCAGGGTTGTAGCATCCGCAGTTCCCAAGCACTATCCGCTTCTGGAGGGCGAAGAAGGGCAGTTCGTTCATGAAGGAAATCCCGGGCCACAGTCCAAACCCCTTTTCGCCTGCCTGCCCGAGCAGGTCATCTTCATTTATGTCGCTGTGGAAAACCCCGTTAAGGAGAGGCTCCACCTTTTCCTCAGTGATGTTCCTGAAAAACAACCGGTTTTTCCCCGGCATCTGAATACAGATCAGGGGCTCAAAATTTGCAGGACCTGCGCAGCCCACAGTTACGACTTCCGCCGAGGGTTGATTGTCGCTTACATACGACCTGATTGCATTTAATGTCTTGTCGGCACCTGCAATTATTGAACTGGAATTAAAGGTAACGTGGATAACAGGCACATCGGTCCTGTCGCGGCGCACCTTCTGCAATACCTTTTCCGTTTCGGAAGTCAGAGTATCGGATTCAAACAACAATACCTTCTGTATGAGGAATGTCTTTAAATCTTCCATCTAGTCGTTGTCAATTATATATTTAAGCTTTCTGATAAGCTCGGGTACCTGTTCGGGCTTCATATGAATATTGTATTCACCGCTTATCATCACCACAGGTCCGTGGTGACAGCCTCCCATGCAGGTCACTGTCTCCAGGCTGAAATTCCCGTTGCGGGTCGTTTGTCCGGGTTCAATCCTGAGCTCTTCCCTGAATTTATCTATTACGGCTTTCGAGCCGTTCATGAAGCATGTGGTACCATTGCAAATCTTTATGTGAATCTTTCCGGCGGGAAAGAACCTGAACTGGTCGTAAAAAGTTGCCAGTCCGAAGATTTTCGTCGTACTCAGTCCAAGATGGCTTCCCACCCTTACAATGGCAGCCTCGGAGATATAACCGTCAGCATCCTGAATATCCTGAAGCAGGGGAATCAGTTCTTCGCGCCGGCCCTGCTTGTACTTGGTAAAGATATTGTCGAGATCTGCTGCCATCCTGTCAGATAATGAATATATTCCAAATATACAGAATTTTATTGTTACAAAATAAACATTGTTATTTTATTAACAATAATTAATAAGTAATAGGTGAAAATCAGCTAAATGGTCAGGTTGTTTGGTCTGTATGAGGATGAAAGCCCGGAAAATATTATTACATTTGAGCTTTAAGTTGTTTTCATCAGGCACCGTATGCAGCAAAAAATCGAAATGCAGGTTTGTATGGGCAGTTCATGCTTCTCGCGGGGAAATCGTGATGTGGTGAACTACATCAGGGATTATCTCAAGAAAAACCATCTTGAGGACAAGATAGTTTTCAAGGGAGCAAGGTGCATGAATCTGTGCAGCAACGGCCCGAATCTGAGAATAAATGACAGGATAATAGAGGGAGTGACCCTGGCGAAAATTGATGCCATACTTGAGAAGGAGATCGGGAATATCAGGTAGGATTCCAATCACTGGTAATTTATGAACGACAGAAAGCCAATCTTTTATATCAACGACCAACTTTGCCGGAATTCATATTCCTGCGTAAGGGTCTGCCCGGTGAATGCCATAGAGGTAAGGGCGCAGAAGGAGCATCCGACAATTATAAATGAAAGGTGCATCGGGTGCGGCCTTTGTTTTATTGAATGTTCCCCGCGGGCGATTGAATTCCGCGATTCAAAGGAGGATGTCAAAAAACTGCTGGCATCGGAGCGCAAGACTGCTGCCCTTGTGGCACCGAGTATAGCTTCGGAATTTGACGATATTACCGATTACAGGAAATTCGTAAGCATGCTGAAGGCGCTGGGATTCGACTATGTTCATGAAGACTCTTTCGGAGTGGACCTGATCGCCTCAAAGTACGCTGATCTTTTTGAACAGGCTGAAGGAAAGTATTATATAACAACCAATTGTCCGGTAATAGTAAAGCTTATCGAGAAGTATCATCCGGAACTTCTTACCAACCTGGCTCCATTGGTTTCGCCCATGATGGCAACTGCAATGGTTGTAAAGGAGCTTCATGGTGAAGATGTTGCAACAGTTTTCATAGGTCCCTGCATCGACAATAAGGACGAGGCAGTTAACTTCAGGGGAGGCAAACTTGTCGACCAGGTTCTCACCTTCATCGAGCTCAGGCAGCTTTTTGATGAATTCGACATACAGGAAAGGACAGTCAGGATGTCGGATTTTGATCCGCCCTACGGTCACTGGGGAGCCCTCTACCCTCTTCCTGCCGGAATACTCCAGGCCGCAGGCATAAAGCGTGATATAGCTGTCAGCGGCGTTATTACGGCTGCCGGAAGGGAAGATGTCTTTGAAGGACTGAATGACTTTGAGAAGTACATTGATACTATCCGCCATCACTTCAACCTCTTTTTCTGTCACGGCTGTCTTCTGGGTCCAGGTATGGAGACTCACAATGAAAGGTTCAAGAGAAGGGCACTTGTTCGTCTCTATGCCGAGAAAAGGGTTGCGAAGCTCGATAAGAACCAGTGGGAAAAGGACATGAAGCGCTGGTCGAAGCTCGATTTCACAAGGGACTTTCATCCAAACGACCAGAGGATTCCGGAACCGCCGGAGGAAGCGATAGCTGAGGTGATGAAGATAATTGGCCGGGAAGACATCAATGACACACTCGATTGCGGCGCCTGCGGCTATCAGTCGTGCCGCCATTTTGCCTCAACTGTGGCAAAAGGGCTTGCAGTGCCCGAAATGTGCCACACCTACAACCTGAGAAACAAGCAGGAATACATAGAAACGCTCCGGCAGACAAACAGGAAGCTTGCCGAGACCAAGAAGGCGCTGAAAGAATCGGAAGAGCTTGCAATGAGGGAAAAGGAGATGGCTCAAAGCGCTTCCGACATGATGAACAACATGCTTGAGAAGCTCCCGTCCGGGGTGGTTATTGTTGACAACAACCTCAAAGTGCTTCATTCGAACGTGAGCTTTATAAATATCCTGGGGGAAGATGCCAAAGCTGTTTCTGAAATAATTCCCGGACTGGTCGGAGCTGATCTGAAAACGCTTCTTCCCTTCAACGTCTATAATATGTTCTCCTATGTGCTCAAGGAAGATGAGCCGGTGGTGAGCAAGGACATCCATTACGAGGACAGCATGCTCAACGTGTCGATTTTCCCGATCAAGAAGAACAGGATGTGCGGTGCCATCATAAGGGATCTCTATTCTCCCGAGGTTCAGGGAGAGGAGGTTATAAACAGGGTAAGCGACGTTATCGAAAAGAACCTCGAAATGGTTCAGAAAATTGGCTTCCTCCTGGGAGAAGGCGCGTCCGAAACCGAGCAAATGCTTAATTCAATTATTGAGTCGTATAAGAAAAAGTCGCTTGTAAAAAAAGACCCGCGGCAGTAACACACAGTGTATAAGGATTTTTACATAGAAGTAAACAGCCAGCAACGAAATCACGACGGTGAAAGGATCTGCGGCGATGTCTTCCTTAATAAATACATAAAGGAGGAAGACAGGGTTATTGCCGTGCTGTCGGACGGTATGGGACACGGGGTAAAGGCAAATGTTCTTGCCACCCTCACGGCCACGATGGCTCTCAATTTCACAAGGGAACACAAGGAGGTGGACCGAATAGCGGAGATTATTATGAATACCCTGCCCGTATGCAGCGAGAGGATGATCAGCTATTCCACCTTCACTATAGTGGATATAGAAAGCAGCGGAAGCGTGAATATCCTCGAATACGACAATCCGTCGACAATAATATTAAGGGGATCCGAGACCTTCGATCCCTCCTGGAAGGAGGTTGTTCTCAACAAGGGGAAAAATGCCGGAAAAGTTCTGAAGACATGCACCTTTATGCCATCAAAGGAAGACAGGATAGTATTTTTTTCCGACGGAGTGGCTCAGAGCGGAATGGGAAGCGAAGCCTTTCCCTTCGGATGGGGAAGGGATGATATCGCATCCTATGCTTCGACCCTGGTGAAAGGCGATGTTTCTATGTCAGCCTTAAACCTGTCGGGTAAGATTGTCACAATGGCCCATAAAAATGACGCTTATAAGGCCAAGGATGACATTTCATGCGCCACAATTTATTTCCGTGAGCCAAGAAAACTGCTGCTCTGTACCGGTCCTCCATACGAAAAGGAAAAGGACAAGGACCTTGCTTTGAAGGTGAAGGAATACAAGGGCAAGGTGATCATCTGCGGAGGCACAACAGCCGATGTTGTAGCCCGTGAGCTTAACAAGGCGATCATAGATGAACTGATATTTGAAGATCCCGAACTGCCGCCCGAAAGTTTTATAGAGGGTATCGACCTTGTTACCGAAGGCATCCTTACGCTACAGAAAGTAAATGAGAT
>CAYQRF010000127.1:0-4306 GCA_964419775.1 uncultured Rikenellaceae bacterium
TTCAGCACCTTTGCCCAGCAGCTCACTCTTCACCAGCTTGTAAGGCTTGCCAACAGAAGGCTCAGAATGCTGAACGACAGGTATCAGCTAGACATCCCTGAAGAAGACAAGGATGACAGTCTGAGTGTGATCGACACTCACATGGGCGACCTGAAGAGATCGGTAAAATCGCTTTCGGGAGGCGAAAGCTTCCTGGTGAGCCTCGCTCTGGCCCTTGCCCTGTCGGATCTGGCATCGAGACAGGTCGACATAAAAAGCCTGTTCATCGACGAAGGATTCGGTTCCCTCGACCGGTTAACCCTCGATATGACCATTGACACACTTGAGAAACTTCAATTTGAAACCAGCAAGACGATTGGAGTGATCTCTCATATCGAGGCGATGCAGGAACGGATTGCCACCCAGATCAGGCTCACCAGGACCGGACAGGGGTACAGCTCCATGGAGATCGTTTAAGCACCTGTCATAGCCGAACCTCCCCTGCTCTCCTCCCTCACAAGAGCACGCAGCGGAGCTACGATAAATGCTGTTATCCCAAGAATGCAGATACCTGCACCCGAAATTATAAAGGCATTGCCTATCCCTATTGTATCGGCAATAAACCCTGTTGCAAGCAGTCCCAGCATCGAAGGCATCAGCGTAAGGCTTGTGTAAAGCGAGAACACCCTCCCCAGCGCCGATGGTTCGACCATGGTCTGAATGACAACTGTAAACGATCCCGAATAAACAGCAGCCGAAATACCTCCAAATGCCGTTATTACGGCGAAAATTGCAAAACCCGACGGGGACAGAATACCCGAAAGGACAAAGGTAGTGCCTATAACAAAATACATCAGGTTTATCGCCGTAACCTTGTGCTTTCCCAGCCACTGCCAGCCAAGCACGGCGCCGCCTAACAGCATCCCGACTCCCCAGGCGATCTCGACAATGCTCATCATATAAGTGGTGCCGTTGAAATGCTGAAGAGTCATCAGTGGAAACAGGGCGGCCACCGGCATTATGAACATGTGCATGAAAACAGACAGTATGAACATCCATAGCAGGGCAGGTTTTGTGTAAATCTCCCTTATCCCTTCCTTAAGCTCCCTGAATACATGAGGCTCGGCATGGCTCAGCTTTTCCGGATTCGGAATAGTGACCATCAGTAATGTCACAACCGCTATCAGCGCCCCGGCAACATCGATCATCAGCACCCAGGTCATGTCGAACAGGGTTATCAGCAATGCCGCCAGAGCCGGACTGGCAATTGTGCTTACCGACTGAATCATGTTATTGATGCCGGAAATGCGCATCAGTTTGTCGGGAGGAGCAAGAAGCGGGACTGAGGCCTGCATTGCGGGTACGTGGAAAGCCATGCCGGCCGAACGAAGGGCAAGCAATGCGTATATGTAGGAAATCCGTACGTCCGTTATATAAAACAGTATTGCAATCGTCAGAGTGCAAAGGGCAATGAAAATATCGGATAAAATCATTATCCGTTTCCGGTTCCAGCGGTCAACAAAAACACCGGTGAACATGCCAAGAACCAGCTGGGGAAGAAGAGAAGCTATAGTGGCATATGCGAGAACCTCGGCCGATCCCGTCTCAATGCTCAGCCAGAAGATTACGGCATACCCTACAATGTAGCTGCTGAGCGTCGAGAAGAGCTGCCCGGTGAATATTATTGCAAAAACTTTTTTCCAGTCAGACATGTGAGAATAAATTGAAGATAATTGATAAGATAACCTGTGATAGAAAATCCGGTTACAGGTAACCGGCAATTGTCCCTGTACTTGTCAGAGACCGGTTAAATGGCAGTAAATGCATCTCTTATCCTCATGATTCCGGGTATTGAACCGGGCAAATATAAGGTTTTTCCGGAATAGCAGCTATATCCGGGTTTGTTTGGTTTGAGGTTCCTTTAATGATTTGCACCTAAATCCCCGCCAATACCAAGCAGAAAATGAAAAAAAATTAACTTTGGAGAAATAACCCTGATGAAGACTGTATGGAACTTTCATTCCTGAAGGACATAGTTGTGATCTTTGCCCTGTCGACACTGGTGAACCTGATTTTCACTAAATTCAGGATACCAACCATTGCCGGATACCTTCTGACAGGAATTATTGCAGGACCACACCTGCTTTCACTTGTAAAGGATGCCCACAACATTGAGATGCTTGCAGAGATCGGCGTTGTGTTCCTCCTTTTTACAATCGGAATGGAATTCTCGCTGAAGCACCTGATGAAGATCAGGAGGATAGTCTTCCTGGGTGGATTCATGCAGGTAACTATCACTGCGGCAGTGTTCTATCTGGCTTCGCGATTCCTCGACATCAGCCGTGAGGGAGCTCTCCTGTTCGGTTTCCTGATGGCCCTCAGCAGCTCGGCACTGGTACTGAAGATCCTTCAGGAAAGATCGGAGGTGACTTCAAACTACGGCCGGACAGTGGTGGGGATCCTGATCTTTCAGGACCTGCTCCTTGCTCCCCTCCTTCTGCTCACCGACCTGCTGGCACAGACCGATGTCAACTTCGCAACTGAATTCCTCATCCTCACCGCAAAAGTTGCCGCAATCATAAGCCTTGCCTACGCGGGCAATAAATGGCTGCTCCCAAAACTCCTGACCGTAATTGCAAGCGCTAAAAACCAGGAGTTATTCATGATCAGCATCTTCCTGATCTGTTTTGCCATAGCCCTCCTCTCCTTTGAACTCGGAATGTCTCTCGCCTTCGGAGCCTTCCTTGCCGGACTGATGATCTCCGAATCGGAATACAGCCATAATATATTCGGTAATTTCTATACTATCAAGGATGTCTTCTCAAGCTTCTTCTTTGTTTCGATCGGGATGCTTTTCGATGTCCATTTTGTAATCGATAACTGGATGCTTGTAATGGTCTGCTTCCTGCTGGTCATAACCATGAAAAGCTTCATCGCCGGCGGTACCGGTTTCGTCCTGGGACACACCCTGAAGGGAACCATCCTCACCGGACTGGCACTCAGCCAGGTAGGTGAATTTTCGTTTATTCTTGCCAGCATCGGGTTCGACAACGGGATCCTCCCCGGTTTTTATTATCACCTTTTTCTTGCAGTTGCCGTTCTCAGCATGGGGCTGACTCCTTTCCTCTTTTATTTCTCTCCCATGCTGGTTGGGGTCATCTCAAAACTGCCCCTGCCGGCTGTGATGCGCGACGGACTGTTTCCACTTAAGGAGCTTACACTGCCCCCTTTTAACAATCACCTTGTAATCATCGGAAAGGACCCGAGCGCGCTGAAGCTTTCACTTATGGCCAGGTACAATAATATCCGGCATATCTCAATAATCTTTGATCCGACACTGGCTCACGAAAAGATGAATGAGGGCGACACGGTCGTTTACGGTGATGCCGTCAACGAACCCGTACTGAGAAAGGCCTATGCTGAGAATGCCGATGTGGTCGTGATCTCTGTCGGAAACCTTGTTCCGTCGCTGGCTATTGTTGAAAAGGTAAGGAAAATCAACAATAACGCATATATCCTTGTAAGATCAACCACAGTAACAAATGTCGAACAGTTGTACAAAGTGGGGGCGGATGAGGTGATCCCGGAAAAGCTCGAGATAGCCATCGACATGATGAACCGGATCCTTACAAAAAGGCATGTGCCCAACAAGGAGATTAACCGGATAATAACAGGTATAAGGAACCGGAGTCTGGGCGCCTTTTCTGAAAAAGACCTGGTAAACAAACCATCCATCTTCGATGAGTTTCAGCAAATGAACATATCGGTGATAAATATCGGCCCAAATTCATCCGCCGAAGGAATGACGCTCATCGGACTCGACCTGCGCCGCAGAACAGGAGTCACCATTCTTGCCATAAAAAGAGGACCTGAGATTATTGAGCACCCTGCTCCTGATACAGTCCTGCACGGCGGCGACATAGCCTATGTGATCGGTGAACCCGACCAGGTCAAACAGGCCGATGTTCTGCTTAATATGAGCAGACACTCAAGCATAAAAGCTGTCAGGTAAAAGCACAGGGCTCAGGGCGCAGGGCTCAGGGCACAGGGCGAAGGGCACAGACTTCCTGCCAACTGCAAACTTCAAACTGCAAACTACCAACCTTTATTATATCTTGACTTCTTCACCTTTGGCATGTCTTTTGATTTACCTTTTCAATAAACACAAGGCAATGAAAAAGTTCATATTCATTTCTTTCCTCATGGCTCTGATCATAGCGGCGGCATCTGCTTCTTCGAAGGAACCTCAGGAGAAACGAACCAAAACGGAGAAGAAAGAGAATGCCGACCACAGGAACGGAGCACCCGACATGAGGCATAAAAAACC
>CAYQRF010000128.1:0-4302 GCA_964419775.1 uncultured Rikenellaceae bacterium
AACTGAATCTCGAGACTTGTTTTTCCCCGGCCCTTTACGAACCTGAAAGGCATTCGGGATCAATAGTCGTTGTGATAGATATACTACGCGCCACCTCGGCAATATGCACTGCTTTTGAACATGGGGCAGAGGCTATAATTCCTGTGGCAACTGTGGCTGAAGCAAAGGAGTACAAGGAGAAAGGGTATCTTGTCGCAGCGGAGCGCGACGGCTTTGTACTTGATTTTGCTGATTTCGGCAACTCCCCTTTTAATTTTACACCTGATAAAGTTAAAGGAAAAACCATCGTCTACAGCACAACCAACGGAACGGGCATAATTTCACTGGCTTCTTCCGCCGGTTCAATTATCATAGGATCTTTCCTTAATATAACGGCAATTGTCCGGTGGATAAAGAAGCAGCGGAAGGATGTCGTTCTTTTCTCTTCAGGATGGAAGAACAGATTCAACCTCGAGGATACAATCTGTGCCGGAGCAATAGCCGAAAGACTTTTGTCAGATAAAGGTTACTCAACTTCATGCGATTCGACTTACGCTGCTCTGGATCTTTGGTCGTTAGCCAGAACTGACCTGATCGGGTACATGGAAAAAGCAGCCCAGCGATCGCGGCTGGGAGATAAGGGCCTCGACGATTGCATCCCCTTCTGTCTCGGAATGGATTTCACGGACATGGTTCCGGTCTGCCGGAACGGCGTTCTGTTAAGCGACGAAGTGAAATAGACCTGAATATCCCGCTCTTAAAATAAAATTCTTTACTTTTGTGTTAGTAGCTTTTGATCAAACTAACCTTAAAACCATCCTTCCAAAATGAAAAAACATAACTTTTTTGCCGGTCCGTCAATACTTCCTCAGTACACCCTCGACAAAACTATTGAAGGAATCAGGGACTTTGCCGGTTCAGGTCTTTCCGTTCTTGAGATCTCTCACAGGAGCAAGGAGTTTGTTGCCTGCATGAATGATACCACAGCACTTGTGAAGGAACTGCTTGAAGTTCCCGAAAGTTACAAGGTGATCTTCCTCGGGGGAGGCGCCAGTCTGCAGTTCACCATGCTCCCGATGAACATGATGAACACGAAATCAGCTTACCTGAATACGGGTGAGTGGGCAGGAAAAGCCCTCAAGGAGGCAAAATTCTACGGTGAGGCTGTAGAGGTGGCTTCATCAAAGGACAAACTTTTCAATTATATTCCGAAAAACTATGTAGTCCCGGCCGATGCCGACTACTTCCATGTCACGACTAACAACACTATATACGGTACAGAACTGAAAAAAGACCCGGATGTAAGCGTTCCGCTTGTTGCTGATATGTCGTCCGATATATTCAGCCGTCCGGTTGACGTTTCGAAATACTCAATCATCTATGCCGGGGCACAGAAAAACCTTGCTCCTGCAGGCGTTACACTTATAATAATTAAGGAAGATGCCCTGGGCAAGGTGTCACGGCCGATCCCGACCATTCTCGACTATCGCACACATATCAAGGCAGAATCGATGTTCAATACTCCTCCTGTATTCGCCGTTTTCGCTGCACAGCAAACTCTGCGCTGGCTCAAGGAACTCGGAGGTGTAAAGGCCATCCAGAAGAAGAACATCGAAAAGGCTGCCATGCTCTATGATGAAATAGACAGGAACAAGCTCTTCGTGCCAACAATAAAGGATCCCGACGACAGATCCCTTATGAACATCTGCTTTATTATGGCAGAAGAATACAAGGAACTTGAACAACCCTTCGCTGAGTTTGCCAAATCAAAGGGTATAGTTGGTATTGCCGGACATCGTTCTGTAGGCGGTTTCCGTGCTTCCACCTATAACGCACTTCCGGTCGAAAGCGTTAAAGCGCTTATCGATGCCATGAAGGAATTCGAAGCCAGATCCTGATCCTGACCCTGGCTTTTACGGTTAGTAGATTTCCATTTCAAAAAATGGTATTATCATGAAAATATTGGTAGCAACAGAAAAACCTTTTGCCAGGCTGGCGATTGAGCAGATTAAAGCCGTCGTCTCGGAAGCCGGATTTGAATTTGCTTTGCTCGAAAACTATAAGAGTCCTGAAGAACTTAAAGCTGCTGTTTCAGATGCCGATGCGCTGATCGTCAGAAGTGACCTTGTTACACCTGAAGTAATCGCCGCGGCGCCAAAGCTGAAAATCGTTGTCAGAGCCGGTGCAGGCTATGACAATCTCGACCTTCCTGCCCTTAGTGCAAGGGGTATTGTTGCAATGAATACTCCCGGTCAGAATGCAAATGCTGTAGCAGAACTTGTTTTTGCCATGCTGCTTTTCTTGATCAGGGGTGCATTCGGCGGAAAGACGGGAACAGAGCTCAGGGGTAAGACAATAGGCATTCATGCTTTTGGAAATGTCGGAAGAAATGTTGCAGAGATCAGCAAGGGATTTAAAATGGAGGTTAAGGCCTTTGATCCCTTTGTGAGTCCTGATGCAATATCCTCTGCAGGGGCTAAAGTATGCTCCGATGTCAGGGAACTGTACTCATCATGCCAGTACGTCACTCTTCATATGCCCGCAAACAGTCAGACAATAAAATCGGTTGGATATGATCTCATGATGAGCATGCCTCCGGATGCAGTACTTATTAATACGGCAAGGAAAGAGGTCATCAATGAGGATGATCTGCTTAAGGTCTTTACCGACAGGCCCGATTTCAGGTACGTTGCCGATCTTGAACCTGCCTGCCGGCCTCTGCTGGAGGAGAAATTTGAAGGCAGATACCTGTTTACAGCAAAAAAAATGGGAGCTCAGACGGAAGAAGCCAACATTAATGCCGGTATTGCAGCGGCACGACAGATAGTTGATTATTTCCTCACTGGAAACGAGAAATTCAGGCTCAACAAATAAACCTAATAATTTTATATGGCTGTTGTTAAACCTTTCAGGGGGCTGCGTCCTCCTGTTTCGATCGCCAGGGATCTGGCTTCACTGCCTTATGATGTAATGAACTCCGAAGAGGCAAGGAAGATGGCTGAAGGCAAGGAATGCTCTCTTCTTCATATCACACGGTCAGAGATCGACCTTCATCCCGATATTGATGTCCACTGCGAAGATGTCTACGAAAAATCCGTAAGCAATTTCGCCCTATGGAGAAAGAGGGGATGGCTTGTTCAGGATAAAGAATCCCACTTCTATATCTATGCCCAGACGATGAAGGGCAGAACCCAGTACGGAATTGTCGGATGTGCATCGGTTGACGATTATCTGAAAGGCATTATTAAAAAACATGAACTTACCCGGCCCGATAAGGAACAGGACAGGATGATACACGTGAGGGTCAATAATGCCAACATTGAACCGGTCTTTTTTGCATATCCTGCCGTGAAACAGATAGATGAGATAGTTGAATCAATAACCTCATCGGAGCAGCCTGAATATGATTTCGTGGCTGATGATGGTTTCGGTCACAAATTCTGGGTGGTGAAGGAAAAGAATATAAACCGGAAGATAGAAAAACTCTTTGCAGAGAAAGTGCCCTATACCTACGTGGCCGACGGACACCATCGCACTGCTGCGGCAGCGCTTGTTGGAAAGGAGAAGAGAGATAATAACCCGAACCATAAGGGAACAGAGGAATACAACTTCTTCATGGCAGTTCATTTTCCTGACGACCAGCTCAAAATCATCGATTATAACAGGACCATCAGGGATCTAAACGGTCTGACGGAAACCGAATTCCTTTCAAGGCTCGAAAAGGGCTTTGTTATAAAGGAAAAAGGGACAAGGATTTACAGGCCCCGCAAACTTCACACCTTTTCTATGTACCTGGCAGGAAAATGGTACAGCCTGACCGCGCGTCCGGAAACTTATGACGATAATGATCCCATTGGAGGGCTTGATGTTACAATTCTTACCAACCAGGTGCTGACGCCTATCCTCGACATCCAGGATCTGAGACGCTCAAAAAGGATCGATTTTGTGGGCGGCATAAGAGGACTCGGCGAACTGGTGAAAAGAGTCGACAGCGGTGACATGAAAGTGGCCTTTGCCCTGTACCCGGTATCCATGAAACAACTTATAACAATAGCTGATTCAGGAAACATAATGCCGCCCAAGACTACCTGGTTCGAACCAAAACTGAGAAGCGGACTCGTCATTCACCTTCTTTGATCAGGGCAGAACGATTTTCCGGAAAACGGGCCCTGACTGGTTTTTTATAACTTTTTTAAATGACGCTGCGGCAGAATTATGCTTGATATTGCTTCAAATATCCGGAAACTCCGGCAGGAAATACCCCATGAGGTAAAGATTGTTGCTGTCTCGAAAACCAATCCGGTATCCGCTATAATGGAAGCT
>CAYQRF010000129.1:0-4300 GCA_964419775.1 uncultured Rikenellaceae bacterium
TGTTGTTGTTCGGAGAATAGACCAGGGAGTCGGGCATGCCGGCATACTGCATCCAGTATCTTGATGCCTCAATAAACCTTGGCATTCCGCTTGTTTTCCAGGAGTGGTTTGTTTCCACGGCTGTCGTATTATCCTCAGGGTTGCGGTTCCCGTCAAACAACGACGGCTGGTTCCTTATTATCTCACCTGAAGGCCGGCGTGCAACATTCCCCATTCCCCCTCCGAACTTCACGGCATCAAGAGCCAGATAGCCCGAAGTCCCTTTATTGCATCTTACTTTCACTGAACCCCTGCCCTGATTTCTGCCCTTGTCGAAATTGAAGGTCCCCAGGTAGCTCCATGTCTCCCCTCCCATCGTCTGATCGACGACAAAATCCGTCTCACCGCCGGTATGGCATACAGTGTAAAGTGCCTCCTCCGTGTTGTCACGGAATAAAGGATATGAGACATAGACTGCGTAATCACCTTTTTCAGGTATGTCCGGAATGTAGACGGCCGTATCATCCATTACTCTCAGGGATGTCCCGTTTCTGAAAGGGTTGAATCCGGTAAATATCGTGTCAGTCAGAAGGAAGCCCTTTTGCAATATACTGGTGCTTCTGCCTGAAGAAAGCCTGAACAGGGAACTATCCGATGAGCGGTCATTGTCAACAATCACTTCATTTGTCTGGATATCTCTTTCACGGGGAATGAAAACATTTGCGCCCGCCCTCTCAAGCATAGGAGCAAGATATGAGAGGACATAACCTGTTATTGAAACATCCTCGACTGTTCCGAATAGTTTTGCACGCTGAAACTCCCAGCGGTCGAGCGACATTTCATAATAGTAGCCATGACTGTTCCACAGGGCGATGGAGTTACCGTAAAGTCCTGATGAAGGCCTGTCCTCTGAAATCTTTTTCACCAGAATCCTTTTATCGACATCAGAAGGAGGGAACCACGACGAATCAACAGGAAACTCCTTTCTGTAATAGTTGGGAACAAGCTGTTCGATCGGGTAGGTATTTGTTATCAGCTCGATATTATAATTCCGGAATTTCCATCCCAGGGCATCCACGACAGATTCCCTGAACAGTTTGCAGCTTTCTTCCCTGAAAGGATAGTATGACAGGCCTGGTGAAAACCACAGGGTAATTTTCCTGTCGTCTTTTATAACCATAACCGAGTCGGGCACGGGTACAGAAATATGGTTCCATCCCATTAAAGGATTCTTCCAGCTTTCAAGCTTCCCGGAAACTTTTCCGGCAAGCTTCTCATCATTCTGTGCATGAAGAGGATGAGAACTTGCCAGAATAAGAATGAGAAGACAGGGAAGCAGTTTCAGCAGAGTCTTATTCATCAGGGGCAGATAAAGGCTGAAATATAATAATATTGCTCGAATTATTTATGTAAATAACTCAGGTTGCTGGTTGCGGGTTGCTGGCTTTGCCCGCCATAGCTTTTAGCGGAGGCGGGTTGCTGGCTTTGCCCTCTGAAGCTTTAGCGAAAGAGGGTTGCTGCTTGTTTTTCTTAACCACGGAGTAGAACGGAGTTATGAACGGAGTCACAAGGAGTAAAAATGCTATTAACCCTGTATCACTTTCAACAAACATTCAAATACATAAAACAATACAATGTTCTATCAAATAACCAGCAAAGAGAAATAAGAATTTAGAGCTAATCTTACAGTATTCATCAACCGTAATTTTAACTACTTTTAGTCGTTTGTAAAGTAAACTCTTAAAAAAGGTATGCGTTTAAAATCATTCACCATAGCCATCATTTCAATCCTGAGCCTTGGAATTCAGCCGCTCAGGTCGCAGGATATTGCTCAACCGTTCCTCGAATTCACGGATCATCCATGGGTTGATTCAGTTTTCCGGTCGCTCACGCCCGAGGAAAGGATAGGCCAGCTGATATGGATAGAAGCCGGCCGGAGCAATGATATTGCACAAACGGTCAGAATGAGTGACATAATAAGAAATAACAAAGCCGGTGGTGTAATCTTCCAGGGGGGAGAGCCGGAAGAAATTGCCGAAATGGTGAATTTCCTGCAGAGTATCAGTATGGTGCCGCTTTTCATCATTCAGAAGAATGATAAAAAACCAGGGCTTGATATGGACAGTGTCAGCAGTTTCCCGGAATGGATTACTCTTTCTGCCGTTCACAATGATGAACTGGTTAAGAAAATGGGAAAGACAATCTCGGAACAGTATAAAAGAACCGGGGTGAACTTAAGACTTAATTCCACTGGTGAACCATCACAAAATGAGCTTATATTCAGGGAAAGCCTGCTTAAAAACGGAATTATTCCGGCAGATCGCGAATTTCCCCTCTCACTCCGGGCCGGAACCTACATACCTCTGTCAGCCGGCGAGCCGGAAAAGACGGTAAGGGAGATATCTGAGAAAATCAAAAAAGGGATAATGTCACAAACTGACATTGATGATCAGTGCCGCAAGATCCTTTCAGCCAAATACTGGGCAGGATTGTCGCACCTTTCTGCAATAAATATTGATGACCTGAAGAGTGACCTGTCAAATCCGTCAATCGAGGCCCTGATCTGTGATCTTTATTCAGAAGCCCTTACTGTGGTGCGTAATGATCATACAACAATACCTGTGATGGGACTTGACAAAATAAAGGCAGCTGCAGTTCTGATTAACAGTGATGAAACCAACCTGTTCCGAAAGCGTCTGCAGGATTATCTACCCGCCGACCTTTTTTGCCTGGATCCGTCGGACGAAAATGAGACCTCAAAAGTGCTGGAAATTCTGAAGAACTATGACCTGGTTATAACCGGAGTATTTGAAGGAGCAGATTCTGCCGAAATTACGGTCGAAACCGGTGACATATCCCGGTTTCTCGATCAGCTGGGAAGTGATAAGAAAACCATATTAGCCTGTTTCGGAAACCCGTTCATACCGGGCAGGCAGGAGCTTTTCAGGAATGCTGATGCTATCCTTCTGGCTTACGAGGACAACAAGTACACGAGGGATCTGTCGGCCCAGCTCATATTCGGGGGAATTGGGGCGAAAGGCATACTTCAATCTGCAATCCCGGATATTTGTCCGGCAGGATCAGGCAAAATGACAACAGGAAATATCAGGCTCAGCTATTCCCTGGCTGAAAATGCAGGTATGTCGTCGCAGACACTAAACAGCAAAATTGACTTTATTGCCAGTTCAGGGCTTATGGCCGGAGCCTATCCGGGCTGCGAGGTAATGGTTGCCAGGAAGGGGATCGTGGTCTTCCACAAGACTTACGGGTTTCACACCTATGAGCAGAGGATACCAATATGGAAGACCGACCTTTTCGACCTTGCATCCGTGACAAAAGTCTCATCAACGCTGGCCGGGCTTATGCTTCTTGATTCCGAAGGCAGATTCTCTGTCGAAGGCAGACTTGGCGATTATCTTCCCGATTTCAGGCATACAAACAAGGGAAAGCTGATGATGAAGGATCTCCTTACGCATCAGGCCGGAATGAGGGACTGGATACCGTTCTGGAAGGAAACGGTAAGGAATGATTCTTCATTCAGAAGAAGAACATTCAGCTGTTCACAATCGGATGATTTTCCGGTTAAAGTGGCCGACGACCTGTATATCCACAGGAATTACAGGAAGAAGATCATGAATGAGATCAAGAAGAGCCCTCTCGGACCTAAAAAGTACGTCTATTCAGATCTGACCTTCATCATTTCAACGGGGATAATTGACAATTTGACCAGTGAAAAGTGGGATGACTTTGTGACCAGTAACATATACCACAGATTGGGTGCATATGACATCTGCTTCAATCCTTACCTGAAATATCCGATGCAACGGATAGTGCCCACAGAATATGATTCCCTTTTTCGCCGACAGCTTCTTCACGGAACCGTTCATGATGAAGCTGCTGCCATGCTTGGGGGCATATCGGGGCATGCAGGACTTTTTGCCACAGCCAACGATCTGATGAAGCTGATGGAAATGTACAGGCGGATGGGAGAATACGGAGGGGAGCAGATCATCCGGCGCGACGTAATGGAAAGATATACAAAGGTGCAGTTCCCTGAAAACGACAACCGCAGGGGACTGGGATTTGACAAGCCTCTTCTCAACAACAGCGAAGTGAGTGACACCGAAGCCTATCCTGCAAAGGGCGCTCCGCCCGAAAGCTTCGGTCACTCAGGCTATACCGGCACTTTTGTGTGGATGGATCCCGTAAACGAAATAACCTATGTATTCCTTTCGAACAGGGTGCATCCGACAAGAAACAACAATCTTTTGTCGGATCTTAATATCAGGTCACAGATACTGCAGGCGGTATATGATTCAAT
>CAYQRF010000130.1:0-1449 GCA_964419775.1 uncultured Rikenellaceae bacterium
TGAAAACCAAAATGTTCACTCCGAATTTCACGACAAAATCATCGGGCACAGGCCTCGGACTTTCTATTGTGAAAAGAAATGTCGAGAATGCCGGCGGCACTATCTGGTTCGAATCTGAAGCAGAAGGGGGAACCAGTTTTTTCATTGAATTTCCCCTCCTGAATACTCAGGAAAAATAGCAAAGCCGGGGATTCCTGACATAAATTTAGGAGCACCTCTCAATTATTTAACAATTTTAACGTTTAATAAGTCGTAATATCATTTCCTGATGATAAATAAACTTGTGTACCATATTAATAAACTGCTGATTATCCTGGTGTTGCATATAGCCGGCAGCAGTATTCAGATTCATGGTCAGGAAGAGATAGGCGGAATCATAAATCATTATGCCAAAGTAAATTCGATCAGCCCTGGTCTGGTTATGGTAAGCCCGGCCCAGGCTTCACAGTTCGCAGCCGGCGACTATGTTCTGCTGATTCAGATGCAGGGAGTCGGCATCCAGACAATCCAGGGAGCTTATGGTATTAACGTTCAGGACACAATCGGCACACCAGGGGCATATGAATTTCTTCAGGTCCTGTCTTTGAACACTGCTACGGGCGAGATCCGCTTTACGCGAAACGTTTATATAAACTCATACAATATTACAGGGAATGTTCAGCTGATAAGGGTTCCTTTTTATAATGAACCGGTTATCACCTCAACACTTTCGGCGCAGCCCTGGAACAACGCAATGGGTACCGGCGGGGTCGTGGCAATCATGGCAGGCCGGAAGCTTACCCTCAATGCCGGTATTGATGTCACCGGTCAGGGATTTTCCGGGGCTACCGGTGTTCCGGGAACAGGGGAATGCGTAAGTACGAATGTGGCGGCAAACAGCCTCGATTCATATAATCTTTCGTGGAACAATGCCGGACTAAAGGGCGAGGGAGTGGCAATTCATGATTACACAAGGACGCTTCTTTATCCCGGTCATGCAAAGGGGCAGGGCAGGAACTTTACAGGAGGAGGCGGCGGTAACGGACGATATTCCGGCGGCGGCGGCGGCTCGAACCGCGGTAAGGGAGCCGACGGCGGTATAGAGAATGCATTGCTGTGCAGCACCGACCCGCGCGACGGCGGATACGGAGGCATGAACATATTCGGTTCAATAATTCAGGATGGCGTATTCCTGGGAGGAGGCGCAGGAGCGTCAACCCAGGCAACCGGTTCGACGGCTTCGGCTGGCGGAAGCGGCGGCGGGATAGTATTTATAATAGCAGATTCAATTGACGGGAACAATCAGATATTAAGAGCAGACGGAGTGACGGCGCTGAGTTCGGTTTCAGATGCCGGAGCAGGAGGGGGCGGAGCAGGAGGATCAATAGTCCTTTCGTTCCAGGGCTTCAGCAGTGAGCTGACCCTTTCGGCAAATGGCGGAAACGGCGGAGAAAGTCCGGGAGGCTCGGG
>CAYQRF010000130.1:1549-4271 GCA_964419775.1 uncultured Rikenellaceae bacterium
CCCCGCCATACAGCTACAGGTGGCAGAGCAGCACGGTTTCGGCAACAGCCGGCTTCACGGATGCCCCCGGGACCAATAACCAGCAGCATTACACACCCCCTGCCGAGTTGTCGCAGACCACCTGGTTCAGAAGGGTGGTCACTGATTTCGGCGCTGCCATAACTGATGTCAGCCTTCCGGTGAATATTATTGTCCATCAGAATATCAAGAATAATATTATAGCTGATCCCGCCACCCTGTGCTACGGTCAGAATGCATCTGCCCTGAATCCGGCAGGGGTGATTGCCGACGGGAATGGGACCTATGACTACATATGGGAAACAAGCACCGACAATATAACCTTTACGGCTTTGCCGGCAGTAACTGAAAGCTATCAGCCAACCCAGCCGTTCACCATGACAACATGGTACAGGCGTATCGTTTCGTCGGGAGCCTGTATCGATGAAAGCCCTTCAGTCAGTATCAATGTGCTGGACCCGGTAGAAAACAATACAATACTTACCCCTGCCCAGGAGATCTGCGAAGGGATGACCTTCATAAATCTCGAGGGGACGGTTGCTCCAACTCTTTCGGGAGGGGATAATAACTACCGGTATGTATGGGAAAGCAGCAGCAACAATTCAGTATGGACGACGGCTGCAGGAGTCACCGGCTCTGCCGGCTATGATCCCGCAGAATCGGCAGCGTATTTTCCCGGACAGCAATATTTCAGGAGAGTGGTCTATTCTGGCAGCAATGATGTGTGCCGGAATGCCAGCGAGCCTGTTCTTCTTACTTCATTTCCGGAGATATCCTCAAATACCCTTGTTCCCGCCGACCAGACAATCTGTTCAGGATCGGCCCCGGCAGTCATTACCGGTTCGGCCCCTCTGAACGGAGCTGGTCCGGGTTCATATACCTTCACCTGGCAGGACAGTACGGAAAATCACTCGTGGACCGACATTACCGGTTTTACGAATGGCGCCTTCCAGAATTTCACCACGCCGGTTCTTACCGATACGGTGAGGTACAGAAGAATAGTAAGGTCATCAGCCTGTGTGAGCATTAGCAATGCAGTATGGATAAACGTGCATGTAACCATAGGCGACAATACAATCTCCCTTCTTTCTGGCGGGCTTGCCGATACAACGGTTTGCAGCGGCAGCACTCCCCACAGGATAACAGGCCTCAGTGCCACCGGAGGGACCAGGGTACCGGGTGATTTTATTTACCTGTGGTCATCATCCCCTGACAATACCAGCTGGACTGAACTAACTTCAGCGACTGGCATTGAATACCAGCCCGGAGCACTGACATCAACAACATGGTTCAGGAGGAGGGCCGTATCGGGCGAGTGTATATCGGAAAGTGAACCGGTGAGGATAACAGTATTGCCGGTAATAGCAAACAACACAATTGCCGGAGATCAGGTGGTTTGCAAGTCGGATGTTCCGGCTCTGCTTACCCAGGCCCCGGGTCAGTCGATTTCTGGAGGATCAGGTTCGTACACTTATTTATGGCAGCAAAGCGCCGACGGTTCATCGTGGGTTTCTGCACAGGGTACTAACAACTCATCCGATGGCTCATATCAGTCGCCGGCCATGAAGAACACCATGCTATACAGACGATTTGTGACTTCAGGAGCCTTTGACTGCTGCTCAAGTCACTCGAACGTTCTGGAACTTGTCAAGGACTCATTGCCTGAGGGATACGCAATATCAGCAGGCAGGGACACCATCCTTCACAGTTTCGATCATATAATCAGGCTTCAGGCTGATCCGCCGGCCGACGGCGGAACAGGTAAATGGACACTTGTTAATGGTTCGGGAAGTTTTGACAATGATACTGATGAAGCCACAAGGGTCAGCGGTTTATCGGAGGGTCTGAACACCTTCCTCTGGACTGTGACCCGGGGTGCCTGCACAATTGAGGATGAATTGCAGGTTTCGGTTCTGAACCTTATGATACCTGAGGGATTCTCACCCAACGATGACCCCGGAGGCTACAATAATACTTTCAGGATAAAGGGCCTCGATCTGGAGAACCAGGAGGCTGAGCTGACCATGATAAACGGAGCGGGAACAGAAGTTTTCCGTACCTCTAATACCGGCGGGGATGAATGGACCGACTGGGACGGAAGGACTCTGCGGGGTGCAGAAGTTCCTGAGGGGACCTATTATTACCTTCTGAAGCTGACATCGAAGGGGAACGGTCAGGTTTTCAAAAAAAGCGGCTTTGTAGTATTGAAAAGATATTGAATGAATGGGATGTAATGGTAAAAATATAATCTTTTCAGGGATCAGATCGGTGATACCCCTGGTGCTTCTTGGATCGCTGTTTTCCTGTTTCAGGCTCGATGCCCAGGTTCCCGATTCATCAAGGATAAACCTCGGATTTCCGGTTTACAGCCAGTATCTCCAGAACGGCATGGTGATCAATCCTGCCTATACAGGAACCCGCGAGGTTCTGAGCGGGACCCTTTCTTACAGGATGCAGTGGATGGGAACCAGCGGTTCGCCTCTGCTCCAGTCGCTTTCAGTTCACAGCCCTATGAAGAACGACAGGGTGGCCCTCGGCCTCACAGCCCAGTTCATGAAGTACGGAGCAACAAGGTCAACCAGCCTTTACGGCAGCTACGCATATCACATAAAGATGAGAAGGGGCAAGCTCTCAATGGGGCTCAAGGCAGGAGTCGATCTCTCCAACACCGATTATACAGGATTGCTCCTGAACGATCCGGGCG
>CAYQRF010000131.1:0-4209 GCA_964419775.1 uncultured Rikenellaceae bacterium
TTTTTTAACAATGATGGAAGCGTTATGTCCTCCGAACCCAAATGTATTGCTCAGGGCGAAAGTCACTTTTCTTTCCTGTGCTGCATTTGGTGTGATATTAAGATTCTGATCGATCTGGGGATCAGGGACGCTGAAGTTAATTGTCGGCGGTACGATATCGTTATTCACGGCCATAATGGCTGCAATTGCTTCAACGGCTCCTGCAGCACCCAGGAGATGCCCTGTCATCGATTTGGTAGCACTGATATTTAGTTTCAGGGCATGTTCCCCGAAAACATTTACAATTGCCCTGGCTTCTGAAATGTCGCCGAGCGGTGTAGAAGTGCCGTGTACATTTATATAATCTATGTCGCCGGGTTCAAGACCGGCATCCTCGAGAGCAAGTTTCATTACTCTTGTTGCGCCGAGGCCTTCCGGGTGGGGGGCCGTCAGGTGAAATGCATCAGCCGACATTCCTCCGCCGACAATTTCGGCATAGATCTTAGCCCCTCTTGCCAAGGCATGTTCGTATTCCTCTATGATGAGGGCTCCGGCTCCTTCGCCCATGACGAATCCGTCTCGTGTTAAGTCGAACGGCCTGGATGCTGTCTTGAATTCAGCATTATTGACCGACATGGCCTGCATGGAGTTGAAACCTCCTATTCCGGGCTGGTTTATTGCAGCCTCAGATCCTCCGGTGACAAAAATATCGGCTTTGCCCCACTTTATGTAATTAAAGGAATCAATTATTGCATTCGTCGACGAGGCGCAAGCCGATACCGTACTGAAGTTCGGTCCGCTGAAGCCATATTTGATTGAGATGGATCCTGAAGCAATGTCACTGATCATCTTCGGAATGAAGAAGGGACTGAACCTTGGAATACTGTCCCCTTCAACGAACGACTTGATTGTCTGGTAGAAAGTCTCAATTCCACCTATGCCGGATGCCCAGATTACACCTGTTCTTTCTTTGTTTACCTTATCGGTAATCAGGCCTGCATCTGCAATGGCCTCATCGGATGCAATATGGGCATACTGGGCAAAAAGGTCGAGCTTGTTGGCTTCTTTTCTGTCAAAGTAGTTTGAGGAGTCATAGCCCTTTATTTCACAAGCGAACCTGGTCTTGAACTTTTCAGTGTCAAAACGGGTAATTAATTCTGCCCCGCTGATTCCTTTCCTAAGCCCATCCCAGTATTCATGCAAATTCTTCCCGATTGGAGTGAAAGCTCCAAGTCCGGTGACTACGACTCTTCTCATAAATGGATTATTAAAAATGCAAGATTATTTTGCATTTTCCTCGATATACTTGATAGCATCACCTACTGTACTGATGCTTTCAGCCTGATCATCAGGAATCCCTATGTTAAATTCTTTTTCAAACTCCATGATTAATTCAACAGTATCAAGAGAATCAGCTCCCAGGTCATTGGTAAAGCTGGCTTCAGGAGTAACTTCAGATTCGTCCACTCCCAGTTTATCAACTATAATCTCTTTAACTCTTGTAGCAATGTCTGCCATAGTTTTAAATTTAAATTAATAATATTGGAAAACCTTGCAAAGAAATATATTTGTACTATATTTTCAAATGATTTCAGGTTTTTTCTTTGCCCTCCGGTCTAATGTCTTGAAAAACAATAAAATAATCTGAGGCGAACGAAAGAGTGTCGGATTAGATAATTTAGATTTAACTTTCATTGAATGAAGAACATAGCCATATTTGCATCGGGTTCCGGTACAAATGCTGAAAACATAATAAAGTATTTTTCGAACGGAACTACGGCCAGGGTTTGCCTGGTTCTGTCGAACCGCAGGGAGGCCTATGTATTAAAGCGTGCTGCATCGCTTAATGTAAAGTCGGCGTTTTTCGACCGGAAAGATTTTTATGAAAGGGGAACTGTAATGAATCTGCTCAGGGAACACAGGATAGATTTCATTGTACTGGCTGGTTTTCTATGGCTTGTCCCGTCCGATATACTCACTTCCTACGAAAACCGGATAGTGAATATACATCCCGCTCTACTTCCGGGATATGGCGGCAGGGGCATGTATGGCGACCGGGTTCATGAAGCTGTGATAAGGGCAGGGGAGAAGCAATCAGGTATTACCATTCATTATGTGAATTCCGAATATGATGCAGGCGACATAATCTTTCAGGCTGTCTGTCCGGTTCTTGAAGGAGATACGCCTGCCGATGTGGCCGCCAGGGTTCATGCACTTGAATACAAGCATTTCCCGCCTGTTATCGAAGATCTTGTAAGCAAATTGCCTGAGCTGCATTAAAAGGTGTCGAGAAGACTGAGCACTACTGTTTTCGTTTTATCGAAGGCAGCCATATTGGCAGGAGATATTGGTTCCACAGGGGGTGCCTCTACCTTCAGGGGATCGACCGGGCTTCCGTTCATATAAAACCTGAAATCGAGATGCGGACCTGTTGAAAGTCCCGAACTGCCCACATAGCCAATAACATCACCCTGTTTTACATAAACGCCGGGAGCAATCCCTGCCCCGAACCTGCTCAGATGGAGGTAGGCGGTTGAGTATACACTGTTATGGACTATCCTTACCATCCTTCCCGATCCGCTGTCATAGCTTGCCTGCGTAACACGGCCATCGCCCACGGCTTGGACAGGAGTCCCGACAGGAGCAGCATAATCGACTCCGTGATGAGGTCTTCTGATTCTGAGAATGGGATGAAGCCTGCTGGCTGAAAATCGCGATGACACCCTTGAATACTGCAGTGGAGCTTTCAGAAAAGCCTTGCGAAGTGAATTACCCCGGCTGTCGAAGAAACTTTCAGTGCTGTCCTGAATAAAAGGTATTGCGTGTATTGTAGTACCTGACCCTGTGAAGGATGCGCCGTAAATCCTTGATATCCCCAGCGGCTTGTCGTCAATCGACATCTCCTCATAAATCACTTTGAAGCTGTCGCCCTTCTGCAGTCCGAAGAAATCAATGCTCCATGCATAAATTTCCGAAAGTCCGGTAGCCAGCGTCGGGTGCATGCCGTTCAGGATCATGGCATCCCAGAGAGAGGTCTCTATTGTCCCGCTGGAATATCTGATCACTTTCTTTACCTCTTTGCTGAACGGAGTGATATTAAGTGAATCAGTGAAACTGAACACATAGCATGTCGTCGGATCGTGTTCATATACAAAGTAATCGGCCCGGGCGATGCTGTCCTTTCTGCAGAATACCGTATAGTTGTTTCCCGATCTTATCTTTCTGACATCGAACACTGCAGCTGAGTTTCTGACCACATTCTCAATTTCTTCCATGCTGATTCCGTATCTGAGAAGGATGTTTGAGAGGAGTTCGTTTCTTTTGATCTGACCGTTCACCAGATCAAATGAGTCGGAAGGTATCCCGTACATAAAGGTTGTCGGGCCGTTCCCGCTCTGCGCCGTGCTGTCAGCCGGCTGTACCTGCTGAAAAGTGGTGATGTCGTTTACAGATTCCTTGCAGGAATACAAGAGTAGAATTAATAGTATCGAAATAGCTGTTTTTGGTCGAAACGGCATTATTAAAAAATACTTAACTGGGTTTGACTACAACATTCACAATCTTGCCGGGAACCACAACCATCTTCAGGGGCTTTGTCCCGCCGGTCCATTTCTCAGATCTTGCATCCTCAAGAACTGCTTTTTCAATCTCCTCCCTTCCCATATCGGCGGGGAGTTCTATTTTGAATCTCATTTTGCCGTTGAATGAAACAGGATATTCAATAATGTCGACCTTGAGATATTCCGGGTTCACTGCAGGCCATGGTTCATGCGCCAGACTTTGTTTGTATCCCATGATCTGCCACAGCTCCTCTCCGAGGTGAGGGGCAAAGGGTGATAGTATCAGAGTGAAGATGCGGGCTGTTTGCATTGTAACCTTACCTTTCTTATATACAAGGTTAAGGAATATCATCATCTCTGAAATGGCGGTGTTTAATTTAAGGTTCTCGATGTCGTCCTCAACTTTTTTGATTGTCCGGTGAAGTCCCTTGAGGGTCTCGGCGTCTTCAGGTCCGTCGATGATATTCCCGGGTTCAGAGAAGAACCTGTAAGTCCTGCCGATGAAATTGAACACTCCCTTGACGTTCCTGTCGTCCCATGGTTTCATCACGTCGAGTGGTCCCATGAACATTTCATAGAGTCTCAGTGAGTCGGCGCCGTATCTTTCGGTAACGTCGTCAGGGTTTACAACATTTTTAAGCGATTTCGACATTTTGGCAACTATCTGCCT
>CAYQRF010000132.1:0-4194 GCA_964419775.1 uncultured Rikenellaceae bacterium
GATAATTAAATAATAAGGCCGGAAAGAACATTAGCTCAATCCGGCCTCATTTTACAAGACAAGTCAGATTACTGGTTCCTGGTGAAGGTAAATGAGTATTGTCCGACACTGCCCAGGTCGGCCAGTATTATTTCGAAATACATGGTGTAGTTACCATCGCAGGAACTGTAAACTCCCGTACCCTGATATGAAATTGCTCCGAAACCCCAGGCATCGGAAGAAATAGCCTTAAGCGGAGCGCTGACACTGTAGGTTGCCGGGTCGATATGGATCACCAGCGGACCAAGATCTTCAACGAGTCCTTCTATCTCTTCCAGACCGCTTACATAAATCGTGTAAGGATCATCCTCATCAGCCGTCAGCGTTATTGTACCGTCAGAACCCCAGTCGGGCGATACGCAATGATAGCTTCCGGTGGCAAGATTTACGTCATAGCCACAGGCAACGGGCACCGAAAGCGCTGCTACCGAGCGCGTTGTTTTTCCGTTAGCCTGGGTAAGCAGCTCAAACGTGAAGATATCCCCGTTCTCAATCTCATTCGTTTGCAGCTCAAGCTTTTCCAGAACATCCTTTGCTTCGATCCTGATTGTTGCCGGAAAGGTCTGGGCATCGGTAATGGTCACTCTTTCAAAGTTGTCGAGATAGGACGCCACCACCGTCACTTTTTCAGGAACGTTTCCTTCAGGGGCCCTTACTATAAATTCAACGTATGAATTCTCAAGGTCCTTTGAATCGAACACTCCCGGATTGAGATCGGTTATTGCAGGCACCACAGCCACACCCCTTTCCCCGGCCGGATCAGGCAGTTCTTCGCAACCTGCAGCCAGGATTAGGAGGGTGAATATCAATCCTTTTATTCTTAAATTCTTCATCTTGTTTACTTTTAACTGGTTAAATCTAATTTTACCTTACTCATCGTGTGCCGCCTGCCCACCATACTTTTTCAGTGTATACATACATCCCGTCGCCATAGGCATCACGGATGTTTGCATTGGTTGTAACGTCGGTTGACCCATAGGAAAACCTCAGGGGAAACCTTGTTGCATTGATTGGATTATCGAGATTTATAACATCGTCTCCCATGGCTTTCAGTCTTCTGTAGTCATTATAGGCTTCGATGGCTTCTTCTTCATAGAAGGCAATGTATTTCTGGTTCATAACCTCCGAAAGCGGATCTGCGTCGAATTTAGCCTTTACATTGGCAGTGAAATAGTCGTCGGCATCATCGGCCGTCAGTCCTATGTTAGCCTTCTGAAATGCCGCTGTTATTCCTTTCTTCAGAGCCTCTTCCGCGGCCGGAAGGTTGTTTAAGCGAACATATGCCTCAGCTTTCAGAAACTCGATCTCATGATAGCTTAGGAGATATGTCGGTGCTGTTATGTCACTGATGGCCGATATGGAATAATATCCCTGAATCTGGTTTGAGGTGCCGTTCGGGGCGAACACAAGGTCGCCTCCGACTCCGGGATAATTTGTGAAGAATACTTCATCCCTTGGATCATTCCTTTCTGTAAGCTTACTGTGCAGGCTCTGGCTGGCACCGTAATAGTCGCGATCCTGGAACATGCAGTAGAATGGGCTCTTTGTTGTGTTGCCATTGTAATTGTACTGGGCCTGTTCCTCTGCTGAGGCAAATGACTGGCCGGCAAGGGATATCACCTCATCATAGGATGGTGCTTTATGCGACAGTCGCATTGTGTAGCGGGCCTTGAGTCCGTATGAGAATTTTTTCCAGCTCTGCACATCGCCTCCAAAGATAAGGTCCTGGTTACCCAGCGATGGGTAGATTGAAGTCTTGTCGAGGTTTGCTATGGCATCATCGAGCATACTGAAAATATTCTGGTAAATATTTTCCTGCCTGTCAATCACCGGAGTGAAAATGACGCCCGGCTGTATTGCTTCGCTCCATGGAACATCTCCCATCGCGTCTGTCAGTATGGCCAGGTTGTATGCCGTAAGTATCTGTGCTATTCCAAGAGTGTGGTAGTTCCCCTCTTCGGAACCTCCTTCGGAGCATTTTTCTATTATGATCCCAAGGGTGTAGAGGTTTGCATACAACGAGGTCCAGGTGTTGTCGTAGGTGGTGGCGCTGGAAGGCTGTGCCGACCTTATGTCGGCGTTGTAGAACTGTCCCCAGGTTCCGGTATTGTGCTCGATATATATGGAGGCATAGAAGTTGAAATCTCCACCAGCCACCGAAAATGCGGTCAACGTCATGGGGTCGGTAATTATAAGCCGGCTTTCCATGTCGCTGGGATCATTGACATTTTCATTGATGTCATCCATTATTGATTCCGAGCACGACCATAGAAAAGGCAGGGCCAGGAATGCAACAAACAATATGTTGAATATTCTTTTCATAATTTTTTACAGATTAAAAAGTTAGATCGATGTTGAATCCGTAGCTGGACACCTGGGGCACTGTAAACCTTTCAAATGATCCTGCCATATTGGTATTGCCCTGACTTGATTCAGGATCGAGGTTCGGAAGGGCTGTCCAGAGAAGGATGTTGCGTGCAAAAACCGACAGGCCGATATCAACTTTCCCTAAAAGCCTGCCCGGCCTGTAATTAAGGGCCACCTCCCTTAGTTTCACGAACGAATTGTCGAAGATGTAGTATTCGTCGATATTTGTGAGGACGTTAGTATGAAGGCTCTGGAGAGCAAGCGGATCATTGGGGCCGCCTCTGGCGATATCATTTGGTATTCCGTCTGATTTGACGCCGTCGTAGATGAATGTTGATACTCGGTCTTCGGTTCTTTTCGATAATCCGTAATAATCAAGAAGCCCGTTGCTTCCCGAATACATCTGGCCCCCCTGTTTCCATTCGAGGAGAGCATTCAGCGACCATTTCCGGTATGTCAGAGTTGATCCGCCGCCGAGAGTGAAATCGGGCGATACTCTTCCGATAACTGCAGGACCACCTGACAGTGGGAATCCGTAATTTGGAGATGCTGGATTGTCCTCAATAACCACTTCCCCTTCCTCATTGCGCAGGAATGATTCTCCATATATAACAGGATAGGTGTCTCCTATATTTGCCCTTACCTGCGGCGTGTTGAATCCTCCGATGAAAATGCTCTCAACTCCCGGTGCCAGGGCATCAACATAGTTCTCTATCCTTGAAAAGTTGAAATTCATATCCCATTGGAAATTCTTTGAGAGCACAGGAGTTAAATACAAGACCAGTTCATGGCTGAGAGTGTGAACCTCTCCTCCGTTCATAAGCAATGACTGTATACCGGTCGATCCGGCCAGAGGAACGGCAAATATCTGATCAGTGACGTTCTGACGGGAGTATGTGTAGTCGATGCCCAGACGGTTCTGGAAGACTTTCAGTTCAGCACCTGCCTCATATGATCTGGTATTCTGTGGAACAAGGTTGGGGTCGAACTGTATGTTGTTGGGAATGTAGGAATTGACACCCCCGATCGGATATGCTACCGGTGATCCGTTCCACCAGCTTCCCGAGTAATTGGGAGTAGTGAAATAATTATTTACATAACTGCCTGCCTGTCCCACTTCAGCATACGACAGCCTGAATTTTGCGAAGGAGATCCAGTCGATGTTTTTTACTGCCCCCAGCTCTGAAGCGACGAAGCTGATAGCAGCCGATGGATAGAAAAACGACCGGTTGTTGGTAGGCATTGTCGATACTACGTCATTTCTTCCGGTTGCCGTAAGAAAGAGCAATGATTTCCAGCTCAGTGAGAGGCTCCCGAAGAAGCCTACAGTACGATTCTGGTTCTTCGATTCATCGGCGGTTACGATATTGGCATTCCGGATATGAGCCCAGCCTCCGAAATTGAAATTTTCTCCGTGTTCTGAATAGGTCTTTGATAGATTATGATCGAATTCATTGCCTATCAATGCATTAAAAAACAGGTTTCTGCCAATGTTCCATTCGAGATTTGCAGTAAAAAGGCTGTTGACAGTGAAGGAAGTGATCCCGTAGTTATCGATCATCCCCTGGTTCCCTCCATGGCCGTATTCAAAAATATCCTGGAAATTTGTTGTGTATGAATCTGTTCCGAGCTGATAATGGAGTTTGAGCTTTGTTTTCTCATTCATACTGGCCTGAAAGTCAATATATCCGCTGCCGAAGAACCTGTCGGTTTTTTCGTTGAATATCGTATGTTCGGCTGACCAGTATGGATTGTCCCAGCTTCCGCCGCGGTAATATATCTGTGAAT
>CAYQRF010000133.1:0-4192 GCA_964419775.1 uncultured Rikenellaceae bacterium
CTGCATTATCCTTAAAGATTATGTAGATAAATGACATACCGAACATTGATGTACTCCGAATAGTCTGAACCCCGGGGATCCCGAGCAAAGCAGTTGTCAGGGGATAGGTAATCTGATCCTGGATATCCCTGGGAGACCTGCCCATCCATTCAGTTGAGACAATCTGCTGATTTTCTCCTATGTCTGGAATGGCATCCACCGGAACCGGATTCCGGGGCAATATTGATGTTTTCAGATTAAACGGCATTGTAACGAGGCCCATCACAATGAAAGCAAGGAGAAAAATGAAAGTGATCAGCCTGTTCTCGAGGAAGTATTTTACCAGACGATTAAACATATTATCAGAAAGTTAGTCCATGGATGGAATAAAATAAATTCACTTACAAAAACCTGAATCATAACAGTCATATTCCCTGAAACAGGTACTTCTATCTGGCTTCAGGCAAGAATTAACTGAAATGAATAATCAAATGCGGTAAACGCAGATTTTTGATAATGAAGGAGCTGACTTTAATTTTTCACCTGGCGGTAACTCCCATGTCCTGTAAGCATCCATATATTCTCCCCTGAACAAAGCATCGCATTCAGGCGCGGATGGTATATCTTTAGAATCAAAAGTATTTGACAACCTGAAATATTCCGGAAGGTAGTGACCGCTTATCCGGTACAAAGTGAGCTGGTCATCGCAACATACTTTGTCCATGGAAGGGTGACCCGGGCATTCATTCTGAATATACTCCATGCCGCATGAAGCCAGTTTGCCAGAAAATGAAATTTTCGTTTCAGCCAGTTCACCACCGCAGTAATGTTTGTCAATACTTACCGTCATTCCTGAGGCAAGCATAAAAACTCCGATTAATATGGTAAAAACCCCTTTCATATTCTGCCAACTTAATGAGAAACAGATTAGCTTTACTGGTTGTTCAATTTTGAAGGTATTTTTCGGTATCGGAACAGAATGAGCACATCCGGCCTCTCACCAAAACATTTTAATATTTGTTTTTGCGAGTGATTTACTTTGGTATTTTAATTATATTTAAAGATCAAATTACTAAGACCATACCAACCATGAAAAGAACCAGAAGGGATTTCCTAAAATCGGCAGGTGCCTTTACGGCAGGTGCATTTTTTATTCCCAACCTGATGAGCAGTTCACCATCGGACAGGTTAAATATTGCAATAATTGGCGTTGGCGGACAAGGTCAGGCCAACTGGAGCAGAGTGATTAATCAGAAAGATCCGCAATGGAACGAAAATATCGTCGCATTGTGCGATGTTGACAGCAACAGGGCTGCTGCAGGCTTTAAAGCAATTCCGGATGCCAAACGGTTTAAGGATTTCAGGGTGATGTTCGACCAGATGCACAAGGAAATCGATGCAGTGATGGTCTGCACTCCCGACCATACTCATTTCCCGGCTGCTATGGCTGCAATGGAGCTTGGCAAACATGTAATTGTCGAGAAACCGCTTGCACACAATGTCTGGCAATTAAGGACCCTGCAGAAAGCAGCCAGGTACTACAAGGTAGTTTCCCAGCTGGCTAACCAGGGACATGCCACAAACGGTATTCGTCAGGTAAAGGAATGGTATGATGCCGGAATACTGGGCAATGTTACAGAAGTGATCGCCTGGTTTGACGGACCAGCATTTGGCAAAGGAATGTATTTCGATAAACCCGAAAGTTTCCCGCCGGCAGAACAACCTGTCCCTGAATATCTCGATTGGGATCTGTGGCTGGGACCGGCAGCGAACAGGCCATATAATGGAATTTATGCCCCAAAGACATGGCGCGGCTGGTTCGATTTCGGCAATGGTGAAATGGGAGACTGGTGCTGCCACACCCTCGATGCTCCTTACTGGTCGCTGGATATGGGAATGCCCGATGTCGCTGAAACTGAGTTCAAGACACCCGTTCCTGATACCGGATTTGTTTCAGATAAGGCCATTATTCGCTGGGATTTTCCGGCAAGGGGAAATAAAGTTCCTGTTACAATGAGATGGTACGAAGGCGGATTGAAACCTGATAACCGCCCGGAATGGAACCTTGATAAATTACCCGGAAGCGGTATGATCATGGTTGGGGATAAACATTGTCTTATGACAGGCGGTCGTCCGAACAACCCCGTTATTTTATTACCCGGCAAGGAATGGGACGAATTCCAGAAAACCCTGCCGGCTCCAACAATTCCGAGAACATTTGAAGAAAATCCGCAGCGTGAATGGGTTGATGCCATCAAGAACAATAAGCTGCCGGGATCGAATTTCGACTATTCAGCAGGAATGGTGGAGATGGCACTCATCGGAGTTCTGGCACAAAGATTCGATACCCGAATTGAATATGATGCCGCTAAAATGAAAGTCACCAACCATCCCGAACTGGATGCCTATATCAAGGAACCAGTCCGGAAAGGATGGGAATACGGGGAAAAGCTTTGGAGATGATGATTCTCTAAAAGAACCTGCCCGAAGTCTCTCAAATGGAACTTATTATTGCATGGCAGGCAGATCATAAACTGATACGCTGTTACTCTGGATAATTATAACCAGAGTCAATTACAGAAACCAAAACGATTAATTGCAGCTTTCGTTAGTAATGTTTAGTATAGTATTCCCGGATAATGCCAGAGTTGCAGTTGGATAGTGAAATATTGCACATCCGGCGGATGGAGCCGCATCTCTTAATATTGAATTTGTAACCGTTTGTGAAGCATTAGCCCAGACTATTATTGTACCCCGGTCTCCGTTACTGTTATGTGCTCCTCCGCCAGCATAAGCTATTTCTGTGAAGTCAATCACATTTCTTAGATCATCAGAGAAATTTATTATCCCTAACCATGATCCGGGCTGTTCCGTGAGGCCTGAAAGAGTCACCATATTATCCTGTGTCCCCATTGAAGCAAGATAACCACCATCTTCAACTCCAATTGAGCTGGCGTCTTCGAACAGTAGAACAGCACCAGCCTCCAGTGTAAGCGATTCATTATCACCAATACTAAGTTTGCCGTCAATCAGGTACGGGACATTTGAATTTTGCCAGGTGTGATTATCACCAAGGAAGAAGTTACCCTGAAGAAAAATATAACCCAAACCATTCCCTGAAAAATCATTGGTACTGCCAAAATTGAAGCCATATTTGGTCAGAGAAACAACAGGATATCTGTCGTTACCCGAGATCTTATTATTTTTAAACTCAACTATTTCACCGGCACTGTAAATGCAACTGAAACCATGCTCCTTCCCCATTGTTATTTCTGTATTGGTAACTGTTACCTTACCATTATAACAGATTAAATTGGCCCGGTCGTTATTTGAATTAAATGAGTTTCCACCGCCATAAGATATAACCGCATGGTCAAAAACATTATTAATGCTTTTAGAAGTGATAAGAATTCCCCTCCATGAACCTTTTACTTTGGTTACACCCGTAAACACTACTTTAGCTGACTGAGTACCTTCAATTTTTAGCGATCCTGTGCTTACATGCAGACCTGCATCATCTTCAAATTCGATTACAACGCCGGCTTTAACAACAATCTTAGCCGTCACATTTGCAACACACGGGACAATGTAATCAACCGGCCTGTCAGGGTTATCCTCCAGAATACGATCTGAGGTAAAATAATTACAATCCAAAACTACCGGATCAGAGTCATTACCTCCATTGGTTGGGTCTGGTTGATTTTCAACTTTGTCACAGCCTTGTATGGTGAATAGAACAAAGGCCGGGATCAACATGATTGGATAAAAGAATTTTGTTTTCATGATAATTTGCTTTAGTTATTAAATGGACTTCCTAACTCTATGCATTTTAGCATTATGAACACTATTCTGATTCGCAACGATGCGATATATGTTCTTATAATTTTAAAATCCTGCCTGTCTGCTGTTTATCCCTTAATGATCCTTTGGCGGCTGAAGATTTTGTTGCCCTTTACAGATGGGTTTTTTACCTCATATAAATGGTAAACAATAAAGAGTTCAAACTGTTCCATTCAAATCATATTTAATTAAAATTATTTTTTGAACGGATCATGTAATTTTCACTCAGTTCCGTAATCAAAAGAGATTTTGAGCTGGTGTGAGAAACTTTCTAAGATTCGTTCCTGACTTCTGAGAATTAGTGCGGCAGTGATACCCTTGTTTCACCACGGGTTTCACAGTCCCGATGGCCATCGGGATCACGGATAAAAAC
>CAYQRF010000134.1:0-4169 GCA_964419775.1 uncultured Rikenellaceae bacterium
AATGATCAAAGATCACTTCGTTATATTTTGTATAACGGCCTTCCCTGATGTTTCTGATTGAGAAGACCGGTAATCCGGTTGACGGTTCGAAGTAACTTTCATAAATGTCCTTGACCTTGAAAACCGCATCAGCCATTCCGGTAGTCTTCCCGAGGAGAACAGAATGCAGCACCTCTTTGCCCCTGAAGGTGTCTGCCCTGAGCTCGAGTGAAACCACTCCTCCCTGGATGACCCCGTAATGTATTTCAAAATTGACCTTTTCCCCCGGCAGGTAAGCCTTTTCCTGACCGGATAAAAGCACCGGGAACAGGATGGCAAGAAAAAGAGCTTTAATATACCTCATTATGCTTTTTTAAGTAAACTTTGATTATAACAATCAAATTACCTGCCAAGGATATTTTTTTTAGGACGCGAAGTTATGAAATCTTTGAGATAAAATGGCTCAAAATAGGCAATATCTTCAAAATTCTGTTGCATAAGTGATTTAAATGCAGGCTTGTACATATGGGCTGCCGAGATGATGAACTCATCTGCAAACACTACATTTCCCCGACGTATAATATCACGGCATTTGGCTGCCCCGTCGCCGAATAACAGCAGCCGGATATCCCGGGGGATGTCTGTGAAAGACTGTTCATCGATTATCCCGGCCGCGGTCTCCTTAACCGTTCTGCCTTCCGCATCGAGTATGGAATAATAGACCTCCATCCGGCGGGCGTCGAGCATGGGAATAAAAAGTGAATTGCCGGCGAGTCCGTATTTCTTCTTCATTGTGTCGTCAATACCGTGGAACATCGACAGGGTTGTTCCGACACCTATCAGTGGGAGTGATGCTGCGTAGGCTATTCCCTTGGCTGTTGAAACGCCTATCCGCAGGCCGGTGTATGAACCGGGACCCTTGCTCACAGCAACTGCTTCCAGATCCTTTGCAGTTAATCCGGCTCCGCTGAGTAGTTCGCCAATAAAAATTGTAAGCAGTGAAGCGTGAGATTTTTCGCCGGAGCTCTCTCTCATATCCACCGGACCATTGCTGTCGCAAAGAGCGACCGAGCATACTGAAGTTGAAGTCTCAAGACATAATATCATATTCCGGAACTCACCATTCTTCAATAAGTTTACTCGAGCGAAAAGAGGTCATCTTTCTCAACGATTTCGACAAGCGTACTGTCGGATAGTTTCTTGCTTATGGCGCTGAATGGTGCAGATACAACACGGTCGCCTTCCGATACACCCGAAATGATTTCGATGTAGCTGTTGTCCTGGATACCTGTTTTTACATCTTTGGCCAGCGCCCTCTCGCCATCGGTTACGAACACCAGGGTGCGGATTACTTCATCTGACAGATTCTGAACTACTTTGGTAGTATCGGTCCTGGTGGTTACCGATTGTATAGGTACGGTTATAATGCCTTCCCTGATCTCTGTCTGAATGTCGACTGTAGCTGACATGCCTGGTCTCAGTGGATTCAGGTTGTTTTCATTTGTAAGGGCCTTGTATGATTCAGGAAGCACGAGTATTTTGACATCAAAATTGGTTACCTGATCGGCTGACACTCCGGTTGTCTTTGCGGAATTAGCTATTTCGGTCACGATACCCTTGAATTTATGATCGGTATAGGCATCGATTTCGATAGCGGCTGTGTCGCCCAGTTTTACCCTCGGGATATCATTTTCGTTAACTTCAACCTGGGCTTCCATCCTGGAGAGGTCGGCGATCCTCAGCATTTCCGTACCTGCCATCATTCCTGTTCCGGCAACCCTTTCACCGAGCTCTACAAGCAGCATTGACACTGTTCCCGACATGGGTGCGTAGATTGATGTCTTGACCAGGTTCTCATTTGCTTCCTTCAGTGATGCCTCCGAGCTTGTCACCGAAAATCTTGCTGCATCAACCTCGGCTTTTGCCACAGAATACGAGGCTTCAGCCTGTTCGAACTCCGACTTTGATACCGTCTGTCCTTCATACAGCTGTTTGGTTCTGTTGTACGACAGCTCGGCCTGGATAAACTGCGCTTCTGCCTGGGCAAGCCTTGCGCGAGCCTGGCTTATTGAAGCAAGCGATCTGTCGCGCTGTGAGATATAAACATCAGGCTTGATTCTGAGCAGCAGACGGCCTTTTTCAACATTGTCGCCTTCACGTACGGTAAGTTCAACGATTTCTCCCGACACATCGGGTGTGATCAGAACTTCCATTTCAGGCTGGATCTTCCCGTTTGCCGTGATTGTCTCAATGATGGTCCTTCGCTCTGCATTCTCAACTGCCACTTTAACGGTTACCGCTTTCCCGAACCAGCCGGCCTTTTTGCCGATTAAAGCCACGACAATAAGAAGTATTGCCACAGGAACGAGGATCTTCAGTATTTTGTCATTCTTCATTGTTTGCCTTGATTTAAGATTATTTATTCAGTGTGAGGGGCAGGCCCTTGTAAAAATCGAGAACTTTGGTTTTAAAGATATATTCATACTTGGACTGCGACATTTCTGACTGTGAGTTAAGAAGCTGAGTCTTTGCCGCATTGTAATCGACAGGGGTTATCATCCCAACGTTGAATTTCTGCTCGGTGTATCTGAACGACTCCTCCGACGATTCGACTGCTTTGGCGCTGGCGTAGTATTTCTTAAGGGCAGCGACGGCATCAGCGTATGCCTGCTGGATATCCTTGTAGAGTTCCTTCCTCGTACCTTCAAGAGTGTACTGGCTGTTTTCGACGGCAAGCTTCGAGTTTAAAATGTTCTTGTTCACCTGCCATCCGTTGAGAATGGGTATGTTCATTGAGAAACCAAGTCCGAAGTTTTTATTGTTCTTCAGCTGGTCATTAAAGGATTGTTGTCCGGGAAGATCCTCAATGTATGAATATCTGGTTCCGAAATTGTGACTCATTGAAATGCTGGGGCTCCTGGCGCCTTTTGCCACTTTTAGGGCATACTCGCTTGCGGTGAGTCTCAGTTCCGAACCCAGTATCTCAGGCCTCGACTGAACGGCTACGCTGTATATTTCGTCTATGTTGCCTGCTATGTCAGCTGTCTCGCCGACCCTTATTTCGGGTACGATTATCTCAAATCCCGCAGGTGTTTCAAGCTCCAGGAGCTGGGTAAGGTTGAGGTAGGATATTTCGAGCTGGTTTTGCATGTTTACCAGCGTCACCTCTTCCTGGGCAGCCTGGGCTTCGATCTGAAGAAGATTTCCCATTGCCACGCTTCCTGCATCCACCATCTTCCTTGTTTTCGCGATTTGCTCCAGGGTGGTATTGAGCTGGCTCTCTGTTGCAGTAACCAGTTCCTTGTTAAGAAGAATCTGGAGGTAAGCCAGGGCAACGCTAAGCGAGACGTTATCGCGGATACGCTGAAGATCCTGTTCGCCTGCCAATAGTTCGTACTTGTTCTTGTAGATGGTATTCAGATTCTGAAGACCGGTGAAAAGATCGGTCCTTCCGCCCAGATAAAAGTAATTTGACTGAAGAGTCCGGTTGTAAAAATCATAGGTTGTCTGGTCAAGAGCTCTTCCGAATGAGTAATCGTGTGATGCCTGACCTGAGACCGTGGGCAGGAGACCAAGTTTCGACTGGTCGAGGGTGTTTTTCTGGACCTTTGTCTGGATAGTCTGTTGTTTGATCTGGATATTATGATCGATGGCATACTGAATGCAATCCTCGAGCGACCACTCTTTCTGGGCAATAAGCGGTCCGCCGGATACAATCAGGCATGCAATAATCAGTATGAAAATTCTTTTCATTATGGTATAATTGTTTTAATCACGACAGGTATATTGAATAATGATTGGTTTTTCCCCCGAATGCTGCATTTATCATAAAAAAAAATGTCACTAAGCCGGTATGGCTTTAAAATAAGGTTACGAAGATAAGAAATTAGGAGGATATGGAGCACGGGGGAAGTGTTTATGTGGTTTTTTGTCTGATATTTTGGCTGCGAGTGCCAAATTAATTATCTTTCACGGCTCATTTAAATACATAATATTATGCTTCATTATAAAGAATTAGGCCTGGTTAACTCGAAAGAGCTGTTCGCGAAGGCAGTGGCAGGCGGATATGCGATTCCTGCATTCAATTTCAACAATTTAGAGCAGATGCAGGCGATAATCAGTGCCTGTGTGGAGACAAAATCTCCTGTCATTCTTCAGGTGTCGAAAGGTGCCCGCAAGTATGCAAATCA
>CAYQRF010000135.1:0-4135 GCA_964419775.1 uncultured Rikenellaceae bacterium
CTTTCGGCCTGCCCCCGGTGCTCTTAAGGGCAAGGAGCTGCCTGTTCCTGTTGGTTGTGTGAACAGTGTCGCCGTCGACGATTGTCATCTTCCCTACTCCTGCCCTGCATATCATCTCGGCAGCCCACGATCCGACACCGCCAAGTCCGACAACCAGCACATCCGACGAATTCAGCCTGTGAATTCCCTCAGGTCCTATAAGCATCTCAGTTCGTGATAACCAGTTGGTCATATGGTTGAAATATCATGTTATAACAATGTTATAACGTCGTTATAACATTGTTATAACGCGTGTTTCTTCATAAAAAGTTCCCGATAATTGTCAGATAACTGTTCTTTAAGCTTATCGACGCCAAGTCCCAGATCGGCTGACACCTTTGAGTATATATCCCTTATATCGGCATCTGCTCCGTCGGTCTCGAGGAATATCCTTTCGGGCGGAATGGACTTCACCAGTCCTGTTGATTCCGGTCTGACCACAAAGTCGAACCAGAAAGAGATATACATACCGTGTCTGATAAGCTGGAGGGCCAGTTCCTTCTTTCCCCTGAATCCATGGACTAGCCAGGGGGTTTCGGGTTTAAGGTCGCGGTGGGCTTCCTGCAGTTCATTCCATGCTTTTACACAATGGATCACCAGGGGTTTTCCGAATTCTCCGGCAATCTTAACCTGTTCAGCGAAAACAGCAAGCTGAATTTCAAGTGACGGACCTCTGAGCTTGTCAAATCCGGCCTCTCCTAAGGCAATCAGATCCGGGCTGGATGCTATTCCCCTGATATAGGCAAGGAGTGAACTGCTGTTGTTTTCGTCGAGGTACCAGGGATGGATGCCAGCCGTAAATACCCGGGCATTAATCGCTCCGGGATCACGGTTTTCATGCGCCATGATGTTTTCCACGGCAAAGACACCGGGAACAGGCCTGGAATCATGAGTGTGGATATCAATGTAATCGCCTGGCCGGGGAGAATTCATTCATTTATTTCTTTCCGGTTAGCGCCAATCCCTTTTCGATGCGGGCAATGGTTTCAGCTTTCCCGATCCAGCTGATTATGTCGAACATATGAGGTCCGCGCAGGGATCCTACGATCACCAGTCTGAACGGATTCATCACAGCACCCATATTGTAACCGCGGCTCTCAATCCACGACTTTACAGCCTGCTCTGCCGATTGAGGTGAAAAATCCTCCAGTCCCTTCAGCACTCCCTTAAGCTCTTCCAGAATGGCGCCTGTGTTATCCTGCCATCTTTTCCTTATAACTTCCTGGTCATACTCTTCAGGGGCTTTGAAGAAGAAGTCGGTCTGGGCCCAGAAGTCCTTTACGAAGCTTACCCTCTCCTTCACCAGTCCGACAAGAATTTCAAGACGGAACAGGTCGATATGGAATCCCTTTTCCCTGAGGATCTCCCTGAATTCCATTGCAAGCAGGTTGTCTGATCGTTTCTGAAGATACTGATGATTGAACCATTTTGCCTTTTCGGGATCGAACCTTGATCCGGATTTCCCCACCCTCTCCAGCGAAAATGCTTCAATCAGTTCATTCATTGAGAACATCTCCTGTTCAGTGCCCGGATTCCATCCAAGGAGTGCTATCATGTTCACAAAAGCTTCCGGATAGTATCCCTCTTCGCGGTATCCCTTTGCCGTTTCGCCGTAGGGCCAGAAAAGCGGAAAAACCGGAAATCCCATCCTGTCGCCGTCGCGTTTGCTGAGTTTGCCTTTTCCGTCGGGTTTCAGAAGAAGAGGCAGATGCGCAAACAGCGGGGCTTCCCAGCCGAAAGCCCTGTAAAGCAGGACGTGAAGCGGCAGCGACGGAAGCCATTCCTCACCCCTTATCACATGACTTATCTTCATCAGGTGGTCATCGACAAGATGAGCAAGATGATAAGTAGGCATACCATCTGATTTAAACAGCACCTTATCGTCGAGGGTCGAAGTGCTGACAACTATATGCCCCCTGATGAGATCATCAAATTCGACCTCCTCGTCTTCAGGCATCTTAAAGCGGATAACATAATGTTCTCCCCTGTCGAGCCTTGCATTCCATTCAACTGCATCGAGCGATAGCGAGTTGGATAGCTTGCGACGTACTGCGGCATTATAAATGAATGTGTTACCGTGTTTTTCATCTTCCACCCTGAGTGTTTCCAGTTCTTCCGGAGTGTCGAATGCATAGTAGGCATGGCCTTTATCAACAAGCATATCGGCATACTTCCTGTAAATATCTTTTCTGTTGCTCTGCCTGTAGGGTCCGCACTCGCCGCCCTCCCTGATACCCTCGTCAACAACTATTCCGCACCATCTCAGCGATTCCATTATATAATCCTCAGCACCCTCAACATATCTTGTCTGATCGGTGTCCTCAATCCTGAGCAGAAACTTCCCGTTGTTTTTCCGGGCAAAAAGAAAATTATAAAGAGCGGTCCTCACCCCTCCGATATGCAGCGGTCCTGTCGGACTTGGCGCAAATCTTACTCTTACCTGCGACATGATTATCAAACTGTTAATTGTTAGTATCAAAGATAACTAAAACATGCAATTGTTGCTCCCCTCTGACCAGCTATTTGAGCAGGCCAGTCTCCCTGGTGACAATAATCATGAGCAGGCTGAAAGGAATTATATTAATTTAGTAGTCTAAAACCGGCATTCATGGAAAAGATGAAAGCTCTTGTAAAGGCGAAGGCTGAGAAGGGGATATGGATGGAGGAGGTTCCTGTTCCCGATCCCGGCCTTAACGATGTGATAATAAAGATAAAGAAGACTGCAATCTGCGGAACCGACCTCCATATCTACAAATGGGATCCCTGGGCCCAGAAGACGATAAAGGTGCCTATGGTGATCGGACACGAATACATGGGCTATATCGAGAAGACCGGTGCAGGTGTCAAGAATCTGAAACCCGGCGACAGGGTGACAGGCGAGGGACATCTTGCATGCGGCCACTGCAGAAATTGCCGGCGTGGAAAGGAACATGTCTGTGAGAATACAATTGGTATCGGCGTCAACATCGATGGCGCTTTTGCCGAATACCTCAGGCTTCCTTCGCTGAATGTGGTTCCGCTCGATTCAAGGATACCCGACGACTGGGCAGCGATCATGGATCCCTTCGGAAATGCAACCCATACGGCGCTCTCCTTCCCTCTTCTCGGGGAGGATGTGCTTGTCACGGGGGCCGGCCTTATCGGAAGTATGGCTATAGCCATTGCAAAGTATGCAGGGGCAAGGTTCATTGTGGCCAGTGACCTGAGCGATTACCGTCTCGCAATAGCTAAAAAGATGGGAGCCACCCTGACCGTCAATCCGATGAAAGGCGAAAAGATAGCCGATGCAGTCAGGAAACTCGGCATGCGGGGCTTTGATGTCGGCCTTGAAATGTCGGGATCGCCCAAAGCCTTCATAGAAATGATAGAAAGTATGTACAACGGATCGAGCATCTCATTGCTTGGCATCCTGCCTTCGAATTTTGAGGTGCCCTGGAGCGACATCATCTTCAAGGCAATCACCCTGAAGGGAATTTACGGCAGGGAAATGTGGGAAACTTGGTACAAAATGGAACAGATGATCATAGGAGGAATCGATCTCAATCCGGTCATCACCCACAGATTCAGCATCGACGATTTTCAGAAGGGATTTGATGTGATGGAAAGCGGTAACTGCGGCAAGGTGATACTTAATTGGGATTAGACCCCCAAACCCCCCAGGGGGGACTTAAAGAAGGAGGGCTGAAACTGGCAGGCGGCAGAAAAATTTGGACGTGAGGCGTGAGGTGTGAGGCATGAAGAAGACTTAGAGACTGAGGGACGAAGAGACGGAGACATATAGCTTACCTCCGTGTAACTCCGTGTGATTCCGTGGTAAAAAAAACCAAGTAACCAGTAACCAGTAACAAGCAACCAGTAACATTAACAATATCATGTATAAGGATTACCAGCAGCATCTAGTTCAGGTTCTCTCGGAGATCAGGGAAGCCGGTCTTTACAAGAATGAAAGAGTAATCGTATCTCCTCAGGGAGCCGAGATAACCCTCGACACCGGACAGAAGGTGCTTAATTTCTGTGCAAACAACTATCTAGGTTTGTCAGCAAACACCAAACTTGTTGAAGCAGCAAAAAAAGCCCTCGACACCCATGGTTACGG
>CAYQRF010000136.1:0-4122 GCA_964419775.1 uncultured Rikenellaceae bacterium
ATGCCAGGGACAGGAGTATCCATGAAAGCCTGTATTTGGTGAGCTTCATGAACCGTAGCGCAATGGAGGCGGCTATGATCTGCAGTACAATCGATATAATCAGGGCTATTAATCTTATCATTTCAGGCGAATGTATTGCAAAAATAGCACGAATTTGCCAAATAGAATATTTTACCCATAGGGGAAGCTGATGGACCGGGAAGAAAGTTGGCAGTTGGAGGCTTGAAGGCGAGGAAGAAGTTTCTCGCAGATTTACGCAGAGGAACGACCGACAGAACCAGCAACCTTTTGGGCCGCACTCCGTTCACCACAAGCCAACCAGCAACCCGCAACCAGCAACCAGTAACCAGCAACCAGCAACCAGCAACCAACCTTAATTTTATTTTATTCTTTTCTCCCATATTTATTACCTTTGACGCCTCAATTCGCAGGATGAAGTTTCTATACAATACCGGCATCTTATTGTTTGTCCTCACAGTGAGGCTGTTATCGCCTTTCAACTCAAAGGTGCGGCTCATGGTGAAGGGATGGAAAGACTGGGAACAAAAGCTGAAGGAAAAAGCAGGTTCCGGTGGAAGGAATATCTGGGTGCACTGTGCTTCACTGGGCGAATTTGAGCAGGGACGACCGCTGATAGAGGAACTAAGAAGAAGGGAACCGCAAAGCAGGATCATACTTTCCTTCTTTTCATCCTCCGGCTATGAGATAAGGAAGAATTACCAGGGTGCCGACTATGTTTGCTACCTCCCTCCCGACACACCCCGAAACGCTGAAAGATTTGTAAAGGCAGCCAATCCCTCGGCAGTCATCTTTGTAAAATACGAGTTCTGGAATAATTATATTTCCGAGATCAGCAGGAAGGACATACCTCTTTATCTTATATCCGGAATCTTCAGGCCCGGTCAGCATTTCTTTAGTTGGTACGGAGCTTTCTTCAGGAAGATGCTCCTGAGATTCACCCATATTTTTGTTCAGGATCAGAAATCGGAAAGCCTTTTAATAAGTGCTGGGATAAACAATGTTACGGTGGCAGGCGACACCAGGTTCGACAGGGTGATTCAGATCGCTTCATCTGCAAAGGATATTGAAGCGCTGGAGACTTTCAGGGGCAGCAGCCGGCTCGTTCTGGCAGGAAGCAGCTGGCCTCCCGATGAGGAAATTATTGCACGGTACATCCATGAACATCCGGGTGCTGTGAAGTGGGTGTTTGCGCCGCATGAGATTGATAAATCCAATATTGAACGGCTCGAAAAACTCCTTGGGAAGGGTGTTGTCAGATTTTCTGAATTCACCGAAGCCATGACAGATGCGGAAGTCATGATAATCGATAATATGGGGATGCTCTCATCGGCTTACAGATACGCAGGTATTGCCGTAGTTGGCGGGGGATTCGGCAAGGGAATACACAATGTCCTCGAACCGGCCTGCTGGGGTATCCCGGTGCTGTTCGGTCCCAATTACGGGAAGTTCCGGGAAGCGGTCGATCTGATTGCTCTTGGAGGAGCCCGGTCATTCGGCAATTATGATGAATTTGAGACGGCTTTTGAGTGCCTTGCCAACAATGAGGAATTTTACAGAAAAGCAGCAGAATCTGCCGGCCGGTATGTCAGGGAAAATTCCGGAGCAACCCGTAAAATCATGGGTATAATTGCCTCGAAAGATATTAACAAACAATGATGAAAACTTGTTAACAACTAGTTAATTCAGATTAGAGAGGCTTAGTTTAATGAAGTGTAAATTCAACAGCCCGTTATATGTAAGGGTTATTTTTTTTTAATACCATCAAATCAGTTAATTACGAATAAAGTGTTTTCTTTTTTTAACAATAAATCCTGAATCTTATGATAAAACTTTACAAACGCTTTTTTACAGTACTGTTGTTCCTGTCCATAGCTGTGATTTCTTTCGGACAGGGTTCAACTACATCTTCCATGAGCGGTAAGATTACCGACTCTCAGGGAGAGGTCCTGGCTGGTGCAACCGTGGTCGCAACACATGTGCCTTCGGGAACTATCTACGGCGCTACGGCCAACAGCCAGGGATTGTACTCAATCCAGGGGATGCGTCCCGGCGGTCCCTACAAGGTCGACATATCCTTTATAGGGTACTCAAAGGAAAGTTTCACTGACATCAGTCTAATGCTCGGTGAGACGTTCGGACTGAATGTCAACATGAAAGAATCCAGCACCGAACTCACTGTGGTTACCGTGGTAGGCGCCAGACCTTCAAAGTTCAACACCCTGAAAACCGGAGCCACCACAAATATTTCCGGAGAACAGATGACGATGATGCCGACCATTAACAGGAATATCGGTGACATTTCAAGGGTTTCTCCCTATGCAAACGGGATGAGCTTCTCAGGTGGTGACGGACGTTCCACAAACTTCACAGTCGACGGTTCAAACTTCAACAACAACTTCGGACTAAGTTCCAACCTTCCTGGTGGAGGAAACCCGATTTCACTCGACGCCATCGAGGAGGTTCAGGTTGTTATTGCTCCCTTCGACGTCCGCCAGACCAATTTTATCGGCGGCGGTATCAATGCAATTACAAAGTCGGGAACCAACACCTTCAAAGCTTCGGCCTATACCTATTATACCAATCAGAATATGAGGGGTAACAAGATAGGTGACCACCCCTTTGGCGATCGTGCAAAGGAATCAAATTCCATCTATGGTTTTACCGTCGGAGGTCCTATAATTAAGAACAAACTCTTCTTCTTCGGAAACCTTGAGTATGAGAAAACACCTCAGCAGGTGATCCGTTGGCGTGCTTCACAGAATGGTGTCTCAGATCAGCAAACCATTTCACGCGTTACCGAATCAGATCTGCAGACGGTATCAGATTTCCTGAGAAATAATTACGGCTACGAAACAGGTTCGTTCAATAGTTTCCCGGCTGACGAGTCAAACCTGAAATACCTGGCCCGCATCGACTGGAACATCACCGATGCCCACAAACTGAGCGTCCGTTACAATCATACCAAGAACACTGCATGGAACCCGCCCAACGGAAACTCAACCGACGGAAGCTACCGCGACAGAGGCAAGGATCGCGTTGGAGAATACTCTTTCTCCTTTGCAAATTCAATGTATTCACAGGATAATATTGTCAATTCAGGATCGCTGGAGCTGAACAGCAGGTTTTCAAACACCATGTCAAATCAGCTGCTTGTAACTTATTCCGACATCAAGGACGTGCGCGGATCGACCTCCTCTCCTTTCCCTTTCATCGATATCATGAGCGGTGACATTGCAGAAGGAGCGGCTGCCCTCGATCCTTATATTTCAGCAGGATATGAACTCTTCACCTGGAATAACGGAATTAAGAACAAGGTCATCACAGCTACCGACAACTTCACCTATTATCTTGATGCCCACAAACTGACAGCCGGGGTAAGTTTCGAATACCAGATGGCCGACAATAACTACATGCGCAGCGGAACCGGCTATTATCGCTATGCCAGTCTGAGTGATTTCCTGAGCGGAGCAATCCCTGTTGACTTTGCCCTGACGTATGGAACAAACGGTAATCTTGTACCTTCAAATGCTGTAAAATTCAATCAGATAGGTGCTTATATCCAGGATGAGTGGAGTCCCCTTCAGAACTTCAAGCTAACCCTGGGACTTCGCGCAGACAACCTTTCCTTCATCGACGATATCATCACCAATAACGCAGTTAAAGAGCTCGATTTCGGAGGCAGGCATATAGATACAGGCGAATGGCCTAAATCAAGAATCAATCTGTCACCCCGCGTAGGCTTTACCTGGGATGTGAATTCAAACAAATCGGTCGTGGTACGAGGCGGAACAGGAATATTCACCGGCCGTCTGCCCCTGGTATTCTTCACCAACATGCCTTCGAACGCCGGTATGAACCAGATACTGATGAAACTGCAGACCCGATTCAATTCAGATGGTACTGTACGTTCCACAGATGAAAGACTTGCCCTGCTTGAAGGCCCTATGATAACTGATGTGGATGAAATGATCAGTACACTTGGTTTTCAGACTGTGGTAACTCCCGAGGATGGCAGCGTTCCAAGCTCAATAGCAGGCGTCGATCCTGACTTCAGGATGCCTCAGGTATGGAAGTCTTCACTGGCAGTCGATTATAAAGTCC
>CAYQRF010000137.1:0-4090 GCA_964419775.1 uncultured Rikenellaceae bacterium
CTTCAGTATCTCAACCATCATCTGAGCCCTGGTGCGTTTAAAGATCTGTCGCATAATAACAAGTGAGATAGAAAATAATGGTAAGCATTGCCCCCGTGAATAATAAAAACGATGATATAAAATGAAAAGTATACTGCACCTGATTGTTTACCCGCATTTTAATCCAAACGGGAATGCCATAGGAAAACAGTGGCAGTTAATAATCAAATAATTACAGTTTACCACACAAAAGCCTTCGTTAGTCAAAAAACTGTCTATCAGCTATTTAAGACATTTTAATTATTTGTACTTTTGACTGAGCCGGTTTTCCAAACGCTGTCAATCCGTTGCTGGCCCACAGCTCTCTTTTGACAGCAGGATTACCGGCTTCTTTTTTGCCGGTGTTGCATTTTTTCATATCTTTGGATCGGGCCGGCAACTATCACTGATTCCATTTCTGGAAATTAGCACAATTCACATACTGATTAACTACCAAACAAACAGTTGCCGGCCTTCCTTTTACATTTTATTTTTTTCTTTGACCCTCCCCTTCCTGTTCTTCCCAAGGGAGAAAAGCCGCATGTTCCTTCCCCCGTGGGGGAAGGTTAGGAAGTGGGTAACAATCAAAAGGGTGAAGGTTGGCAAGGGGGATAAAAAAAAATAACCCTAAACAAAAAGTCCAGATTGCAGAAAAGTACTGAACATTTTTTTTCATATATTGTTGAAGCAGAAACAACAATCAAACTCAATCAAAATGACAGCAAGAATCGGACTTCTGGTAATTTTTCTTACTATATCGACTGCCATAAACGGGCAGCAGGGACTTTCCGTAGGTGATATCGCTCCCGGATTCAAGGCTCCGGCAGATGATGGAATGACCTGGGATATAAACGACTATCTTGGCACCAACTATATCGTGATTTACTTCTATCCGGCCGCTATGACCGGAGGATGCACCAAACAGGCATGTTCGTACCGCGACCACAGGGATGATCTTCAAAAAGCCGGTGCAATTGTGGTCGGTGTAAGCGGCGATAAAATTGAAAACCTGAAAATATTCAAACAGGCTGAAAACCTTAATTTTCCCCTTCTGTCGGATGAAAAAGGAGACATTGCCAGAGCATTTGGAGTGCCGGCAAGCGAAGGAGGAACAATCAAGCGCACTTTCAGCGGTATCGAGCATGATCTGACAAGAGGGGTAACTGCAAAGAGATGGACCTTCATAATCGGGAAAGATAAAAAGATAATCTACAGGAACGATTCGGTCGATGCTGAAAAGGATGCAGAAGAAATCCTTGGTTTCCTGAAGCTTCAGGCCGGCAAGTAACACCTGGTGTTGTTTTACCCGGTTGTATAAGCCTGCAATTTCATACTCCCTCACAGCTGTTGTATGCGTTCCGGTACAATAATTACCGGCTGACTCTGTTATTAAAAAGAATTAGTTTATTTCAACAAATCAGCCGATGAGAAAAATACTGATCATCCCCAATTTTGTTCTGTGGTGTATTTTCTACGCAATGTTTTTCGTCCCTTATCTCATGATAGGAAGGATAAGGGAAAAGAACCTTCCACTCATGAACAGGTTCAAAAGCTGCGATCAGGAAAATTGACTGAATTCCCCTCTGCAAATTCATTTCGTAACAAAATAAAAAAACCCGCAACATTATGCGGGGCATATTCCTTTCAAGCCTAACCCAAAGCTACTGTTATTAATTTAACAATCCAGGAGGGTACCTGGTTCATGTCGCCGGAAATTCTGCAAGGTATCATACGGGGTTAACAAAAAATGTGCACCGGACTTTGAGAAGGTTAAATCCGGAATGGTTAACTATCGGTTAACAGATTATCTTTTTGGTCAAAAATGAGTATTTTTGCAAATTAAAATCCGAAGGGCATTGAAGAAACTCGATAAGTTCGTACTTAAATCATTTATCGGTCCGCTCATACTCACATTCTTCATTGTGCTTATCATCCTGATATTGCAGTTCCTGTGGATGTATATAGATGAGCTTGCCGGCAAGGGTCTTGAACTTATTATCATGGCAGAACTCCTGTTTCAGTTCTCCCTTACATTCGTGCCCATGGCGCTCCCCCTGGCAATACTGCTGGCATCGCTGATGACATTCGGGAACATGGGGGAATACAGCGAGCTGACTGCCCTCAAATCATCGGGAATACCGCTGGGCCGTATAATGAGGCCTCTGATTATCCTGATATCTGCAGTCTGCATTGTTTCCTTCTTTTTCTCAAACAATGTGCTGCCATATGCCAACAGAGAGGCAAGGACTCTCCTTCAGGATATCAGGAGAAAAAGACCGGATATCAACATGCAGGCCGGTACATTCAATAATGACATCGACGGTTTCAGCATCAAGATAACCGACAAGGATCCTGAGACAAACCGTCTCGACAGGGTTTTTATTTATGACCACCGGAAAAACCGGGGAAACAGCGATGTAATTTATGCCGACTCTGCCTACATGAGGGTCACTCCCGACGAAACAGCAATGTCGATGGTTATGTATAACGGCTACTCATACAGCGAAATGCCGGAGAGGGAACCTGGCGGTGAGGAGAAAAAGCACCCTTTCAGGAAAGACGTTTTCAGGGAACAGACGATAGTCGTTTCGCTTTCGGGATTTGACCTGGAGAGGACCGAAATCGATCTTTTCAAGACCAACGCGGCAATGAAAAACATTGCACAGCTTACCCACGACATTGATTCACTGAATAAAAAATACACAACCAAGGTGAATCAGAATTTCAAGGAATTCTCACGCACCCTTCTGTTCACTGAAAGAAACCAGAATGCACTGGCAGACCCGGCTAATCAATCAGGCGTAAATTCTGTTCCTGAATTCAACACAAGGATACTGTACGATTCACTTAGGGTTATCGAAAAGAAGACTGCAGTTTCAAGGGCAATTGCAAACATAAAGAGCGCAAGCAACTATCTCTCGACACAGGGAGAAAGTCTTCATACCGATGTCAAATTCATAAAGCGCTATGAGGTGAACTGGAACAAGAAATTCACCCTTTCCGTCGCCTGCCTTGTCTTCTTTCTAATCGGTGCCCCGCTGGGTGCCATAATAAGAAAAGGCGGACTGGGAACACCTGCTGTAATATCGATCCTTTTCTTTGTGATCTGGTATGTTATCTCGCTATCGGGAGAAAAGCTGGTGGAAGAGAATCTTGTCAGTACGGCTGCCGGCATGTGGGCATCGACATATATCCTTCTGCCAATCGGGATTTTCCTTACCTACAAGGCTTCGAGCGATTCGGTAATAATGAATATTGATACATATTTAGCGTTTTTCAGGAAGATAAAGGATTACCTTTACGGGCTGTTTATCATCGGAACGAAACGCAGATCGTCCGTTGAAGAAAAAAACTCTGACAAAAATGGAAATTAAGCTTAACACGATTGAAGAAGCCATCCAGGACATCCGTTCGGGAAAACTTATTATTGTTGTGGATGACGAGGACAGGGAGAACGAGGGTGATTTCATCTGTTCGGCTGAACTAATTACACCGGAACTGGTAAATTTCATGGCCAAGCATGGCCGCGGGCTCATTTGTGTCGCGTTACCAGAGGAGAGATGTGAAGAGCTTGAACTGGAACTGATGGTGGGAGTTAACACTTCGCTTCACGAAACCCAGTTTACGGTTACAGTTGATCTCCTGGGACCTGAGACATCCACCGGGGTGTCAGCAAAGGACAGAGCTCTGACAATCAAGGCACTTGTGGATCCTTCAACAAAGCCATCCGACCTCGGACGTCCCGGTCACATATTTCCTCTCAAGGCAAAATCGAAGGGAGTGCTCAGAAGGGCCGGACATACCGAAGCTGTTGTAGACCTTACCAGAATGGCCGGATTACAGCCCGGAGGTGCGCTTGTGGAGATAATGAATGACGACGGTACAATGGCCAGACTCCCCGATCTTGAAAAGCTAAGGCAGAAATTCAACTTAAGTATCATAGCCATAAGGGATCTCATAAGATACACACTTGAAAGGGACTCCATTATTGAGAAGGGAGATGCTGTAAAACTTCCCACGGAACACGGCGAATTTGAGTTCATCGCCTTCCGCCAGAAGAGCAATAAACTGG
>CAYQRF010000138.1:0-4076 GCA_964419775.1 uncultured Rikenellaceae bacterium
AAGGCGTAAAGGCGTAAAGGCGTAAAGGAAAGAGCCTTAAACAAGTTGGCAGTTGGCGGCAGGCAGTTGGAAGTTAACGCGTACCGCGTACCGCATACCGCGTACCGCTAAACCTTCAGCTTCTTTTCAATCTCATTGATCTGATTCCTGAAGTGCTTATCGGTGTCAATAAGGTTGTTGACGGTTTTGCAGGCATGAAGCACGGTGGCATGATCCTTTCCTCCAATATGTGATCCGATGCTTGCAAGCGAAGCTTTAGTCAGGTTTTTGGAGAAATACATGGAGACCTGTCTGGCCTGTACAATCTCCCTCTTTCTTGTCTTGCCCTGAATGAGCTCGATAGGGATCTTATAGTAGTCGCAAACGATCTTCTGAATATATTCTATTGTGATTTCGCGTCTTGATGTGCTTACCAGTTTTTCCACCATCTGCCTTGCCAGATCGAGGGTGATCTCTTTCCTGTTAAGGGTTGACTGGGCATACAGGGAGATTAATACAGCCTCAAGTTCCCTGATGTTGTTCGAGATGTTGGCGGCCAGATATTCAAAAATATCATCAGGCAATTCAATGCCGTCGTTGTATGCCTTTTTCTTCAGTATGGCGAGCCTGGTCTCATAATCGGGCCTCTGCAGATCAGCCTGCAGACCCCATTTGAACCTCGACAGAAGCCTCTGCTCCATGCCCTGAAGTTCCACCGGCGGCCTGTCGCATGTGAGAATCAACTGTTTGCCCGACTGGTGAATGTGATTGAAAATATGGAAGAAAGTGTCCTGTGTCTTTTCTTTTCCGGCAAACTCATGAACATCATCAAGGATGAGTACGTCAATCATCTGGTAGAAATGAAGGAAATCATTCTTGTTGTTGTTTCTGACCGATTCAACGAACTGAGTCTGAAATTTATTGGCATTGACATACAACACAACCTTGTCGGGGTGCTTTTCCTTCACCAGTATCCCTATTGCCTGTGCAAGGTGAGTCTTGCCCAGTCCGGAATCACCATAGATCATCAGAGGATTGAATGCCGTTCCTCCGGGGTTGTTGCCTACAGCTATTCCTGCCGACCTGGCCAGCCTGTTGCATTCTCCCTCTACGTAATTGCTGAAGTTGTAATCGGGATTAAGCTTCGGATCAAAATGCACCTTCTTGATGCCGGGGATAACGAAAGGATTCTTGATTGAAGGCTGCGTGACATTGAATGGAACCTGGACCGGCTTGTTGTGAAGATCCGTCTTGTTTCTTGACGGATACCTTACAGTATAGGGCTTGCCGTCGGAATAATTTGCATTCTCCAGCACAACATTGTATTCGAGCTTGGCATCAGCACCGATCTCACGCCTGAGAGTCTTCCTGAGGATATCTATGTATTGCTCTTCGAGGTACTCGTAGAAAAACGGACTGGGCACCTGAATCGTCAAAATATTGTTTTCAAGCTTCAGAGGAATAATAGGCTCAAACCAGGTCTTAAAACTGACGGAGGGAATAATGTCCTTAATTATCTGCAGACAATTATTCCATACATCGGCGTGTGATTTGTTCATGAAAATATATTGTGTTTGTCGTAGGTTATCCGTTATGCTGATTCCGACAGCAATATTTGTAAAAAAAAAAGTTAAAAAAAAAATTTTTTTCGCTTGTTAAATTCAAAAAAACTATATGGTTTTAACCATCAGCAACTTAAATGGCAAAATAAATATTGTCATTTTATATTATTGTATATCAATAACTTACAAGCACAACTCATGGATTGTCCATGACAGACAAACTCTTATAAAAAGTGGTAAATTTTTACCAAAAAAGCAAAAAAATGAGGACTATTTTGCCATCATTAAGCTGCCTTATTTTAAGTTCAAGATAATCTGAATTTTAGAAAAAAGCTATTGTTCCCGGTTATTTTTTTTGCCGAATAGGGAAAAATGTACATAGCGCTTCGGATTTGTTTTCATATCCTGCAGAAGCATGTCGAGGCTTCCGAGACTGTTCGACAGATTCGTGTACAGCGAATCGTTAGTAATAAGTTTGCCTGCTGTTCCTTCTCCTTCATTGAGATTACTGATAAGGTCCGAAGCTCTCTCGAGGCTCGATTTGAGATTATTTATTGAGCCGTACAGGTCAGCAGCCGCGAGAGTGTCGGCTATACTGCCCAGGCTGCTGAAGGTCGAGGTGAATTTCCCCGAGTTGTCAGCGAGCATTTCGGTGAACGAATTGATATTCATCAGCGTGGCTTTAAGCTCGGCTTCATCAAGGCTTCTGGCTGTACTGCTGAGGCTCGATACTCCCGATCGCAGGTCAGCCCTGAATTTGGGGTCGATGATCTCATTTACCGAGCCGATAACGGTATCGAGTGTCGAGATCAGATCCGAAATCTGGTCTTTTAATGGAAGAAGTTCGTCCTCAAGCCTTGTAAGCAGGGAAGTGGCAAGTCTTCCGGGTATGGTGTCGCCGCTTGAATAGGTTCCGGGACCGTCACCGTAAACAAACCTGATCTTCATTCCTGCAATCAGACTTGCTGTTGTAATCTCAGCCACTGTTTTGACTGGAAGTTTGAAGCTTTTATCGACCGACAGGGTAACCAGCAGCCGGCCGCTGACAGGATCCACGAATCTGACTGATTGTACAACCCCTACTTTATAGCCGTTCACTTCCACGGGGCTCGATTCAGCAAGTCCGCCAACCTGATCGTATACTACATGATAGCTGGCGGTTTTGTTAAACAGGTTTTTGCCCTTAAGGAAACTGAAAACCCATATGAAAACCAGAATCGTCAATACTGCAGTAACCCCAATTTTGGCTTCATTCGAGATCTTTTTCATTTTGCTGGTTAAATTTTACTTTGGATTAAGTGCGTCCTGTAAAGGTACAATTTTATTATTTCTGACTGCAATGATGAATGCGTCGGGATATAAGGGCTCAATTTTCTTACGGTATTCGGCAGCCAGCGAATAGTTCTCAAAACTACCCGCAGCATATTTGAACTGATTATCCGACTCAATCTCAGACACATCCTGCAGTCCATTGAAATTTGCGGGTGTGAGCGGTCTCTTTGAGGCTGAGGTGGCTATCTGAACCATAAATCTGGGCAGGGCATCGGGTGCTCCTCCCTCAGAATCTGCAGATCTTGAAGTATTTGTCTTCTTGTCGATTTCGTTAATATAATCCCTTACTGCCCGGTATATTGCCGAAGCAAGGTAATCCTGTCCCTCTTTTGAATTAAGGTATTTCTCCTCCTCGGGGTTGGTCAGGAATCCGGTTTCGATAAGAACACTCGGCATCGAGGTCATGTAAAGCACCAGAAAGCCTGCCTGCTTGACACCAAGGTCGACCCTCCCGGCCCTGTTCCTGAACTGATTCTGAATATTAGTTGCCAGATACAGGCTTTGCTCCCTGTACGTGTTCTGCATTACAGTGAACATAATGTACGATTCAGGTGATTTTGGATCGAATCCCTCGTATTTTGTCGAAAAATCGTCCTCAAGAAGAATGACTTCATTCTCTTTCATTGCCACTTCAAGGTTCTGCTCATCCTTAGCCAGTCCCATAATCCACGTCTCAGTTCCTTTTATCGTCTTTTTTGAAATCGCATTCGCGTGGATGGAGATGAACAGATCAGCCTTGTTCTTGTTAGCAAATTCGGCCCTTTCATACAAAGCCGGGAATACATCAGTCTTCCTGGTATAAAGCACTTCAACGTTGCTGAGGTTTTGTTCGATATAGTTTCCCGCCTTTAGGGCAATTGCCAGATTGATGTTCTTTTCCTTGCTTATGGCTCCCAGTGCTCCCGGATCCTTGCCGCCGTGCCCGGGATCTATCACAACAACCCACTTCCTTTCAGATGCGCATACCGGTGAAAGCAAAAACGGTAACATGACTGCCAGCAGAATCATTGAAACCAAACGTGCTGCCTTTATATAATTGGTACGTTCTTTGACGTTTTTAAAATCTGAACCCATATTCAGTTCATGTTTTTTTAATTAGTTTTGCGCCTGACATCAGGACGTCACAAAAACTGTACAAAAATAGTATTAAAGTTGTATTTTTTTAAACAAAAACGGCTGCTTGTAGTGTTCCTTGTGATGGTC
>CAYQRF010000139.1:0-4058 GCA_964419775.1 uncultured Rikenellaceae bacterium
GATACGGAAGCGTGACAGCCATGATGGAAAGCCTGGAAGAAGTTAAACATCAAGAACCGCAGGTGATTATTCAGGCGGAGCCAGCGGTGGAGGACAATACGTTGTAAAGTCCGCAAAGAAAATCCCGGTTGTCAGCACGGAGGTAATTCATTTTTCCTCCCATCCGGCTGAAGGTTTTACAGTATCTCAGATAGTAGGACGGATTCTCGGGTGAAGGTTCTCCCTGTTTGGTCCAGTCCCATTCATTTTCTGCAAGATCAACAACTACGATTAAATGGCCGTCTATGTGTTTTCCGTTCCGGATCTCAACATTCTGAGCCATCGACAGCGATTTCTCAAATATCATCGGCGACATGACTGCTGACCCGACCGAAAGATAGACTCCTCCATCTATACTGCAAACGCTGTCCGCATAACTCAGGAAGTCCCTCAGTGCTGTCCGGCCGATTGCTGCTCCGTTGTTTACGGGATGGGTATAAATGATATCGTGTCCGATCATCGGATGCCCGGTAAAGGGTATTCCAAGTTCATATGCCGCACATTGCACCGAATATTGTTTAAAAGGGTGAGGAATACTCATGAAGCCTGGCTTGATCCTTCGCTTCTTAACCGTTTCATAAAGGTCGGCTGCTGATGCTGCATATGATGGATCCTCTTTGAACTTCTTTACTGCTTCTTCAGCCAGAAACTGCAAATCCGGAATATCGAGCCCCTCCCTTGATATCATTCTGCCCACCGACTCGCCATATCCCAGTTTCTCAAATGCTCCGACTGTTATTGCCAGGTTTATGAAAAGACCGGTTTCCTGCCATATCCCGAATTGTCCCTTGTCAACATTCTCCCTTACGTCTTCACCCGATTCTCCCTGGAAAGCAAACTCCCAGTCGTGAATTATTCCCGCACCGTTGGTGGCCAGGTGAGTAACCCATCCCCGGCGGATAAGTTCTGTCAGGATTGGGCCCAGACCGTTTTTTATTGTGTGGGCTCCAAAGGCAAGGATTACAGATCTGTTTTTTTTTCTGGCCTCAATGATCCCTGAAGCAGTTTCACTGATTATCCCGGAGGCTTCCTGAGTCAGGTTTTCAGGTATGTATCCGGGCGGCACTTGTTTGTCGCGGAATACTATCTGGTTTTTCCTGTCATCGAGGCTTCGGATGAACAGCCGGTTCCGGTCAAATTTCCTGCTGGTCATTTATCTGATATTAAGCATTTGAAGTAGTATGTCCGCCTGTGAAAAGTCGGGGATGATTATGTCGGCTCCTGCCTTTATCAACCGTGTCCGTTTCCCCGGATTAAGGCCGTAACGCCTCAATTCGTTGCTGGCAACACCTGCAGTAAGTCCGCCGCGCTTGTGTGTCTCCCTGATTTCGACCGGACCGTCGCCGAAAGTGATTATTGATGCTGCTTCTTCTTTTCCGATTGAATCGAGAATTGAATCGAGCACCATTTTCTTTGCCTCCGCATTTATATTTCCTGTTGCCCCGTATATTCTTCCTTCAAAAAGCCAGTCGTGACCCAGAATGGCTGCTTCGTGCTTAACATCTGCAGTATCTGTCCCGCTTGTGAGCCAGAGTTTTATGCCTTTATCACAGAGAAACTTTAAAAACGGGATGGCATTTTTAATTGTCAGGTCATCGATTGTTATTTCACCGCGCCTGAGTTTTTCCTCGCGTCTTCTTACCAAAGCAAGGAGATCTTCGTTATAAATCTCCTTGTAACCGTGAGCATCAAGGATATCGCCTTCCGGTATAAACCCAAATTCTCTGACAAGTCCGGCAAGATGAACCATTTGTCTGAGAGTCTGGATACCAGTGGTATTATCTATAAGTTCATCAACAGCCGATTTTACTTTTGTGAGAACCGATTCATCCGCATCCTCATAATTTTTGCCCAGGATAGCCCTTATCATCATCGGAGCCATTATCTGTTCCCATCCTTCGCGGAGGGTCGAAATTGTACCATCGTTATCGAAGATGGCATGCTTTATTTCCGGCTGCCTGTGCCATCGGGTTATAATTTCAATTTCGGAATTCTGCTGGTATTTCGCCTGTCTTATGTCTTCGGCAATATCGGGGTGATAAATATAGTCGGCATCGGCGGCAATGTCCATCACCTCCTCAGGAGTGGCAGTACCGGTCTGAAAGAGTTTCTGAACTGTCACCCCGGCAGCGAAAGTTCCGAGTCTGCCGGCTGTTCCGAGAGAGTATCCGGCTGCAAGGGCCGCAGCGGCCCCCGCCAGATAGCTGTCGCCTGCCCCCACGGTATCGGTCCTTGAGGTTATCATCATCGATTCAATCTCCAGAATTCCCTTATCGTCAGTAACAATGGAACCGCGGCTCCCCCTGGTGATGAAAAGAGGCTTCATGTATCTCTCATACAACCTTTCTGCAGCATGTATCATTTCCGGGTATGAAACTGATTCATCCGGATCCTTGTTAACCCTGCAAAGTCTTGCAGCTTCCCTGTCATTCATCTTCCTGAATGATCCGGCGTACTGATCGGAGAAATGCCTGCTGTCGGTTATGAATATCCTGTCGGAGAACTGATTGATTACATCAGTGATCTTCTGTCTGAAATACGGAGTGTGGATGCCTGACGGGACCTGCTGGTTAATAATTACCAGGTCGACTTCGTGCAGCTCAACCCTGAGGCTGGCGATGATCCGGTCGGAAGTTTCCTCTGAAAGGATGTTGAAATTTCCGAAATCGATGCGGCTCTGTTCGTCCTCGCCAATATGCGGTTTGATGTAAACGTGCGTTGACCAGTTGTTTTCCTGGACCATCATGTTGCCGGTATTAATTCCGCAGCTGTTCATGATTCCAATCAAAGCTGCCCCGAACGGATCGCTGCCGATGACTCCGAAAGCCCTGACGTCCTTTACTCCGAGGGAGCTTAAGTTGTTTGCCACATTTCCTGCCCCTCCCAGGGAGTACTTTTGCCGCCTGACAGGGGTGGTGGGCTTTCCGGTCTCAATCGAGATCTCGCTTTCTGATTCATCGATGAACCAGTATGCATCGAGGCAAAAGTCTCCGACAACCGCTATTTTTGCGGTGGTGATTTTGTCGAGTACCTCCTTAAGTAATTCTGGTGTCATAATGTAATTTTTTCATTTGCCGTAGAAATAGTCTTCAACAATGAGGCATATTGTGTGCAGGACGGGCAGGCAAAGTTCCTGTACCCAGGCGGTTCTCGTCTCCGGAACATTTATAAGCAGGTCGCAATATTGTTTCATTTTACCCCCGGTCTGTCCTGTGATCCCGATCACGTTCAGGTTCAGGGCATTGGCTGTAATACAGGCATCGATAACATTCGCGGAGTTTCCTGATGTGCTCAATCCGATCAGAATATCTCCCTCATTTCCAAAGCCTATAACCTGCTGGGCAAAAACCAGGGAGGGTCCGGTATCGTTGCTTATTGCAGTTGACAGGGCAGTGTTTGAAGGAAGGGAAATTGCAGGCAGGGCATGATTTAATTTTTCGCCAAGGACCCTGCCTCTTGATGGAGATATTTCGCAAAGTCTGTCGATGAGTGACTGATCGAGGGGCCTTTCCTTCTCAAAGCTTTTCATAAGCTCTGCGGTGAAGTGTTCGGCGTCGGCGCTGCTTCCTCCGTTTCCGCAAACAAGCAGTTTACCTCCTTCTGAATAACAGCTGATAATCATTTTAGAAGCTTCGGCGATACTTTCTTTTAGTCCGGACAGGGCAGGATACCTCTGACAGAGTATATCCAGCTGATTGCTTGTCTTACTCATTGTGCTGCGTCTGACTGGTTGCATTATTGTTTTCCGTGTATGCATCAATAGCTTTCTTAACCGATCCGTGAAGCAGCAGAAGTTTTCTTGATGTTTCCGGATCGAGACCAAGTTCGTCGGATATCATTATAGTACCCCTTCTGATAAGTTTCTGGTTGGTGAGCTGCATGTTTACCATTTTATTCCCCTTTACTCTCCCCAGCCTTATCATTGTTGAAGTAGTGATCATGTTGAGAACCAGTTTCTGGGCTGTTCCTGCTTTCATCCTTGTACTTCCGGTAACGAATTCGGGTCCGGTGACCACCTC
>CAYQRF010000140.1:0-4044 GCA_964419775.1 uncultured Rikenellaceae bacterium
GTTATGACAAAAGGAAAATTGACGGAATGCTGAATTATTACGAAAAAAATGGCAGCAAAATAATTAGTTTGAATGACTTGCTGGATCCTAAATAAAAATGCCAGCGGCTGACAAGCAGTATAGTGAATGCCGCAAACACTGCACATAAGACAGAAACCGACACGACGACAAAAAACAACATAAAACCAAACAGCGGACGACGGCACTAACCATACCGCCAAACGTCAGCCACAACTGTAACAAGGCGATGACTCTTATTAAGTGACGTGAAGATGCTTGAGAACACAAAACCAGTTAAGTTTGTTTATACCAATAAACAGAGGAACCGGAAATGCCAGAAACAATATCAGCTATAACCTTCACAGTATTTACCGGAATTATTATCATCTTTCAGGGATGTCTGGCTGCAGGAGTGCCCTGGGGAGAAGCTTCTATGGGCGGGAAATATCCGGGAAAATATCCCCCTGAAATGAGGATAGCAGCAATCTTAAACATCCTGATATTGGTAGTTATTGCAGCGATAGTATTATCACGAGCCGGATTTATACTTCCACAACTCATTGAAATTTCAAGAACAGGCATTTGGGTGGTTGTGGTTTATTTCAGTATAGCAACAGTTCTGAATTCCATTACACCAAGTAAGATAGAACGAATCTGGGCACCTTTTGCCCTTGTCCAACTGATAGCCAGCATAATTGTGGCAGTTAGCTGATATAAGAAAAGCATCTGACTCTGAATACCTGATCGAAATTCAGCTGTGGATAAACAACAGAAACACAACTAGTAAAATGTTTCAACAATAGAAATTTAACAAACGGCTAAATCTGACACGGTCTGCCCGCAAATAAAATCCGGTACACCCTGACAGTTTTCTGGTCCCGATTAGCATTGTACCGCCCCGATAGCTATTCGGGGTGCCCTGATGCTGCCCCCGACGTTCACTTTGTTCAGTCGGGGCAGGATCGGGTAACACAACCTTCCCATATTGCCGGGCCGTCAGGTTTCATTGCCGCCGAAAAATCAGATTATCTGCCATTTAGATATTTTATCATTACAAAAATATATCTTCCACTGACCTGGACTTAAAAGCAACGAAACCTAACGGCAAAAAGTAATATTTTTATCAGGACTTGTAACTTCGTTTCTCTGACTTATGTATGAATAGTGTGAATCAAAATAGATATATAGGATGCTGTGGAGCATATTGTAAGACTTGTAAACCATTTATTGAGGGATTCTGCAAGGGATGTAAATTGGGATTTGATACAGGAGAAAGAGATATTGAAAAAGCAAAATGTAAAATTAAGATTTGCTGCTTCAAAGAAATGAGATACGATACCTGTGCAGATTGTTCAGATTTAAATACTTGTAAAACAATTGGAGATTGGTATTCAAAAAAAGGATACAAGTACCAAAAATATAAGCAAGCAATAGAATTTATCAGGAAAAACGGATATACAGATTTTATAAAATTAGCCAAAAATTGGAAAGGTGCTTTTGGTAAAATCAAATGGTATGAACCCCAGAGCAAGCTCTGGACTCAAAAAACGGTGCAAGCACCGAGGAATTAAACCTGACCTTCGCGTCCGCCGAAGCTTTACGCGAAGGCGGATTAAATAATATGCATATCAGTGATTTATTAAACAATTGCATGGATAAATTGTTAAAATAAGACGTAATGTAATTGAAGATAACAACTATAAAACCTAACAAATTATGAAGCCAAGAACACTATCGATAATTGCAGGTATAAGTTACCTGGTTATTTTCTTTGCTGCAATATTTGCTAATTTCTTTGTACTCGAATCAATTCTGAAAGATCCTCTGACTACCATCCAGGAGAATCATGTGATAGTAAGATTTGGAATTATAGCTTTTCTGATTACAGTTGTTTTTGATGTTGTTGTCGCATGGGCATTATATGAATTATACAAAGAAAATATTTTAACAGTACTAAGTACTCTTTTTAGAATGATGCATGCTGCTATAATGGGGGTAGCAGTATTTGCTCTGCCCATTGCTTTATCATCAACTACAGGTCAGGAAATACTTCGACAAGTTAATATTTTCAATACTACCTGGCTAATCGGATTGTTCTTTTTTGGAATTCATCTTATACTTTTAGGACGTATTCTTAAAAAACCAAGATTTATTACAGTATCGCTGATCATTGCAGGCATAATGTATATGGCTGATACAGGTGCGCACTTTTTACTCGATAACTATGACGACTATAGTTCAATCTTTTTAGTATTAGTTGCAGTACCAAGTATTTTCGGTGAAATGGCCTTATCTATATGGCTGCTTGTTAAAGGAGGTAAGGTATAATACTAAAAGTGTGATTGTAGATTACGACTGTTGAATTGAAGTGGCTATTGCAAAAACCTCGTCTTGGTTTTACAACAATTGTTAGTGCCTTTAAACTATTACCATTGCCAGTTGTTAAAAAATATGTATAACAACTCAAAAACAGAAGTCAGATCATGCGCATATCAGTTAATTTCTCAATCCTGATCACCATCGTCCCGCTTTTTGCAACTGTTATCTCACCTTCATCCTCTCTGGCACATCAAATCACGAGCCAGGATTCACTTTCAACAAACGTATCAAAATGGAACAAGGAAGAACATGAAGTGTTGAAGGGGAGCAAAGTACTCGAGCTTTCACAGGGAATACCCATTGCCGCATTTAGCGAAGGCGGAGAAAAAGAAGAAGAACTGAAAGATTTCATTACTGAACAAAAAGTAGCCGGTCTCCTGATTTTACAAGATGGAAAGATCCGTTTAGAACGCTATGCTCCTGGACACAGCAAATCCAACCGATGGTCTTCACTGTCTGTTGCAAAGTCTGTAACAAGCACGCTTGTGGGTGCTGCCATCAAGGATGGTTTCATTAAAAGTGTTGACGACTACGTTACAGATTATATCCCCGATTTAAAAGAGAGTGCTTACGATAGTGTGAAGATCCGCCATCTCCTCACCATGACCACAGGTATTCGATGGAACGAAAACTATACTGATCCGAATGGTGACATTGCCAGATTTTCTACAGATTCGATTGAGCCAGGCATGAATGCAACAGTTAGTTACATGAGACGCTTGCCAGCCGAGTCAAAACCTGGTCAAAAATTTTTGTATAGTACAGGTGAAACTCACTTACTGGGTGTACTTGTAAGCGCAGCAACCCATCAAACCTTGGCCCGCTATCTTTCCTCGAAGATCTGGAAACCTTACGGTATGGAGCAGAATGCAACCTGGACCCTGGATAGAACAGGCCAGGAATTGGCTGGATGTTGTCTGCAAATGACGCTCCGTGATTTCGCAAGGTTCGGACAATTTGTTCTGGAAGATGGCCGCATCAATGGTGAATCCATTGTTCCCGGTAATTGGTTCAAGACAGCAACTCAAATACAAGTGCCGCTATGGCCCGGTGGTGGCTATGGATACGGTTGGTGGATTTTTAATAGCAGAAGTTTTGATGCATTGGGGATTCATGGCCAGAGAATCCATATCGACCCTTCAAGGCGACTGGTAATCGCAGTCAACAGTGCATGGCCTGAGGCTGATAGCAACGAGCGGCAATTAGCTTTCGCCAACTTTCTTACATCCATTAACAACGAAGTTGACAAGGAGGTGAAAGGCACTCAAACAAAATAAGTTCACTCCCCTTTATGCAACAGGGATCCACATAATCAGTGCAAAACAACCAATAAATATAAACACAGGAGAGGCCTGGCAGATTAACGGATTTCATATTGTCCGGAATTGTTTCCATGGTAAGTTGTTCAGGCAAAAATAATCAACAGCCACTGACACGACAATGGGTCAGTTGTTTGTCATGGTTTTTCTTTTATTCCTGCACCCATGACAGATTTGTAATAGCTTTTATCGCGCCAATGCCCCCGCAATAAAACTCTGTGTACCTTGACTTGTTACATGATCCCGATTAACATCCTGCCGCGACACTCGTGCAGCTCACAAAATTTGTGCCCGTGCCAATAGCTATCGGCAGGCAAAAACCACCCTCCGCATGACGGTTCGGTAA
>CAYQRF010000141.1:0-4010 GCA_964419775.1 uncultured Rikenellaceae bacterium
TCGCCGAGATCAATATTCTTCTCTTTAATATTAAACATTCTTTCTATTGTGTTTTGTGATTGCCGAAATTACAATTAATTAAGGATAATAAGAAAAAAGGCAATTCAGAATTGCCTTTTTTCACTTACTTACGTAATTTCAACGCTTTGACTATTTCGCGATAACGCTCTATATCTTTTACTTTGAGGTAATCAAGAAGTTTCCTCCTCCTTCCCACAAGCTTTATAAGAGCTCTCTGGGTGCTGAAGTCCTTTTTATTCTTTTTCAGGTGTTCGGTGAGATGTGATATCCTGTATGAAAACAACGCAATCTGTCCCTCGGCTGTGCCCGTGTCAATCTCTGATGTTCCAAACGTTTTGAAAAACTCCTGCTTCTTCTCGGTAGTCAAATACATATCTTTAATTAATATATTATTAATCCATAAATAAATTGAGTCTCCAATTTTGGAACGCAAAAATAAGGCTTTTTTATGTAAACTATCAAACAATTGACTACTTTTTTTTGAAGTCCGGTAAATATTTCCTGAAAGTCCAACGACAGCACAGCTAAAAATATTGCCCCGCCTATATAAAGACGTAAAGTTAGGTCTAAAAGTTGCGTGTGTAAATTATGATAAATAACAACTTATTAACAAATTAACAGAGTTGTGAGCGGATTGTTCAGGGTTCTTTCCCCTGGTTGAATCCTTACCGGATCATGACTTTCAGGCGGCCCGTTGCGTTGTCACGGCTCGAGAGTAAGCTGATCGCTGTTTTTCAGGAGTTTTCCTGAACTGATCACGCTGCTGCCTATCCTGCAATCGAGGCATCTTCTTTTACGGCAGTACTCATCAGTAAGCTGGAGCAGAGCCTGGGTGTAAAATGCCGATTCGGGAACCACCCCTGCCAGAGTCCAGTCGCGTATAACGGAATTCTTTTCCGGATCAATCAGATTGAGAAAATCGAGAGCCCTGTCACAAAGCTTTCTGTCGTCGTGTGTACGTCCGTAAATAAAAATCATTGGTATCACGGCATTGATCAGCAGAATATCGGTAGCCTGATCGCCGGTGTGCTTCCCTGATCTCCTGCTCTCCTTCCCGAATATATAATGATTATCCCAGTACGGCGATGCTGCCACACTGAACAGTTCCTTCAGCCGTGACACATCACCGGCTGCCAGTGTTCTGGAGAACAAACCTCCGGCGGTTGACAGAAGAGCTGCCAGCTGTGACAACCGGACTGTCGGAAAGTTAACCGGACGGAGGCGGCAGAACTTCCACAGCCAGCCATGTATCGGCCTGAGTGAATATTTAGCCGACAGTACCTTGTACTCCCGTATGAGGTCGATATAATACTGATCTGAAAGGGCATTTTTAAACAACCCTTCTTCAAGCATGCCTGCGCTTCCGAAGAGGAGCGACTCTATCTGGAGCCTGTTGTCGGCGTGTTTCCTTATTATCCTGAATGGAAGGGCTGTGGCCAGCATTTCAAAAGGCTCTGTATTCACCCTGAACCCGAAATACCGGCTCAGCACCCTGTAGAAAGTCTCATCCCAGTCGTTGCCTGTCGCCGTCCAGATCTTCATAACAGCCTCCGATTTCATCTGCAGCCTTTCGATAAGAAGCGAATGCAGCCAGCTTCGCAGTAGAAAGCTGTCGGTGCCACCCAGCTCGTCGCGGCATGCAATGGCGCAGGGATTATTTACCAGGTCGATGTACTTCCGGTAGAGCTCCGGATTGAATCTAATTTCGGTCGTCAGCAGTTCCTCATTCTTTGCATTGAATACCTTCATGTCCATTTCGGCCACTACATGAAGGATGACATTGTCGAAGGCATGATCGCGGTCATGCCCGTGAACATTGAAGTGTGATGCCTTTATGTGTATCTCCACATTGCCGGCCCATTCGGTCCCCGCAATCACCATCCTGGCATTGAAAAAATCGGGACCCGAATCGCGGTTGTACTCACCCGGACAAATTACGGTTATCGGATTACCATCCCCGTCGATAAGCGAAGCTGACTCATACAGGGAGTATTTCCACAGGTAATGCAGGAATTCTTCTTTCATCGGAGCACAAGTTTATAAACAGCGAGACAATAAAGTTACAAAACTTGCTGCAATGCCATATGCTTAACAGAAAAAAAGATGGTTCCCGAATGCGGGAATCTGTAAGAATCAGATCAGTTTGTGAGTTGCAAGGTGAGATTCCATTTCCTTCTGGATCTCAGCGGCTTTTTCTCCTGCTGTCCTGTCAAAGTAATCAGTGCTGTCGGCAAAAATTATTCCCCGTGACGAATTCACCAGGAGTCCGCATTTTGCATTGATCCCATATCGGACTACATCAGCCAGGCTTCCGCCCTGGGCTCCGACTCCGGGAACAAGGAGGAAATGTTCCGGCACTATTTTCCTGATATCCTTTAGCATATCAGCTCGTGTTGCTCCCACGACATACATGAGGTTGTTGAGTGTTCCCCACTTGCGCGAGAGTGTAAGCACCCTTTCGTAGAGCATCAGACCGTCCTCGTTGTGATACTGGAAATCGTCGGCTCCCCTGTTTGAAGTCAGGACCAGCAGGATTACCCATTTCCCCGGATACCCGAGGAAGGGAGCCACCGAGTCTTCGCCCATGTACGGTGCAACAGTAACCGCATCAAAATCCATTGTCTCGAAGAATGCCCTGGCATACATCTTTGAGGTGTTGCCGATATCGCCGCGTTTCGCATCGGCAATAACCATCATCCCGGGATAGTTGGTCCTGATGTAACCGAGGGTTGCCTCGAGGGTAAGCCAGCCCTTTGCCCCCATCGATTCGTAAAAGGCGGTGTTCGCCTTATACGCAGCCGCGTATTTATGGGTGGCGTCAATTATTCTCTTGTTGAATTCGAGAACGGGGTTTTTGGCTTTGTGAAGGGAAGGGGGAAGTTTTTCAAGCTCGCTGTCAAGACCGATACACAGGAACGATCTCTTTTCCGAGATTGCCCTGTACAAGCCATTGTGATCCATATTAATAGGGTATTAAATATTGCTTTCCTTCAGCCTTTCTGCATTTTCAGCCACCTGCAGTTTACCGATTATCTCACCGATATTGCCGTCGAGAATGTAAGGCAGGTTATACACCGTAAGATTTATACGGTGGTCTGTTACCCTTCCCTGAGGGTAATTGTAGGTCCTGATCTTTGCAGACCTGTCGCCGGTAGAGACCATTGTTTTTCTCTTGCGGGCAACTTCATCAAGATATTTCTGATATTCAAGATTATACAGTCGTGTGCGCAGTTCCTTAAGCGCCTTGTCGTAATTTTTGAGCTGTGATTTCTCATCCTGGCAGATTACGACGATGCCCGACGGTATATGAGTAAGCCTGATCGCTGAATAGGTGGTATTTACCGACTGGCCACCAGGTCCTGAAGAACAGTAGGTGTCCTTTCTGATATCTTCATTCCTGATCTCAACGTCGACTTCGTCGGCTTCAGGCAGAACCACGACTGATGCAGCCGAAGTATGTATCCTTCCCTGAGTCTCGGTCTGAGGCACCCGCTGAACCCTGTGAACTCCTGATTCGTACTTCAGGATGCCGTAAACCCCTTCACCTGAAACGCTGATCACAATCTCCTTGTATCCGCCAGCGGTACCTTCCGAAAAGCTTGTTACATCAGCCTTCCATCCCTTCTGTTCGAAGAACTTGCTGTACATTCTGAACAGATCACCCGCAAAAATACTGGCCTCATCACCTCCGGTGCCGGCCCTGATCTCCAGGACTGCATTCTTGTCGTCCTCCGGATCAGCAGGGATAAGAAGTAATTTTATCTCCTCCTCCATTTCAGGAAGGACTTCAGACAGCTGGTCTACCTCCGACTTGGCCATTTCCCTCATTTCTTCGTCCTTCTCGGTGGCAAGAATTTCCCTTGCACTGTTGAGGTTTTGAATGGTAAGCCTGTATTTCTCCATGGCATCCACAACCGGATGGAGATCCTTGTATTCCCTGCTCAGCTTAACATACCTTTCCATGTCGGAGAGAATGTCAGGCCTTGTAA
>CAYQRF010000142.1:0-3973 GCA_964419775.1 uncultured Rikenellaceae bacterium
GGCTGTAGCTTTCGCTGAAAATCATTCCGTAAAAGGCGCTGTCCAGAAGATTCCCGGCCGCACCGGCCAGAATGGCGCTGACGGCGAGAATAAGTCCGGTATAGGTTTCCTTTTTAACCAGCGAGTGAAGGAACCAGCCTATAGCTGTGATCGCGGCGATTCTGAACAGGCTGAGGATTATCTTTCCGGTTTTCCCGCCGATCTCCATGCCGAATGCCATTCCGTTGTTTTCGATGAAATGAAGCAGACCCCAGTCACCGAACAGCGAACGTTCTTCGCCTATTACCATGTGTGTCTTTACCCAGAATTTCAGAATCTGGTCTGCCACAACAATCAGCAGAATCAGTGAAACAGCCTTTTTTCCTGTTGACATTAACGCCATTTTAAAATTAAGGCGGGAAAAATACTAAAAAATCACGGTAAAAAAAACCCCCGTCGGTGACGAGGGTAAATTATTGCTATTTAAGTTATTTCACACGAAATAGAGTCGCTTTTAACTGCAGTCGGCATTAAGGTAATTGCTGTCCCAGCAATACCATTCGGAGTCTCCGAAAAACTGCGGACAGGAGATTCTTCCGTTTTTCCCTGTTGTGCTCCATTCGACATCCATTTCGAAGAATTCTTCAGCTTCAGAATTATAATAGTACATTGAATAGTAAGCATTCAGGGTATTCTGGGTAGTCCCGTATTCGATATTGCTTCCTGCAAAGGGATTTCCCGATTTGGTGAAAGTATATTTGACTGACACTGCTTTTCCGGATTCTGCAGTCCAGTCGATTTTCGCAATTTCGACAGGATTTGCCTGGCTTTCATAAAGCTTCCATTGTCCCGACGATCCGTCGGCTTTGGATGTGCCTTCAAACCACAGGAAGTCGGTGAATCCTCCTGTACCTGTTTTTGAGATATACATTTTCCAGACGTTGTTTGAAGGAGTTACCTGTCCTGTGAGCCGTGCATTATAGGTTGCGTTCAGCACAGTTGCGGTGGCACTCCATTGCCAGGTATTATCGTCAATATAGACCGGCTGTTCGTCGGCTGCCAGCTTAAATGCGTGAACGGGTACCGCAAGAGTGCTGTAGATTATCGCATTCCAGATCATGGCAGCGCCCGAAGCCAGTGCCCAGTTGCTGTTCGGTGCAGTCTTGGGAATCGAAAAAGAATAATCTCCTTTGATGGTCTGATCAAAGTTGTTGAAGTCAATGGTCATCGATCCGGCGGGGGGTAAAACAGGAGGATCACCCTTGTCCTTTTTGCAGCTGCTGAACTGTGTCAGTAAAAGGGCTGAAACAATGAGTAATGCAAAACACCTTTTCATATGCATTTATTTTTGGTTAACAAAATAACGGATATTTAGTTTTAAAATTACCATAAACAACAAAAATGAGGCCGGAACAGACTGATTTCTTAAGAAAACGTTATTCACACATCTTTTTGTTTAACCCACGTTAGAAAGGCTCCAGGCCCCTTCCCCCCTGGGGGAAGGTCAGGGAAGGGGGTAAATATCATCGGGGAAAGCCAGGGAAGGGGGTGATAATATTTGAACAAAACCAAAGATCTGTTGTTTAATGTACAAAATTTTAATGATCATGGAACACAGAAACATTTTAAAAAAAGCAGGCCTTGGGATTGTTGCAGTGATGTTTGCACTGAATTTATTTGCAGAAGGCCCCGATAACTTAAACAGAAGCACTATGGAAAAATTTGACATTAATGTATTACCGGCATTGCCATATGCCTACGACGCGCTTGAGCCTTATATCGATGCGCGCACAATGGAGATCCACTACGACAGGCATCACCGCGGTTATTTCAACAACTTTACTGCTGCCATCAAGGGAACAGCTCTTGAAAGCAAATCGATCTACGAAATCTTTGCAACCGTATCAACTGCCGGGGATGCACTGAGAAATAACGGAGGAGGTTTTTACAATCACGTTATATTCTGGAACAATCTTGCTCCCAAATCATCAGGACCTTCGGCAGAACTGTCAGAAGCCCTGGTTAAGGAGTTCGGATCGATGGACAAGTTTAAGGAACTCTTCAGCAATGCTGCAAAAACTCGTTTCGGAAGCGGCTGGGCATGGCTTGTACTTACCGGCGACAAAAAACTTGCAGTGACAAGCACTCCCAATCAGGATAATCCTCTTATGGATGTGTCAGCTGTGAAGGGAACGCCCCTTCTTGCACTTGATGTCTGGGAACATGCTTATTACCTCAAGTATCAGAACAAGAGGCCTGACTATGTCGAGGCTTTCTGGAATGTGGTAAACTGGGAAGAAGTCAGCAGGAGATACAGCGAAGCGAAGAAATAGAGTTTCTTTGCCGCGATCTGAAAAATGGGCTAAATGAAAGTCCCGGGCATGCCGAAGTGAAAAACAGGCAGCCCGGGACTTTTACTTTTTTAGCTGATTTTACGCCTGAGCGTAGAGATATCTCTTGATTTTCATCGTAGCTGTTTTCTGAAACGGCACCGGCTGAAGAACGACTTTGTTTATCTGGGCGAATTTGCTTACTCTTGAGTTTACATATTCCTGGAGTTCAAGCAATAATTCATCCTTCTTTTGTTCATACTGGCGCGTCATGTCGTCCTTGAGAATCTGATACTTCTTCTCAAGTTCTTCCATGTTCAGATGCACATAAGCCACCAGTTTGCCTTTCTGCTGGATAACGAGCGATTCGACAACAAAGCGGAAGTTGTTGATTACGGATTCAATTTCCTCGGGATAGATATTTTCGCCGCTTGAACCAAGAATCATATTTTTAAGCCTTCCCTTGATGTAAAGGTTGCCATTGGAGTCGAACAGTCCGAGATCACCCGTTTTGAACCAGCCGTCAGGAGTCAGGACTTCACTTGTAAGCTCGGGTTCCTTGTAGTATCCTTTCATTATTGTTACGCCCCTGGCCCAGATTTCGCCCTCGCCTGATCTGGGATCGGGATCGTTTATCTTGAGCTCGATGTCCTCTATTGCGGGTCCGGTGGAGTCCAGCACCGATTTGGACGGATTGGCTCCGGCCAGCAGGGGTGATGTTTCCGTAAGACCATAGCCGATCGCATAGGGAAATTTTGCCTCCATAAGGAATCTCTCAACGGTCTTGTTAAGTTTGGCCCCGCCGATTCCGAAGAATTTCAGGTGCCCGCCGAATGTCTTATAGAGTTTTTTCCCGGCAATTTCATGAAGTTTCTTCCTTATGAATGGGATTTTATAGAGCAGGTTCAGCAGTTTCTTCTCAGTGAAGGTTGGCAGGATTTTATTGAAGTAAATTTTCTCCATGATCAGCGGAACTGTCAGCATGACAGTTGGTTTAACCTCTTCCATTGCCGGTATCAGGACCGAAGGTGTCGGGGGCTTCCTGAGATAGTAAACACATGCTCCGCCAAGCAGGGGAAGAATAAGCCCGAGGGTATTCTCGTAAGTGTGTGAAAGGGGCAGTACTGAAAGGAACCTGTCATTTTCGTTTACAGGCTGGATCACTTTGCCCTTCATGGCATTGAAGATGATATTCCTGTGAGTCAGCATCACTCCCTTTGAGCGGCCGGTTGTGCCTGAAGTGTAAATGATGGAAGCAAGGTCGTCTTCCCTGACATCGTATTGCTTTACCTGTTCGGCGGAAGGATCAAATACTGCAGCATTATTTGAGGGTGACAGGATAGAATAATCTTCAATGAGAATTATCGTTTCAAGTTCATCCGATTTGAATTCTTCTATCTTACCGATCTGTGATGAAGAAATAAAAAGAATCCGTGCTCCCGAATGCGTTAGAACATTGCCGACCTCCGTCACGGAGAAATCCGGCAGTACCGGGACCACCACTGCTCCCATGGAAGTAACCGAAAAGAAAGCGGAGCTCCAGTTAGGCATATTATTGCTCAGAACAGCCACCTTGTCGCCGGGTTCGATTCCCAGCTTCTCAAGGAAAGCCATCAGAGCCCTGATCTCTCTTGCTGACTCATTGTAGGTCCGGGGCTTCTCTC
>CAYQRF010000143.1:0-3916 GCA_964419775.1 uncultured Rikenellaceae bacterium
TAAGAATCAGACATTGAATGTTTTATATTATTAAAGAAAAATAAATCCGCCTATGGAGGATTTCAAGTCCCCCCTGGGGGTCCCGAAAGCTCCCGATAGCTATCGGGACGGGATAGGGGTGGATTTCAGGGGGTAGCTTCATGGGTTCATATTTTAATTAAAAGATAAAATCATATTTTTTTCTTTTGTTTGTTCAATTGTTTTAATTTGGTGCCTTTGTCACACTTAAAACAATCAGGGTGAAAAAGAAGAAAATTGCAATCGCTTCCGATCATGCAGGTTTCCATCTAAAGGAGAAGATAATCAGTTACCTCATGAAAAGCAATGTTGAAATTAAGGATTTAGGAAGTCTTAAGTACGAGGAATCGGATGATTATCCCGATTTCGGACATCCGCTGGCCCTTACTGTGGCCAACGGAGAATGTGATCTCGGAATTTCAATATGCGGAACAGGAAACGGAATCAACATGACAGTCAACAAGCACCAGGGAATAAGAAGCGCCCTGTGCTGGAACGAAGACATTGCTAAGCTTGCAAGGAAACATAATGATGCAAATATATGTGCTCTTCCGGCAAGGTTCATTAACGAATCGGAAGCCTTTCTGATTGTCAGGGGATTCATTGATACTGATTTTGAAGGAGGCCGGCATAAAAGAAGGATCAACAAGATCCCCTTAAAAATGTATTGATATGCTTTCAAACTCCTGCAAATACGGAATCAGGGCTGTAGTGTATCTGGCAAGCAGGCATACCAGAAATAACATAGGCATCAGGGAGATATCTGGAGACCTTGGCCTTCCTTCTCCTTTTCTTGCAAAAATCCTGCAGCAGCTTGCCAGACATAAGATACTTAATTCGGTAAAGGGACCCAACGGGGGATTCTCCCTGAAGAAAAAGCCGGAATCAATTACAATGCTCGATATCGTTAAGATCATTGACGGCGACAACCTGTTCAAAAACTGCCTTATTCACGAGGGTGCCTGCAATGATGTGAGAAAAAGCAGGAAGGCTTGTCCCGTCCATGAAGATTATTCGGTAATTCGCTCGAAGATTGATGGTTTGTTCAGGAATAAGACAATTGCTGATCTGGCCAGGGTTGCTGATACATCAGACAATATCTTCATCTGATTTTTTCCTTTTGTAGTAAGGATCGTAGAAAAGCCACAGACAAACAGCTGTGGCGGTCCCTGCAGTATTGAACATAATATCCAGGACATCAGCCTTCCGGGTGTCGGTGAATCCCGATTGGGCAAGCTCCAGTATGGCGCCGAATACAACGGGAATAAGAGCCACAATAATTATCTGGCGGGTGTTTGAAAAAAGCTGACGGTGTTCAAGAATAATAACACCCATAAACAGAAAATACAGACCGAAATGCACAAATTTGTCAAGATATTTTATATCAAAAAAACCTGCCTTCTCAAAAGTGCTTGCATTGGCAAGGCTCAGATATAAAATAAGCAGGGAAACAAGAATCGAAAACTTATTCTTCTGTATCATATTGACAGTTTGGGACAAAAATAGACAATAGAATGATATTTTCTTTATAAATTTAAACGATTCATTCAATCAAGATGGCAGGCATTTATATCCATATCCCCTTTTGCAGGAAGCTTTGTTCATATTGTGACTTCTACCATGTAATATCGCAATCGGACAACAAACAGTATATTGACGCCCTTAACCGTGAAGCATACCTGCGCCGCGATTACCTTGGAAACCAATCCGTTTCAACCATATATATCGGCGGAGGAACTCCTTCTGTCCTTCAGCCTTCGGAAATAAAAAGCATTCTCGATAACATAGGCAGGAATTTCAGGGTTGACGAAGAACCTGAGGTTACAATTGAGCTTAACCCCGACGACGTTACTGACGAATTTCTCGCTGGTCTCAAAAAGACAATTGTCAACCGGATCAGCATTGGCATCCAGTCGTGGAGGGATCAGGACCTGAAGTTCATGAACAGGCGCCATACGGCTTCTGCAGCTGCTATAGCCCTCGATAAGATATTCGATGCGGGATATGACAATGTAACAATTGATCTTATTTACGGAATCCCGGGACTGCTTTCCGCTGACTGGTCTTCAAACCTTGATATAAGCTTCTCATACAATATAAAGCACCTGTCGGCCTATCATCTTACAATAGAACCGGGTACAATGCTCGGTAAAATGAAGGAGAAGGGAGCCCTGTCGGAAATTGAAGAGGATGAAAGCGCATCACAGTTTCAGCTTCTTATAGAAAAAACCGGGGCTGCCGGGTTCATTCATTATGAAATTTCAAATTTCGGCTTGCCCGGATTTCTCTCGGTACATAATTCGAATTACTGGAAGCAGGTCAGTTATCTTGGCATCGGTCCTTCGGCCCATTCCTTTAACGGGTATTCGAGGCAATGGAATGTAAGGGATGTGAAGAAATACATCAAGGCCGTAGATTCCGGATGCCTCGATTTTGACATTGAGGAACTCGACAGGAAAACAAGGTTCAACGAATATTTAATGACTTCACTGAGAACAATGTGGGGCATCAGCCTTGATTATGTCGAGGAAGCATTCGACAAGGAAGGTTATGATTATATAAAGAATCTTTCGGGCAAGTTTATTGATTACGGACTTATGAAGCAGGAAAAAAATACCCTGATCCTTACGAACCAGGGTAAAATGATTTCGGATAATATTATCTCAGAGCTTATGATTCCGGTTGATAAGTGATTATCTCCTTGCCAGGGCAAAGGTTGTCCGGCCTATTATGTTATTCTCAAGATACAGTTCCACACTGTAGGTGCCTTCTATAAAGTCCCCGGTGTTATCAAGGAAAATGCACATTTCAATATCCTGGTTCATGTAATCGACCAGACGGGTTGCCGAGTAAACGAGCTTGTCGCCGTTAAAGTCGAACAGATTGTCGGGACTTGTGGTTATCACCAGCGAGTCGGGCCTGATGATCCTCATGAACACCTCTTTTTCACCGGCTGATGCGATCGGATTTTCACGGAGCGTGAAGCATATCCTCAGCTTGTCGATATTGGCTATCCTGCTTGTTTCCTTTCTTTTCTTGTTCAGGGTCACGGCGCTGATATCCTTGGCCTGAATCACAGAGGCCACGCTTACTTTCGAGGTGAGCTCCTCCTTGACCTTGGTAAGCTCCACATTCGAATTCTGAACTTCGGTTATCTGCTCCCTGAAACCGATATTTTCAGCAATAAGCTGCTGATTCATGGTGTTGAGCGAATCAATCTGAACAATATATCCTTTCATAATGTCGCGCATTGTTCCGATTTCAGCCCTGTATTTCTTGAGCAGCTGAACGTTTGATGCATTTATTGACAGTAACTGAACGATTCTGTCCTTTTCCTTCTGCAGATTTGCCATCAGGGTATCGTTGTCTGTCTTCAGAGTGTCATACCCATGGACCATGAGCCTTAGTTCATTGGCCAGAGAGTCTTTTTCCTGGGTCAGGACCGTCTCTATTTCAACCATCTTGTTCTTTTGGTCGAAGTACATCACAACCAGAAATATAAGTGCTGCGGCCAGAATAACTGTAGTAAAGATCATGGCTATCGGCGCACTCTTTTTCTGTGGCTGTTCTACCGGGGTGAAAGTTTCTGTGTCTGTCATTTATTTACCTGTATTTGAATAAATAATAATGCAAAAGTAATAATAACATTGAAATAATTATAAAAATCCGTTCCAATGATTAATTTTACCACAGATTCACAAGTTATTAAGTAATTAATTATCAGAAAGATGAGTGGATTTTTTGGTGTTGTTTCGAAGAAAGATTGCGTTGCAGATGTATTTTACGGAACCGATTATCATTCCCATCTGGGTACAAAAAGGGCCGGAATGGTCTTCATTGTCCCGGGCAAAGGATTCCGCCGCTCAATCCATAGTCTCGAAAATGCCTATTTCAGGAG
>CAYQRF010000144.1:0-3914 GCA_964419775.1 uncultured Rikenellaceae bacterium
ATATTTTGTTCCCCTTAACATGTGTCACTCATTTACTGCAATCAGTTGTAAAATAAAAATTCGGGCTGCCATCAGTGTATGCCGAACCCGTGAACGGCAAAGCCCAGACGCACACCTTCGTCAGCGAGGGCATATGATCAATGGCAAGCTGGGATATTTTCGAGTTATTTGTCAGATCCAGGGTGGTTATCTGATTATAACCGCAGTAGAGCTGCCACAGTTCGGTATTGTTCGATGTATTCAGACTGGTAAGCAGATTGCCGGAACATTCCAGACGACTGAGGTCTTCACAGCCGGAAATTTCGAGGCTTTCAAGCTGATTGTCCGAACACAGCAACTGTTGCAGCGAAACGGTCGCCTGAAGATCAATCGATGCAATCTTATTCTTTTCACAATTCAGCTTTTTCAGCAAGGTTTTGTCTGAAACGTCCAGGACAGAAAGCTCATTGTACCCACAGTACAGTATCTCCAGCTGATCACATCCTGAGATGTTAAGCGAGGTCAGTTCATTGTCGGAACACAGTAATGCTGTCAGCGCAGGGTTTCCCGAAAGATCGAGTGTTTCAAGGTCATTGTATTCGCACTGTAGTATTTCCAACGTGGGATTATTTGAAAGATCGAGCGAAGTCAGATGATTTGAATTGCAATTGAGCTGTTCAAGGACGGTGTTTTTTGAAATATCAAGCGAAGTCAGTCCATTGCCCCAGCAGTTGACCACTGTCAGCATAATATTCCTTGAGATGTCAAGATTATTCAGGGGAACTGACTCCGTGTTCAGATACCGGAGAGCGGTATTTTCAGAAAGATCCAGCGAGGTCAACGGATTGTACATCGCTATAAGACTTTCAAGACTGGTGTTTTCCGACACATCGAGGTGCAACACTTTATTATGCGCAATATCGAGATATTTCAAAGCCTTATTTTGGGATACGTCAATCTTATTAAACTCGTTATTTCCGCAGCGCAATGTTTCAAGATTGACAAACGATTCCAATCCCGACAGATCAAAAATATCACAATAATAGATATTCAGTTCCTTAACATCGGCTGCCTCACTGAAGCTGATTGTTCCGTCGCCGTCGGTATCAACTCCCCTGTCAGTAAGCGCCTGGAGAAAATTCCCGTCCGCTATCTCAACGGTACTGTATTTTTCACACCCTGTGAACAGCAAGGGGACAACTACAATCATCAATATCCTTAATCTTTGTTTCATTTCTGACTCTCCGGGATAATTGGTTTGTTTAACTCTTCATTAACACTTTCGGCTTCTGCCTTCCGTTTCCAGATATGACTAATGCCTATCCTCAACGCCCCCAGGAAGAGTCTCTGCTGGTTGTCTTCATGGGTGAAGGGGACTACCGAATGAAGTTCCGCAAAAGGGGAAATGTCAATTACGAAATTTTTAACATGGAATTCCCTCCCCGCTCCGAGCGAAATACCGAATCCCGATTGCGGATCAACCCATTCCGGCTTACCTCCAAAGGTAAAATCCACTATCGTCCCGGCGCTTATAAAGAGAAAGTCATCCAGGTATCTTTTGAAGGAAAGGGGAACGGACAGCAGTTTAAAAGTCTCCGTATAGATAGTTTTTTCATCATAGACCGGGGGCGACAATTCGAAACCCGTCCTGTGCCAAGAGTAACGAGGGGCAATTTCCATCCTGTATTGTCCGCCGACCATCCAGGATAAAGTGATCCCGGCCGACCAGGTCTGGCTGCCATTCCAGGGACTTGTTTCCTCAGTGATGTACCTGTCCGTCATCCTGACCGGCAGGTTCCATCCCCCTAACCCATTGACACCTGCCCTGAATCTGCCGCCGGCAACCGTGTCCTGCGGATAAACTGAACCCGAGGCCAGAACACTAAGCAGGATGAGAAGTACTTTTTTCACGGGGCATTGGTTTTAACAGACGGTATGCTACAAATTATGATATGCTAAGATAGGAAAATTTGCAATAGGATGCGGTATGCGGTACGGGGTATGCGGTATGCGGTACGCGGCGAAACGACTTGTATGATTTGCACGACTTGCACGACTTGCACGACTTGCAGGACTTGCACGACCTGCACGACTTCTCTCCTTAACGCCCTTGCGCCTTATCAAATTTATCACTATCTTTATCTTTTAATACCTGCTTAATTCGTCGAGTCATATGGCCACAGGATTGAGAGTTGCTGCCAGGCTGGCGTTGATTCTGCCGGTTTTGACCAGCATGGTGTTTTGTTCCTGCAGCGAGGAATTCCTTACCAGAGAACCAAAAGGGACCGGAGCCGGATCGGTAATGCTTACTCCCGACGGTATTGAATCGATCCTTACCGGAGCATATGGTGCCCTGAGGGGAACATACCGGTTCGGAGGATCAATGGGAACCGACTGGGTTTACGGAAGCGTCGCCTCCGACGATTGCTATAAAGGCACATCCGCCGGTGATTCCTCCCCGATGAGCCCGCTGGAGCAGTATATGAACTGGCCAAATTCACCCTATTCAACCGAGCGATGGACCGACTGCTATAACGGTGTTGCACGCGCAAATACCGTCCTTGAATTTCTGTCAGCGGCACAGGAGGGCAATACACCGCTTCCACCCCAGAGGGCCCTGCAGGTGGAAGCCGAAGCCAGATTCCTGAGAGCATGGTTCCACTTCCAGGCAAACAAGGTGTTTGAAAACATCCCTTACATAAAAACCCCCGCGGAACTTGCACCGCTGCTTCCTGAAGAGGTCCCAAATAACGATCCGGCCTGGGATGAGATGGAGGAAGATCTGCAGTTTGCCATAGAAAACCTGCCAGCCGGTTTTCCCGGCGAACCGGGACGCGCTGACAAATTCGCAGCTGAAGCCGTGAAAGCCCATGCTCATATGTACCAGAAGGAGTTTGACCAGGCCAGCATACTGCTAGACGACATAATTAATAATGGCGGCTTCACGCTTGCGCCGAATTTCTACGACAACTACGACATGATTCATGAGAACAACAGTGAATCGATATTTGAGATACAGGCGTTCACAACTGCCACAACTGCCACTTCGCTGCTCATTTCAGGCGCAGTATTCCATCAGAAGGGTCCTGCCAAATGCGGAGGATGGGGATTCTTTCAGCCTTCCCAGTGCCTCTTTGAAGCATTCCAGGTAACCACCGATGGTCTGCCGGTCCTCGAAATTGACGACCGTGAACCCCTGGCAAATGATATGAAATTATCAAGCAGCTCTCCATTTACCCCGACCAGCCACCTGATGGATCCGCGTGTCGACTGGACAATAGCCAGGCGGGGAGTCGATTTCCTGGGATGGGGAATACATCCCGGCCAGGCCTGGATCCGCGAGCAGGACAACGGAGGTCCATACATGACAAAAAAATACATGCACCTCAAGTCGGAACAGGGACTGAACCTTTATATGGACGGTTTTTCAAACGGCAAGAACTACAGGATGTACCGACTCACGAACATCCTGTTGTGGAGGGCCGAGACAGCCGTTGAGGAGAATGATCTGGAACTGGCAAGGTCGCTGGTCAACAGCGTCCGCGAAAGAGCCCGAAACAGTACGCCTGTCATGGGTCTTTGCCTGAGTGAGACTGATCTTGGAACCTTTCCCGTGGTTGACTGGACCAGACCTGCAGCCAATTATAAAATAGAGCCCTATCCCGCCGGCCATCCTGCCTTCGCATCACAAACTGAAGCCAGGAAAGCAGTGAGAATGGAGATAAGGCTTGAATTTGCCACTGAGGGCCACCGCTTCTTCGACCTCAGGCGATGGGAAATTGACGACGAGGTACTGAACGATTATATCGCGCGCGACCAGAAATTCAGATACACCCTGCGGGGTGCGGTCTATGATCCTGAGGAAGATGACTACTGGCCGTTGCCCCAGTCCCAGGTTGAGATGCAGAAAGGAGTACTGAAACAGGATCCGGCGT
>CAYQRF010000145.1:0-3909 GCA_964419775.1 uncultured Rikenellaceae bacterium
TTGGGAAGATCGGGAAATACACTCTCGACCACGATCCCATCATGCCCGACTTCGGATTGCCCGAAGGCTTTACCGACGAAAACGAATATCTCAGGTTTCTTACATACAGCGGCGCAAAGGAAAGATGGGGAACTCTCACCGATGAGCAGACCGAACGCCTTGAGTTTGAGCTCGACACAATCGCGAAGATGGGGTTTCCCGGATATTTTTTGATAGTTCAGGATTTTCTCAGGGCTGCCCGTGAGATGGGGGTTGCAGTAGGTCCGGGAAGGGGTTCGGCGGCAGGCTCGGCCGTTGCATACTGCCTTAGAATTACAGATATAGACCCCATAAAATACGGCCTCCTTTTCGAAAGATTCCTAAACCTCGACCGCATCTCGATGCCCGATATCGACATCGATTTCGATGAAGACGGAAGAGAAGACGTCCTTAAATATGTAGTGAACAAGTATGGCCACGACAAGGTGGCACATATAATCACATTCGGCACAATGGCCGCCAAAGGGGCCATAAGGGATGTGGCAAGGGTTCAGAAGCTGCCTCTTCCCGATGCCGACCGGCTCGCCAAGATGGTTCCCGAAAGGCCCGGGGTAACTCTCTCGGAAGCTTATTCGGAAGTGCCTGAACTTAACCGTGAGAGAAACTCGCCCAACAAACTGATCGCCCAGACTCTCAAATTTGCCGAAGTGCTCGAGGGATCGGTACGTCAGACAGGCATCCATGCCTGCGGCATAATAATAGGAAGGGACTCTCTCGACAATTATGTACCCCTCTCCACGGCCAAGGACGCCGATCTGTATGTTACTCAATACGACGGTAATCAGGTCGGACATGTAGGGCTTCTGAAGATGGATTTCCTCGGACTGAAAACACTCTCCATAATAAAGGACTGCGTCGAAAACATACGCAGATCGAAAGGAACAGTGATTGATATCGATAACCTCCCACTTGACGACCAGCTCACCTTTGAACTGTTCAGCAACGGGGAGACGACAGGGATCTTCCAGTTTGAATCCACCGGGATGAAACGTTATCTCAGGGAACTCAAGCCTAACAGGTTTGAAGACCTTGTTGCAATGAACGCCCTTTATCGTCCCGGTCCCATGGAGTATATCCCCCAGTTCATAAGAAGGAAACATGGACTGGAAGAAATAAATTATGCTCTCCCCGTCATGGAAAAATACCTCCACGACTCCTATGGCATAACAGTTTACCAGGAGCAGGTGATGCTTCTTTCGCAGGCCATCGGAGGCTTCACCAAGGGCGAGGCCGACAACCTCCGGAAGGCGATGGGAAAGAAGAAAAAATCCATCATGGACGAGATGAACCTCAAGTTCAGGGAGGGTTGCTTCAAAAATGGATACGATGAAGCCATAGTCAACAAGATATGGTCGGAGTGGGAAGCCTTTGCCCAGTATGCTTTCAACAAATCACACTCTACATGTTACGCTCTCGTGGCTTTCCAGACAGGATATCTCAAAGCCCATTATCCGGCCGAATACATGGCAGCAGTGCTGAGCCGTAACATAAGCGACATTAAGAAGATAACAACATTCATGGACGAAACCCGGAGGATGGGAATGGAAGTTCTCGGGCCTGATGTGAATGAGAGTAATGTGAAATTCACCGTCAACAAGGACGGAAATATAAGGTTTGGTCTCGGAGGCATCAAGGGTGTGGGTGAGAGTGCGGTACTCCAGCTTATAGAGGAAAGGGAGAAGAACGGACCCTACAGCAGCCTTTACGATCTGGTCGAGAGAGTTAACCTCAATGCCCTCAACAAGAAAAATCTTGAAGCAATGGCAGTGGCCGGGGCATTCGACTGTTTCACTTCCATCTCCAGGGCACAGTATTTCGCAACCGATACAAAGGGATCGAGCTTTATTGAGAACCTTATCAGGTACGGCAACAACGCAAAGACCCTGAAAAACTCCAGTCAGCAATCGCTGTTCGGCGGATCTGCAGGTTTCGACATACAGAAGCCCGAGCCGCCGTCGTGTTCCGACTGGCCCAAGCTCGAGAAGCTGAACCGTGAGAAAGAGGTAATCGGTATTTACCTTTCCTCTCATCCCCTTGACGACTTCAAACTCGAGATCAACACTTTCACCACTGCAACGCTTGCCGATCTTCAGAACCTCAGCGAGTACAACGAACGCGACGTTACTGTTGCCGGGATGGTGGTTGACACGAAAAGCGGGACAAGCAAGAACGGAAAGCCTTACGGGTCGTTCACCCTTCAGGACTATTCCGATTCATTCAGATTCATCCTGTTCGACAAGGAATACCTGGACCTCAGCAAGTTCTTCACTGTCGGATACTACCTCCTCGTGAAGGGAAGGGTTCAGAAAAAGAAATACCGCGAGGATGAGCTCGAGTTCCATATTAAGACAATTAACCTTCTTTCTAGTGTGAAGGATGAACTGATCAGGTCGGTAACGATCAAGATAAATCCGGAAGACATCACGAAAGAATTGATAAACGAGCTCACGACTCTTGTAAATGAGAACAAGGGTTCGACTGAGCTGAAGTTCCTTTTCTATGATGCAGAGGACAAGGTATCACTGTCGATGTTCTCTCGAAGCCTCAGGGTAAGGCTGAACAATGAGCTGTTGTCGTTTCTGGATGATTATCCGGGACTTGAATACAAGGTAAATTGACCGTGATGAAAGGGAAAACGACAGCTGATTCAGTTGGACAGGATACAGAATTTGACAGGCAGCTTTAATAAAATATCAATATATTTGCTACCTCGGATTTCAACTATTCAAAAACAAAAAAGATATGGCATTAGAAGTAAATGACAGCAACTTCGACGAAGTGGTTTTAAAATCGGAACTTCCGGTCCTTGTCGATTTCTGGGCGGAATGGTGCGGGCCCTGCAGGATGATTGCACCTATAGTGGAAGATCTGTCAAAGGAATATGCAGGCAGGCTCGTAGTGACGAAATGTGATGTCGACAACAGTCCCGAAGTTGCTTCCAGGTTTGGCATCAGGAATATACCGACTGTTCTGTTCTTCAAGGATGGAAAGGTTGCCGACAAGCAGGTCGGAGCGGTGCCAAAGACGAATTTTGTAACCAAGGTAAACGCCCTTCTCCAATAGCCCCCTTGCGGATGACAGTCTGTGTTTTTGCTGCCTCGAGCAGCCGCATAGACCCCGGATACGCTGAGGCAGCATCTCTGTTGGGTACTCTCTTTGCCCGGTCGGGGATAAATGTCATTTACGGAGGCGGAGGCATCGGTCTTATGGGTGTGCTTGCCGATGCTGTGATGGAAAATGGCGGCAGCATCACAGGAGTGATACCGGCCTTCATGAACGATGAAGGATGGGGTCATCCCAGTGTAAGCGACATGATAGTGACCTCCGACATGGGAGAGCGAAAGAAGAACATGTTTGCAAGGGCGGGAGCCGTTGTGGCTCTGCCCGGGGGAATAGGCACCCTGGAGGAACTGACCGAAGCCATCACGCTAAAACAGCTTGGACTGTTTCACGGTCCGGTTGTGATGCTTAACACCCTTGGGTTCTATGACCCGCTGATCGGAATGCTGGATCAGATGATCCGGGGCAATTTCATGAGAACCGAGCACAAAAACATGTGGACGGTTGCCGAAACTCCGGAAGAAGTTATCGCAGCCCTAAGCAATGACAGGGGCTGGATCGATGATCCGAGGAAGATTGCAAGGATCTGATCAACTTTTGATTTCCGCTATTTTCCCCTTTCCTCCCTTAAGTAAATTTCCAGCCGGCTGCTGCTGAATTCCTGCTTCTGTATTAGTTTACCGCCGATCAAGGGTGCCTTCACCCCGTTGCTCAGCACCTCATATCCATGGAATATTCTTGCCTCATCCCAGAGACCGAGGCTGATGAAATGATTAAGGACTGCTGCTCCGCCTTCAATGAACAATGACT
>CAYQRF010000146.1:0-3900 GCA_964419775.1 uncultured Rikenellaceae bacterium
ATTCAGAAATCACCTGACTATCTGCCTGCTCACGCACAGGTTGCAAGAACCTATAACAGAATGGATCCGGATTTCAAGACCGGGATTGCAAGACCGAAGTTCGAGAAGTACCTCAGCGTAGCTGCAAAAGACAGTCTCAAGAATACAAATGAGATGATAGAAGCAATGAGCTACCTCGGATACTATAACATGGAAACCGGTAATTTCTCAAAGGCAAAGGATTATTATAACAGGATGATCAACCTTGACCCCAAAAACAATGACAGCAAGATCAGGGGATACAACGGAATTGCTGCACTTGAATCGAGAGCTGCCGGTCTGGAGAAGACACTGGAAGGAAAGCTTTCCTATCTGGCCAGAGCATCCGAATCTTACTCTAAAATACTTGAGCTTGATCCCAACAATACTTCAGCAAAAAACAGCCTGAGATGGGTACAGGATTATCAGGCCTCAGTCAAGAAAGGTATCAACCCCAATGAGATCAAGGGTGTAGTAACCAACATGGCCGGCCAGCCCATCGCCTATGCTTCCGTAAGGGTTAAGGACACTGCTGCCGAGAACCTCACCAACGGGAGGGGAGAATACAAGTTCGAAATTCCTCAGGGATCGGAAATACTTATTATAAGTGCCCAGGGTTATAAGTCAACTGAAGTTGAGATAACCAAATCGAGGGTATACAACGTTAAACTTGAGCAATAAAAAAAAACAGCTGAAAAACTGACGGCAGAATACCGGAGCCGTCAGTTTTCAGCTTTATTTTCTGACGAACAAAATAGTTTTCCGGTAGGGTTAAGTAGCAGGGAAACGGTCATTAATGAAGAAAACCGCTTGAATTTGCCCATCGTATTTAAATATTTAATTTATTTGAGCTATTGGAAAAAAACAATTGAAAACATATATTTGCAAGTCAACAAAATTTTAACCTAACCAAAATCGATAAAAATGAGTAAACAAGGAAGTTCTTTCAAAGAAGCACTGTCGAACATTTTCGCAGTAAGTGCTATTCTGATAGCATTCGTTATTTGCTATCTACTGTTCGTCAACGTAATGGGAAACCCGGTTAACTTTGAGGGTGGCAACAACAAGGGCCATGCACTTGAAGGAAACTATCTGGGGATTATTTACAAAGGAGGTTTCATTGTTCCCATTCTTATGACATGCGTTCTTGTCCTTCTCATTTTTGTTATTGAAAGAATTATCACTCTTTCAAGAGCAAAAGGAAAAGGCAGACTTAACACATTTGTTCGCAAGCTCCAGGGTCTTCTCGAAGCTGACAAGATTGAAGAAGCTATCCAGGAATGCGACAAGAATAAAGGCTCACTTGCCAATGTTATGAAAGCCGGTCTTGCCCGTTACCGCGACCTTCAGAATGACAAGGAACTGGAGAAGGACCAGAAGATCCTCTCAATACAAAAGTCATTTGAAGAAGCAACAGCTCTTGAGCTGCCGATGCTTTCAAAGAACATGGTTATATTCACCACGCTTGCATCAATTTCAGTGCTTATCGGTCTTATCGGAACTGTGCTCGGTATGATCCGTGCATTTGCCGCTCTTGCCCAGTCAGGCGCACCTGATGCACTCGCTCTCTCACAGGGTATTTCTGAAGCTCTTGTAAACACCGCATTCGGTATCACAGGTTCTACCCTTGCAATTATTGCGTTTAACTATTTCAGTTCAACTATTGACGCATATACTTTCAAAATTGATGAAGCAGGGTTCAGTCTGACTCAGAATTTCGCTGCTTCACTGAGAGGCAAGTAGTAATGAATCTTTTGGTTTAATCATTAAAAGAAAAAAAAGATGCCAAAGATAAAATTACCGACAAATTCGCCCCACATCGACATGACGCCGATGGTTGACCTCTTCTCCGTGGTACTTATATTCCTTATGCTTACCACTACAATGAGGCAGCCCGAACCGGCCAATGTTGATACTCCTTTTTCTATATCAGAAACGCCTTTGCCTGATTTCAATACAATGACATTCCTGCTGGCACCTGACGGCAAAGTGTTTATGAATTTCGACAACGGACCCGACACCCTTCTCAAATACAGGCCGAAAATCCTGGCGGCGATGGGTGAAAGATACGGGATAGAATTCACTGACGTAGAACTCAGGACCTTCGAGAAACAAAAATCCTCGATGGGAATCCCGATTGCCCAGATGAAACAATTCCTGAATGCCAAGGACAATACTGAAAGAGACGCTTTGCAGGTTGGAATTCCTATCGACTCTGCAGACAACCAGCTTTCATTCTGGATTCTGGCCGCACGCCAGATCAATCCGAACATCAAGGCCTCAATCAAGGGAGATTCCAAGACAAGTTTCGAGACGGTTGAAAAGGTACTTGACATACTTCAGGACAGGAATGTAAACAGGTTCAATCTGATTACCAGCCTTGAAGCAGTTAAAATTAATCTAGAAGAAATCCAGCAGTGATATGGCAGAGATAATTCAACAAGAACATCAAAAAGGAGGAAAGAGGAGAGCTAAAAAGCATCCGCCTCACATTGATATGACTCCGATGGTTGACCTTATGTGTCTGCTGATCGTGTTTTTTATGCTTACGACTGCTTTCAGCAAGGCCAAGATCATGGACATAATCCTTCCTGAAAAGATCAAGGATCCTACAAAACAGGAAGCTCCGAAGATTTCGGCAAGCCGTACAACTAACATCCTGCTTGGTCCTGACAACAAGGTCTATGTCTACCCGGGATCGGTGAAACCTGAAGATTTCAGTGCAAATCCACCCATTCTGCCGCCTCTTACTGCGACTGACTTCAGCGCAGACGGAGTCCGTCGTATTCTTCTTGACAGGAACAGAGCCCTTTTCAAGAAAATCAACGACTTCAATGCAGAGGTGATATCGGGGAAAATCCCGATCTCGCAGGATTCGGCAAAAAGCATGGTGGCTCAGCTGAAAAAGGATGATGATACTGGCCCTATTGTGCTTATCAAAGCACATAAACTGGCCAATTACGGAAACTTTGTGGATATTCTCGATGAGATGAACATCTGCGGAATTGCCCGTTATACGTTTGTGAAGATAGCATGGTACGAAGAACTGATGGTGGAGCGTGCAGCAGGAATTCCATCCACCGCCACAGCTTCAGCCAGATAACCCGTAAACCTTAAGAAAATGGCAAAAGAAAATTTTAAAGCACCTGCCTTTGATGATATAGTGTTTGAGAAAAGGAATAAGGAGTACGGAGCCTACACGCTGCGCAAGAAGTATAATCGTAATGTGCTTATTGCACTCCTGATCGGTTCAGTTCTTGTTGCAACTGCGATCATTACTCCCTATCTCAATGCAAAGGCTGCAGAAAGCAGGACGAAAGCAGAGGAAAGACAGGTCATTGTAGAAATGGAAAACCTCGATCAGCCTGCGGAAACCGTTGCACCTCCGCCTCCTCCTCCACCTCCTCCACAGGATGTGGTTCAGCAGGCAGCATATGTTCCTCCTGTTGTTGTTGACTCAATTAAACCAGAGGATGAAGTTCAGCTTATGACGGCAGACCAGGCCGCTGTAGAAGTACAGGACCAGGAAGTGGTTGAAGAAATAGCCATTGTTGCCGAAGAGATTGAAGAAGAAGAGGCTGAAGAGGCTGAACCTTTCGTGGTTGTTGAGGAAATGCCTATGTTCCCTGGCGGGGAAGTAGAGCTTCTGAAGTATATCATGGAACATACACAGTATCCTGAAGTAGCTAAGGAAAACAACATTCAGGGAAAAGTAATTGTCAGATTTTGTGTTACTGCTAAAGGTGGCGTAGATAAAGTCGAGATATTAAAGGGTGTTGACCCCGAACTCGATAAGGAAGCCATCCGTGTTGTAAAGACTCTTCCTGCGTTTAAACCAGGTAAACAGGGTGGAAAACCTGTTCCTGTATGGTACATGGTACC
>CAYQRF010000147.1:0-3879 GCA_964419775.1 uncultured Rikenellaceae bacterium
GAAAAAGAATAACTTTGTAAAAATCATGCATCCTTATTTTCCATTTTTGATGCATTCCTGCTTTCCGAAAATCAAGCATATTTGTTTTCTGGTAACACTATAGACAATTAGTGCGTCAGGTATGTATTCAGGATCATTTTAATCTCAATATGATGTTTAATATGCAGATATTTAATGCCATAACTTTACCCTCCTTCGAAAGGAGTTAACCACCCCGGCCCGGGATCCGATTTCCGGCCCGTGCAAAACCACTGCCCGGGCCACCCCTCCTTGCCAGGAGGGGAAATCTATGAAATTATATATCAGCCTGTTAAGGATACACCAAAATACAAAAAATATTCGTTAGTGCGGTAAAAACCAATTTCAAGATTTTTTACTACTCATATTCAGTGTGTTATAAAATAGAACTGCACTAATTTAAGGAGACGTCACAAGCCTGGAAAACATGTACGCAACCCATCACAAACCTTTTTTTGTTAAGTCGCCGATCTTTCATAAATTCAGGCTCTAATTTAACTGACCATGAACTGGATTGATTTTGTAATCATCATACTGCTTGTTTTCGGACTGGCACGTGGTTTTATCGACGGTTTTATAAAGGAACTGGCATCACTGCTGGCACTCATCCTCGGAATATGGGGAGCAATAAAATTCTCCTCTTTCACAGCAGAGAAGCTTTATGACTACTTTGACATGACCGGCCAGTATGTGGGCATAATATCTTTTCTTATCACTTTTGTGATCATCGTGATACTTATTCATTTCGTAGGGATGATCGTCGACAAGTTTGTGGAGAAAATCTCTCTGGGAGTTCTCAACTCACTGCTCGGACTGGTGTTCGGCCTCTTTAAAACCGCCCTTATCCTCAGCGTGATATTCACTGTCCTCAATGCAATTCATGCAAAACACCGCTTTCTCCCAACAAAACAGATCGAAGCATCGAGGCTCTACAACCCTGTTGCGGATATAGCGCCGGCCCTGTTCCCGATAATAGGAGAGGGGAATTTTGAACAGAGCTTTGACAGGCTGAAAAAGAAGCCTGAAACCAAAAAGGACCCGGCTGAGACAACGATTTGACCGCGTTTGCTATCTTTGCAGTCCGGATAAAAGCACAACTTATGACATTTGTTGAAGAACTGAAATGGAGGGGTATGATACATGATATCATGCCGGGAACCGAAGAATTGCTTGAAAAAGAGGTCACTAAAGGATATATAGGATTTGACCCGACGGCCGACTCACTGCATATCGGACATATGGTGCAGGTGATGCTGCTTGTTCATTTCCAGCGTTCGGGACATGTTCCGATAGCTCTTGTCGGTGGTGCAACTGGTATGATCGGGGATCCGTCGGGCAAGTCGGAAGAGCGAAATTTTCTGGATGAGGAGACTCTCCGGAGAAACCAGGAATGCATCAGGATACAGCTCGCACGATTTCTTGATTTTTCACCTGATCGTAAGAACCGCGCCATAATGGTGAACAACTACGACTGGATGAAGGAATATTCATTCCTTGGTTTTATCCGGGAGATAGGAAAGCATATCACAGTAAACTACATGATGGCCAAGGATTCGGTGAAGAAAAGGCTCGGAGCCGATGCAAAGGAAGGGATGTCATTCACCGAGTTTTCGTATCAGCTTGTCCAGGGCACCGATTTCCTCCATCTCTACAATGATATTGGATGCAGGCTCCAGATGGGCGGATCGGATCAGTGGGGAAACATAGTCACGGGCACCGAACTGATAAGAAGAAAGACCGGAGGCGAGGCTTTTGCAATGACATGTCCGCTCATCACCAAATCGGACGGCACCAAATTCGGAAAGACCGAATCAGGAAATGTCTGGCTCGATCCGGAAAAGACTTCGCCGTACCATTTCTATCAGTTCTGGCTCAATGTGTCGGATGAAGATGCCGCGAAGTACATAAAGATATTCACCCTCCTCGACAGGATCACCATTGAGGAGCTCACTGAAGCCCACAGGGAAGCTCCGCATGAGAGGATCCTTCAGAAGCGTCTGGCTGAGGAGATGACCGTGATGGTACATTCGCGCGAGGATTATGAAGCTGCCGTTGAGGCATCACAGATACTCTTCGGGAAAGGAACCACCGAATCGCTTAAAAGAATGAATGAAAGCACCTTCCTGTCGGTTTTCGAGGGAGTGCCTGTGTTTGACATCAGCATGGAAGTGATCGGCAGGGGAGTGAGCGCGGCAGATCTGTGTGCCGAACACTCGGCGGTGTTTGCATCAAAGGGCGAACTGCGCAGGCTTGTACAGGGAGGCGGCATGAGTATCAACAAGGTCAGGATCGATAATCCTGATATGGTCATCGGCACCGATATGCTTCTCAACAACAAATACCTGCTTGTCCAGAAGGGCAAGAAGAACTATTACCTGTTGAGGGTAAGCTGATTAAGCCCCCCTTTAGGGGTCCCGAAAGCTTTCGGGAGGGGGGTGGAACAAGCAGGGAAGTAATGCCATCCTTCAGGGAGGAAAGGGGGTACAGTTACCTCAGAAAGTCAGCCGCAATTATCGACACATCATCAAACAGGTCCGGGTTGTTATCCGGTATGCCGAGTTTCAGAAGCATATCTCTGATGTTGTCTTCAACAGGTTCCCTGTTGGCAATATGCTTCACTATTTCGGAGGTGAGTATTTCTTTCCCGTCGTCTCCCTTCAGGTCTGAAAGTCCGTCGGTGTAGCACACTATCTTTGAATTTTCCGAAATATTTACAACAGCTTGGCTGACGGGTGGTATCTCATCAATCATCCCTATACCGACGCACTGTGAATGGAGATGCAGCACCTGTTGCGTTTCGTTTGTGAACAGAACTGGCGGGTTATGGCCGGCGTTGATGTATTCCAGATTTCCGGAGATGTGGTCATAGCGGGCCACGAAAAAAGTGATGAACTTGTCTCCTGCGGCATTGGTCCAGATAAGGTCATTAAGCTTGCGGATGAGAATCTCAAGTTCAATATCATGGGTGAAAAGGGCTCTCAGGCCGGCCTGGAAATTCGACATCAATATTGCGGCTGCAATTCCCTTTCCCGACACATCGGCAATACAGAATCCGGTTCTGGCAGGAGAAAGCCTGAGGCAGTCGTAATAATCTCCTCCTACTTCGTAATGAGGGAAATAGAAGCCGGTGACCCTGAATTTGTCGTTTACGGGCATCGATTTGTTGTCGGGGATCAGCTTCTGCTGCATTTTTGCGGCTAGCTCGAGCTCCTTCTTAAGTGCTTCCTGCCTGAGGCTTTCCCTGAACAGCCTTATGTTTTCTATAGCAACTATGATTATCCTCGAGATAGTCTGAATGAAATTGAGATGGCTGATCACAGGGCTCATCCCTTCGCGGTCTTCCTCGATGTCGCCTATCAGGATAAAGGCAAGCGGAACATTATTATTATAAACGGGGATAAGGATTTCGACGCCCTCGATGCCGAGGTTCTCATTCCTGATCTCCGTTTCGGTGAATTTCAGGAGCTGTGATTCCACGTCGATGCCGGTTTCGAACTCCGCGGGGAATCCGGCGTTGAATATGCATTCCCATCTGAGGGAATGTTTGAAGATTATGATTTTTCCAATTCCCAGGTTGTTTCTGAGAATCGAGTCGTATTTGGACAAAAGTTCCCCGGTCGGCAGATTTGCATTTATCGACAGAGTTATGTCGAGAAGTGAATCCAGCTTGAATCTGGAAACCTGCAACCTGTTGACCGAAGACTTTTTTCCCCCCATGAATTTACGATTTGGCCCTTTCAACGTAGGTCCGGCTCGAGGTATCTATCCTGATCTTGTCGCCGGTGCTTACAAAGAGGGGCACCATGATGGTTCCGCCTGTCTCGATTGTTGCCTGTTTGAAGGTGTTTGTTGCCGTATCGC
>CAYQRF010000148.1:0-3848 GCA_964419775.1 uncultured Rikenellaceae bacterium
GGTGTCGGCTACTGCGGTGGCCACAACGGTATCCTGTTTAACGACTATCGAAGCTTCCTTGATCTTCGCTCCGTTCTTGTCTGTAACCTTACCTTCAAGCCGTCCGGCAACAGAGTTATTCACCGCCCTTATCACAGGCTTGAATATAAAGCCTTTGATGCCGGCAGGGCTGTTCATGTTGCCCTGGAGCACGAACGAATTTGAGAGATCAAAATCAAGGATCAGCTCTGTGGTGAGTCCGCCCTCAACAAACAGTCCGGGATTAATAAAGATCTTTATTCCGGTCTGACTGCCGCTCGGCACCTTAACCGTATAGGTCTCCCCATCCTTCACCTTAAGGCTGGCTTCATCAACATAGAGCCTCAGAAGGTTATATTCGCCTGCAGCGATCTCGAGATCGAGCAATTCAGCAACCACTCCGTTCCTGAGGTCGAGAAGATTGAAGATTTCCGATCCTTCCCAGATCACCTCAAAGGGACATTCATCGCTGATTCCGTCTCCGGCTTTCCTGATCTCAACCTTTGTGATTGTCACCTCAGCCGATTCAACCATATCGACAGGAAAAGGTGCATCGGTAATGTTCACAACCAGGCGTCCGTTGCCATCATTTGTCTTGTCGCATCCTGCGAAGAACAGCACGAGCGCTGCTACTGCGAATGTCAGAAGTATTTTCTTCATAATTTCCTGCTTTAGATTAATTGTTTGACCTGACAAAAATAGCCCGCGAAGATGAAGATTTTATGAATTTTCAGGAAATATGAAAGAAAAATCCGTTCCTTTTTCCGGTGTGGAGGAAACTGAAATGTCAATTCCGTGGAGGTCAGCTATCGATTTTGCAATTGCAAGTCCTATTCCGGTACCGTCTTCATCATTGTCCCTGCGTGAGCTGAACCGGGAAAAGAGTTTATCGAGCTGATCCCTGGTCATCCCCTTTCCGGTATCTGAAATATTCACCTTTAAAACACCGGAACGTGAAGCTGAACCGATGGTTACACTGCCGCCCTGACCGGTATTCTTAACAGCATTGTTAATTACATTATAGAACATGGAAAACAACAACGACCTGTTTGCCTTTGCGAAACTTACTTTATCATTAAATTCTGCCTTCAATTCTACCTTTTTATCCTCAGCAACCGGTCTCAGTTCATCTGTTATTTCAGTCAGCAGGTCAGCCACATCAACGGTCTCTTCAAGAAGGTACTGGCGGCTCTCTATCCGGGCTATCAGGAGGAGGGAATTGACCAGCCGCTGAAGCCTCTGAAGGGTCTTGAGCGATTCCTCGATCTTTATTGCAGTTTCCTCTCCGGTCTCATTCTGAATGAGAACATTCTCAAGCTTGCTTCTCATGATCGAGATTGGCGTCATGAGCTCATGAGAAATATTTACTGTTATCTCCTTCTCCTTGCGGAACGAATCCTCGATCCTCATCATCAAGTTGATCAGTGCCTTATCGAGCGATGCAAAATCGATGGTATTGGTTTTCACCGGCGACATGTCAAATTTTGAAGGACTTGAGATCTCACTCAGCTTGTTTGTGATCTTCTCCAACGGCTTCAGTATTATCCTTGTGTATTGCAGGTCGGTAGCGAGTGTAAGCAGAATGATGAAAACCAGGAATCCGAGTATGATCCTGTAGATGCTTTTCCTTCCTTCAGTTATGGTTTCGAGGCTTTTTCCGATCTCAAGAAGGTAGGTTTCCCCGTCGGCCTGGAAAGTGTAATTGAGCACCCTGTAGGTGATCACCTCGTCCTCTATTATCCTGTCACTGACCGTGATCTCATTAAGTTCTGTGCTGCTGCCGGATTTTTCGAGACTGATATATTCCTCCTTCAGAATGTTAAAGCTCCCGAAAGTGCCTGTTGTGTCGGAGTTTATGAACGGCTCTATGCCTATCCCGGATATAAGATCAATTGTTTTTTCCCTTTTCTGGATCAGGTCATTGTCGACCTGCCGCAGGTTGATCCTTTCGATTAAAAGTGGAAGGAAGATAAGGAACAGGGCAGTAAAGACCAGCTTTGAGAGAAGGTTGAAAAGTGCAAGCTTTGTCTTTAGCCGGATCATAAGGAATTAATTTGACCCCCTTTCCCGTCCCGCAAAACAGGAACCTCTGCCGTCTCCTTCCCCCTTGGGGGAATCCCGATAAATATCGGGAGGAAAGGGGGTATTCATTTCTAAAAATGATAATTAATTATTAAGTGCAAATCGTATTAAAATGACATCATTTATTCAGTACTTACCCTGTACCCTACTCCACGTACCGTCACGAGCCATGGAGAAGGCCCGTGAATATTGAGTTTCCTCCGCAGGTTCTTAATATGAACGTCGATAAAGTTGCTGTCGTACTGGTCGTCGAGAATATTTCCCCAGATATGTTCATAAAGCTGCTGCCGTGTAAGGACCTTGTCGCGGTTCAAAACAAGATACTGCAGCAGGTCATATTCCTTTTTGGTAAGGTCGACCTCCTCTCCCTTGCAGATCAGTTTCCGGGCCTGGACCTGCATTGTGAACTCCCCGAGGGTGATATCCTGGCTGACCAAGCTGAATTTCCTTCGTGCAACAGCGTTTATCCTCGACAGAAGTTCAACCAGGGCAAAGGGCTTGGCAAGGTAGTCATCAGCTCCCAGATCGAGACCTTTAACCTTGTCTTCGACAGCCCCCCTGGCTGTTATTATTATGAACGAGGCTTCGCTTCCGGCTTTGCGGGCCTCCCTGATAAGATCAAGGCCGTTATAATCAGGAAGCCCGAGGTCAAGCAGGATAAAATCATACAGGTTCACGGCAATCTTTTCCGAGGCTTCATTGCCGGTAAAAGCCATATCGCAAAGGAAATTCTCCGACTTCAGAAATGAAGCAATCTCAGTTGCCAGGCTTCTCTCATCCTCAACAATCAGTACGTTCATCAGTGTAAATTTAGAAAATTCTGAATATGGCGCTTACTGACAGAACAAAACCTTTAGCACCGGGATAGAAATTATCATCATACAGGGGAATGACATAGGAAGGCTCTACCCCGATAGTCATGAAATCTGTATTAAAGTCAATTGGCAGCCCGAGGTCGATCTCGAGAAGGCCGAAATTGTTACTATAGGAATAGGTGGTGTTCACTGTGCTTCCGGGAGGATTGCCATTGCCTTTGTTCCTCCATTGCCTGAATGGCGATGAAACTGAATAATAGTAGGCAGTATCGTCTGTTGAAGTAACCTCTGTGAGGGTTCCGAACATAAGATTTACATAAGGATCGAACGAAATACTGGCTTTCCCCCCGAAGAACTCAGGAGTCTGGAAATACCTTGAATTCCTGATCTGGTAGAATCCCTGGCTCTCCTCTGAAAAGAGGGCTCCGACCGAGATTTTTGTATACAGGATGTTCCAGTCGAAGCCCAGGGTAAGGTCGCCGTAATTAAAGCTTCCGAAGAGAGTGTCGGTAAGCGACGGGTCAACCTGGTAACGGTATAAACCTGCCGAAATGTCGAACCAGTCGTTAAAAGGATGGCTGTAGGAAAGGGAACCGATATAGAATGCCGCCAGCGGGTCTGCGGCTGACAAATGCACAGCAGAAACAGTGGCAAAAAGCTTATTGCGAAAACCGTATGAAAGAGAAGCATAGCCGTAGGGGTTGTCCTGCGACATTGTCGATCCCAGGTAAATCATGTTGCTTCCGTAGCCGCCTCCGGCATAAAATGAGCTTGTTTTCCCGGCAACAGATTTTGAACTGTCTGATGCCTGGGGCATGTCAGCCGTCTGAGCTGAAAGGCCCGGTCCGGTCATCAACAGTACCGGCAATGCAACGATCAATATGAAAGCTGATTTTCTCATCCGGTGATTATGGTGGATTACCTTCCGCCCTT
>CAYQRF010000149.1:0-3839 GCA_964419775.1 uncultured Rikenellaceae bacterium
CGCCGGGAATAACCCATGTCAGAATGGCTGCACAGATAATAATGCTGAAGACTATAACCAGGTTGTGTGGTATTGAAAACTTGAAATTCATGGAAGATGATTTGTAGTTTATCAAAAATACGGCTTTCGGCCTATTGTCACTAATATAAAACCCCCTTCCCTCCCGATAGCTATCGGGATTCCCCCAGGGGGGAAGGGGTAACATGCTTTTGCTCCCGGGGGGAAAGCGCGAAAAGCCTTCCGCCTCGCGGAACTGGGAAAGGGGGTCATTAAAAATATCGATGTGACCCTGTCCGGCATAAAGATTTGAATAAAATGCGGATTTTATTCCTCCAGGTGATCAGAATTTTTTAATTTTAAGCAAATGATCACCTGCTGACCTGTTAATCAATCACAATAACCCAGAAAGTATGAGAAAATTCGTTTTTGTTGCACTGATCCTTTCCGTGTCAGCCTTTTCGGCTTTTTCACAGAAAGGATTCAACGGACTCGACATGAACATGGGTAACCTTTACCGGCTATCCGATGCCAGGACCCGTTCGATAAGCCCCGAAAACTTTACCGGAGAAAAGGGCAAGGGAGGAATGGCCTCTCCCGCCGACAAGGATAAACCAAATGTAGCAAATGCATTCAATGCAGCCCGCGACCTTGGTCAGGGATGGAAAGTGAATCCTTATATCCGGATTCAGCCGGGCGAAACTTTTACCCTTGCTGATATTGACGGTCCAGGAGCTATACAGCATTTATGGATGACTCCGGCCGGCAAATGGCGTTATTCAATACTTCGAATTTACTGGGACAATGAGGCGGAACCCTCTGTTGAATGTCCGGTCGGCGACTTTTTCGGTATGGGATGGGGCCAGTATGCTCCTCTTGTATCGCAGGCTGTTTGCGTTAATCCGGGAAGCGCCTTTAACTGCTACTGGGTAATGCCCTTCAGGAAGCATTGCAGGATCACCATGGAGAATGTGGGAGATGCCGATCTCATGACACTGTTTTACCAGATCGATTACACTCTGACCGACGTTCCCGATGATGCAGCCTACTTCCATGCCCAGTACAGACGGCTCAATCCGAATGTGACTTCCGACTATACCATTGTTGACGGGATAAAGGGAAGAGGCCAGTATGTGGGCGTTTATCTTGCATGGGGCGTGTTCAACAACGGCTGGTGGGGTGAAGGCGAGATCAAGTTTTTTATCGACGGCGACACAAAATATCCTACCATCTGCGGAACAGGTACCGAGGATTATATATGCGGCTCATATGATTTCGACACCAGGAAGAAGAATCCCTATGGGGTGGAGGAGGTGAATTACACCGAATTCTGTACGCCGTATTCCGGTCTTCATCAGGTTATTAAGGGAGACGGGCACTACAATGTGATGCAGAGGTTCGGGATGTACCGCTGGCACATTATGGATCCGGTAAGGTTTGAAAAGGATCTGCGAATTACTATTCAGGATCTGGGATGGAGGCAGGGAGGAAGGTACCTGGCCCAGAAATCGGATATAGCTTCGGTATGTTATTGGTATCAGACCGAACCGCATGTTAAGTTCCCGGCAGTGCCGGGATGGCGAGAACTTGAAGTTTATTAGATTAATCAGATATTTAAATCAAACCTATGGAAAAAGACAAAAGCCCTAAAGGCACAGTTAAAGAAGGTATTGACCGTCGCAGTTTTATCTCAAGAACGTCACTGGCGGCAATTGGAGCAATAGGAACCGCCGGACTGGTTTCATCCTGTTCCGGGAAACCAAAAAGGAAGGAAGTCCAGCTGCCGGCCTTTCTGACCCAGGCTCCCGATGGCAAGCCAATCAAGGCGGGTCTGATAGGATGCGGAGGCAGGGGAACGGGAGCTGCCGTTAATTTTCTCGATGCGGGTCCCAACCTGCAGATAACAGCACTGGGTGACGTCTTCAGGGACAAGCTTGACCAGTGCAGGGAGCAGCTCAGGAAATCTAAGCACTCCGTAGAGGTAGCTGATGAGAACTGTTTTATCGGTTTCGACGCGTATCAGAAGGTTATCGATTCGGGTGTCGATCTTGTCCTGCTGTGCACTCCTCCTGCCTTCAGACCCTATCATATAGAGGCAGCAGTGAATGCCGGCAAGCATATTTTCATGGAGAAGCCTGTTGCAGTCGATCCGGCTGGAGCCAGGAAAGTCATGATTTCCGTTAAGAGAGCCCAGGAGAAGGGACTCTGCATGGTAAGCGGCACTATAAGGCGCGTCCAGAAGGATTTTGCCGAGACCTGGCGCAGGGTGGCCAGCGGTGAAATCGGCGACATAGTAAGCGCGCATATTATTCGCAATGGCGGCGGTTTATGGGTCGTTCAGCGCCAGCCAGGTTGGACAGATATGGAATACATGCTTCGCAACTGGGCAAATTTCTGCTGGCTTTCGGGCGATCATATAGTTGAGCAGTTCATACATGAAATTGATGTTATGAACTGGTATATCGGAAAAAATCCGGTTAAGGCAATGGGCTGGGGAGGACGGCAGAGAAGGGTTACCGGTGACCAGTACGATTTCTTCAGCGTCGAATACGTCTACGACAACGGGATGCACACCCATTGCGCTGCCCGTCAGATAACAGGATGCAGCAATCTTACCGAGCAGTTCATTGTTGGCACTGAAGGATATGCCAATGCAAAGGGGATGATATATAACCATAAGGGCGAGGAGATCTGGAAATACCCGCATCCGGAGGAAGGTTCGACGGACGAGACATGGAAGGTTACCGATCCCTTTGTTCAGGAGCATATCAATCTTGTTACCGGGATCAGGACAGGAAATACGGTCAACGACGGAGAGGCACAAGTGAATTCCACCCTTATTACTATAATGGGAAGGATGTCGGCTTACACCGGCAAGGATGTCACCTGGGATGAACTGATGAATTCCGATTTGTCGCTCGGACCAAAGGTATTTGAATTCGGCCCGGTGCCCGATATCCCTGAAGTGCCGCCTGTAATAGGGGTTGCACCAAACCTGGGTTGATGCCCCGGATCCTGATCGAGTAATTCAATGAATTATCATAAAAATCTGTAATAATGAACAGAAGGCAATTTACCAGGACAGCCACACTTGCTTCTGCATTTATTTCGGCAGTACCGTTGACAGGGTCCCGCATGTTCGGGACCCCTGCTGCAGGTTCGCTTAAGAAAGGCATTATGTGGGGAGGCATAAGGGTGGGCGCCAGCATATTGGAAAAGTTTGAAGCTGCAAAACTGGCAGGATTTGACGGTGTGGAGGTCGACAGTCATCTCAACAGGGCTGAGGTACTTCAGGCAATGAAGAAAACCGGAATGATTGTACCTAGCGTTTGTAATTCACAGCACTGGAAATTCCTGATGTCAAGCCCCGATCCGTCTGTCAGGGAGGAGGGAGTAACCGCAATGAAAGTTGCCCTTGAAGATGCGGCAGCTTTTGGTGCCGATACAGTACTTTTGGTGCCCGGACGGGTGACGGACAGCGTCAGCTACGATGAATGCTGGGACCGGTCGGTCGGGGAGATAAGAAAGGTTGTTCCTCTGGCTGAAAAGCTGAAGGTAAGGGTCGCCATCGAGAATGTCTGGAACAGCTTTCTTCTCAGTCCGCTGGAAATGGTCCGTTATATCGACCAGTTCCAGAGTGAGTTTGTGGGTGCCTATTTCGATTGTGGCAACATACTTGCTTTTGGATGGCCTGAACAGTGGATCAGGATACTTGGCAGGAGGATAGCCAGGATCCACATAAAGGAATACAGCCGTAAGCTTGCTGATGAAAAAGGCCGGTCGGCCGGATTCAATGTTAAGCTCCGTGAGGGGGATGTCAACTGGACCGCCGTGATGAAGGC
>CAYQRF010000150.1:0-3813 GCA_964419775.1 uncultured Rikenellaceae bacterium
AACTTGGTCAGACACCCATCGATTTTTCTGATACGGTAACCATTCTCGAAAACGTGGGGCACAGGCTTGATGAGGAGAACGAAAGGGTTTTCAGGCTGTTCAAGGAGCAGGGATTCACGAAGCGTGAGATAACCCCGCTGATTGAAAGCAACCTCGATCTGGCAACCGTGCTGAGCAAGGCAAGCCGCAACTGGGACGGAGGATATGTGATGGCCGGCATCGTGGGGCACGGTGATGCTTTTGTGATGAGGGATCCGGCCGGTATCAGGCCTGCTTTTTATTATGTCGATGATGATATTATAGTTGTGGCTTCAGAACGTCCTGTAATACAGACCGTCTTTAACCTGCGTACCGATCTTGTGAAGGAACTGCCGCCGGCCAGCGCACTGATTGCCAGGGCTTCGGGTGATGTCTCGATGGAGAGGCTGAAGGATGAGGTCGAACCGCAGAAATGCTCCTTTGAAAGGATATATTTCTCGAGAGGTACCGACAAGGCTATTTACAGGGAAAGGAAAAGGCTCGGGGAGCTGCTCACAGGAAGGGTGCTGAAAGCTGTCGGCTATGATATCGATAACACTGTGTTCTCCTATATTCCCAATACTGCTGAAAGTGCGTTTTACGGACTTATCAAGGGTGTTGAGGATTATATAAACCAGTCGAAGCTCAATGCTATAATTGAAAAAAAGGATGGACTTACCCGCGAGGAGCTTGAGAAAATATTAAACCACAGGCCCAGAGTGGAAAAGATAGCAGTGAAGGATGTGAAGCTCAGGACATTCATCACCGAGGATGCCGGCAGGGATGACCTCGTTGGTCATGTTTATGATGTGACATACGGGGTGGTCAGAAGAGGCATCGACAGTCTGGTTGTTATCGACGACTCGATAGTAAGGGGCACTACACTCAAAAAAAGTATTATCAGGATACTCGACAGGCTTGATCCAAGGAAGATAGTGATCGTGTCTTCATCGCCGCAGTTAAGGTACCCCGACTGCTATGGAATCGATATGGCAAAGCTGGGCGACCTGATAGCTTTCAGGGCTGCGGTGGAACTTCTTGTCGAATCGGGCAGGGGACAGCTCCTGCAGGAGTTGTATATGGAAGCCAGGGAAGAGATACTTAAGCCTGTTGATGAAATACGGAACCTGGTTAAGGAGATATACAAGCCATTCTGCCCTGATGTGATATCGCAGAAGATCGCTGCTCTGCTTAAATCGGATGAAATCCGTGCAGGCGTTGAAATTGTTTTCCAGTCGGTGGAGGGATTGCATGAGGCCTGTCCGGGGCATACAGGCGACTGGTATTTCACCGGCAATTATCCCACTCCCGGAGGCAACAAGGTGGCCAATCAGTCATTCATAAATTACTACGAAGGCAGGAATGAGAGGGCTTACTGATTTTCCTGGGAGAACCAGGTGATCAGGTAGTCGTTCTTATATGAAGCCAGGTGCCTGTTGATTTTTTCCACGTAAATATCCCTCAGGGTTATCAGTATTCCGGTCTCCTCCGTTTCGCCGAACTTGTGGTTGATAAATGTTCCGAAGGTTCGCATCGTCGGCGATAATCCCATGTAGGCATTGATGAGGGGAGGAATCGTCTCTCCTAAATTTCTCACCTCCCTTGAAAGGATCTTGTAATTGTCCTTGTACCGCCATCCCCTGAAGATCTTCTTCATTTCCTCCCTGTTTATGTCAATATTGGCAGGGTCGACAGGTGTTGCCAGGTTGTCGGGGTCATCGAAATGCTTCTTGAGGAAGTAAAGAATCATATTCCTGGCTTTCTGGTTGTAATGGGGATACATGGTCACCTTGCCGAAAAGATACTTCAGATGGTGGTTATCGAGGATAATAGCCCCGAGCCCGTCCCACAGGTTATCAAGGGCAAAGAGGCTTTTCCTTCCCATGGCTCTTGACTGGTAATCAGGATGGACAAAGGAACGGCCCAGTTCCATCATGTGAGGATAGTATTTTTTCAGGAATTTATCCGAGAAGTTGAAATAGGATGAAGATGCAAGCTTTGATACGTCGCATGTTGTGCATCCCTTCGGCGGAAAATAGAGCCGGTATCCTCCTATCATCTCCTTGTTGTCGGGGTCCCACACGATCAGCTGTTTCTGCGGATCCTCAGGGTCGGTGTCAAAATCATCCAGGTCGATGTCCTTGCCGGTTCCGCCGCCCGCATGCCTGAAAGTGATCTCTCTCACCCTTCCTATCTCATGCATGAGAGCAGGGGAGTTCCTGTGATCAAAAAGATACACCTCATTATTCCCGTTGTTGGTACGCCGGAGAAGCTTATCAGGTGTGAGTTCCGCTATGATCTGATCCCTTGGAAGGGGTTCAGCTACTGGTTTCATTTTGTCCTTATTGTTATGAAGCTTTTCAGGGTCAAACTGAAAAACCGATCAAAAATAAAATATTTTTTGATTCTTTGACTGTCAGGAGATAAACGATTGAAGCTGATATGATTTTTCTTTCACCCATTCAGCCCACTCTGAAGCGGTCTTTGTCCTGTCAAAGGTCTGCCACGGGACAGGCTTCCCGAACACCAGGTCGATTGTTTTTCCCTTTTGTCTGAACAGCTCGTCGACCAGGTAAAGCATTTCGATGTTGGCCTTGATTCCAAGAGAAGTTCTGATATTTGAAAGGTTGTAGAAGAAATTTGAATTACGTCCTGAAAAATAAGCAGGGACAACATCTCTTCTGTACTGTACGGCTTTGGTTATAAAGCTTTTATGCCACCTGAGGTCGCAGATGACTCCTTTCTTCTTCCGCGAACATAATCCTGCAGGGTAATAGAGAATCTGGCTTTCGGATGCATAGGCGTTTTCTATTGCAATTGCCGCCTCCCTGTCCTGGGCTCCGTGCTTGTTGACCGGAAGGAAAATCCCCGACAGATTCCTGATGTTCATGAGAATATCGTTTACAGGGAATTTTATTTCCGGGTAATACTTCGAAAGTTCGTGGATGAAAACCAGTCCGTCGAGACCTCCCAGCGGGTGGTTTGAAACGAAAATATACCTGCCTTTTTCCGGAAGGTTCTCGCTCCCGGTTACCCTGTATCTTATGTCGAATTCTTTGAGTCCTGCAGCGATGAATTCAGCGTCCCTAAGATGACCGGCCTTTCTAAGGAATACATTAAGCTCATCCTGGTGAACGATTTTCTTCAGGTACCTGAGCAGAAATCCCGGAACCATCTTCTTCAGCGACGGGTTCTTTGAATTAAGGATCTGCTCCACGTCGACCTGAAGGACGTCATTCGCTGTTTGATGGTCTTCCATTCAGTAAAGTTCATTGTATCGCTTTTGCAAAAGTATAAAAAAGATTCGACTGAAGCTTGTTATATGAAATGATCCCTTCGCAGCTTCCCGCTTTAGTGGTTAGTTGTGGATACCTCCGGTGCGGCTTACCACGGCATCGATTTAATGTCAAGACCATGACAATGGTAGGATGTGGTTTCTCCCGGTGCAGCTTACCGCGAAAGCGGTTTAACGAAAAAACCACGACAGTGGTTTAATGTGAATAACCGCCGGTGCAACCGGCGGCCAGCATCCACCCCCTGATGGAAAGCCCTGAAAGGGCGTAATAATTTTCATGCAATTATGTCGCCCCTGCCGGGGCTTTACGGCAAGGGGGGCGCAGTACCTCCGGTTTCACCGGAGGTTATTCACATTCTTCTCCTTCAGAGAAGCAGCCGGCTGCCCGATGCTCCTTCGGAGCATGTCTTTGCCATGGAGTTTTCTTGTGAGGGTAAGCTCTCCGGCATCCATACTATCCAGCTTCTTCACTGTTATATGGCACTCCTGAGAGCATTGTG
>CAYQRF010000151.1:0-3812 GCA_964419775.1 uncultured Rikenellaceae bacterium
TCCAGGTAATCAATCGCATATTTGAGCGTAGTATCCAGTCCTTTCCAGATGGGGTAAAATCCTTTGTTATCGAGGATGTTACGGGCGATATAGGCTTTGAGCTGAATATAAATGACCTCACCCGAAAGCTTTAATCCTTCATTGTCCCTTTTGACCCCGTTTTGTTCTGCAAATCTAATGAACTGGTCGAGCAGAGCCTGACGGTCGAGGAATTTTTCCATTTCCCCCACCTCGGTGTATTTCTTGAGAGTCTCCCTGTTTGTTTCGGTGTATTTAAGGGCAAACCTGTAGATAAGCGGTCTCACCGCGATGAAGTACGATGAACGACCAGTGGTGTCGACCGGAACGAAAATATCGGGCATGATGCCTCCTCCGCCGAATACTGTCTTGCCGCCCGGGGTGGTGAACTTCAGCGAATCGGCAAAATGTATGCTGTCGGAAACGGCGAACTCACCCCTTTCGAACCTCGAGTTAAGATCGTCGAAGTATTCGTCGAAGCCGTTGGTGTATGGTTTCTGGATTGATCTTCCGGTAGGTGTGTAATATCTTGCAATAGTCAGCCTCATTCCCGATCCGTCGGTGAAAGGCACCGGTTCCTGAACAAGTCCCTTTCCGAATGAGCGTCTGCCTATTATTGTACCCCGGTCATTGTCCTGAATTGCGCCGGCAAGGATTTCGCTTGCCGATGCGCTCCACTCATCGATGAGCAGGACAAGATCGCCTGTCTCAAATTCTCCGTGGTCGGTTGCCCTTGCCTCATTTCTGGGTTGTGATCTTCCGAGTGTATAGACGATCATCTGTCCCTCCTTCAGGAATTCATCCGCTATTTTAATGGCCGCCTCCATAACGCCGCCCGAGTTCTCCCTGAGGTCGAGGATCAAACTTTGCATCCCTTTCGACTTAAGCTCCCTGATGTTTTTAAGGAACTCATCGTAGGTGGTCATTGCGAAATTGTTGATCTTTATATATCCCGTTTTATCATTTGTCATGTAGCTCACGTCGACGCTGGCAATCGGAATTTTATCGCGGGTTATGTCGAAGGGGATAAGCTCACTGATTCCATTGCGCAGCAGCTTTATTTTTACGACAGTGCCCCTGGGACCCTTGAGCATGCCCATGACTGTTTCGTCGCTCATGTTTCTTCCGGCCACAAGCGAATCATTGACATAAATTATCTTGTCGCCTGCCATCAGCCCTACCTTTTCGGAGGGTCCTCCCGGTATGGTGCTTATCACAAGTATAGTATCGGTAAGCATGTTGAAAGAGATGCCAATACCGTCAAAGTTTCCCTGCAGGGGTTCGTTAGCCCGCTGGAGATCTTTTGCGGGGATGTACACCGAATGAGGATCAAGTTTCTTCAGTATTGCCGGGATGGCTGCCTCGACAAGTTCGGCGCGGTTCACCGTATCGACATAGTCGGATTCAATTATGTTGAGGATACTGTTGATTTTGTCGTTTCTTGCCCTGAATCCTGCCTGCTGGGGAGAGCTTTCCTTTCCCGGAAGATAAATACCGATGAAAATTCCTGCCGCGAGTGCAAATGCAGCCACCACAGGAAGAATGACACTCCTCTTCGTATTATTGTACTTCATAGATGTCGTTTTCAGGATCAATATAAACAATCTCAATCCCGGCACGCTTCAGCAAGTCGAGGCCCTCGGTTATCCGGTACTTATTGCAGAAAACCACCCGTCCGATTCCTGCCTGAATGATCAACTTGGCACATTCCATGCATGGGGATGTAGTTACATATAACGTCGAATTCTCGCTTGAATTGTTTGACTTTGCAACTTTTGTTATAGCATTTGCTTCAGCATGAAGAACATACGGTAAGGTTATATTATTCTCATCCTCACATACATTTTCAAATCCGGCCGGAGTGCCGTTATAGCCATCCGAGATTATCATTTTATCCTTTACGATGAGAGCACCAACCTGCCTGCGCTTGCAGTAGGAATTCTGAGCCCATATCTGAGCCATCTGCAGGTATCTCTGGTCGAAGACCTTTTGCTTTTCCCCGTAGGGTTTGAGGCTGTCTGTCACTTGAATTCAATGTTAATCTCCGGAGGGCCAAAGTTATTAATTTTTGGGAATGTATTAATACTGGCGAAACCGGGGAATAACTTAAAGGGGTAACCGGTCCGAACCGGAACCCTTTTTTGATTACTTGTTGAACCTGTATGCGTTGAGTATCTTTTTTGGTATATCTGTATTGTCATAAATGCCGGTGAAGTTTCCGGCACCCGGACCGAATGCGTAAACCGGAAGCATGACTGCCGAATGGCTTTTCGTTGAGAAATTGAGCTTTGCCTGCTTTGATTTTATGTCACCTCCCAGGATAGTGACACCGCCTGTTTCATGATCGGCAGTTATAACTACCAGGGTATTGCCATCGGCTTTGGCAAAATCGAGAGCAGCTCCGATAACCCTGTCAAAATCGAGAGTCTCATCGATAGTGGTTTCAGCTTCATTGGCATGAGCGGCCCAGTCGATCTGCGACCCTTCGATCATGAGAAAAAAGCCCTTGCGGTTCCGGTTCAGTATGTCGATTGCTTTTTTGGTTCCATCATAGAGCATGTCGCCTCGTCCCTTGGTCCTGTAGGGTGGCTGATCAGGATAAAGCAGTGCTGCAAGTTTTTCAGGAGAGTTCTGATTTTTAAGCATCTCCGCTGAAGTAGTAACCTCGTAGCCCCTTGCTGTCAGGCTGTCGATAAGGTTGAGGCCGTCAGCTCTTTTTGCAAAATGGTCATATCCGCCACCAATGAAGACATCAATATCGGTCCGGAGGAAATCCCTGGCAATGTCCTCGTAACTGCCCCTTGACGACTGGTGTGCAATAAAGGAAGCCGGTGTTGCATGAGTAACTGAAGAACTGGCAACAAGTCCGGTTGCAAGGCCATTCTCTTCAGCAATTTCAAGGATGGTTTTAACCTTGTTTCCCTGGGGATCGACACCAATCATGCCATTATTGGTCTTGGTTCCCGAGGAAAGCGCCGTTCCTGCGGCAGCCGAATCGGTAACATAATTATCGGCGGAATAGGAGGTTTGGAGTCCGGTAACTTCAGTCCTCTGAATATTCAGGGGAACTCCTGCCGCCGTCATTGCTGCATAGATATGGGGCAGGCCCATTCCATCGCCTATCAGGAGAATTACGTTCCTTACTTTCCTATCGGTTTTGAAAGCAGCAGTTTTTAAAGGGGAGCACGATACCATTACGGCTCCGGCGACTATAAGCATCAACAGTTTTAATCTCTTCTTCATGGTTATATTAATTTGTTATTATACTTGCATTTACCACACCCGCACCACACCCGGACTGCTGTTATTGCCTTCCGTCGAATGTGTGACTGATATCATTGAAGCAGCAGTATTGCTCAATATTCCGCCGAAAATAGCAATTCGGAAATAAAAAATAGCGGTTATAAAACATAAACAATAATTTACCGCTTGTGTTCGTCAGGCGGAAAATGTATCTGCCTAGTAAATTATCTGTTTCCTGTCGTCGACGGAGAACTCCGGCTGGATGGTGACATGCCTGATGTTGGTATCGGCAAGAAGTGTTTTTATCTGGCCCAGGATTTCCTCAAAACCGCTTACCCTGATATCTTCAGCAAGGTCGAGATGTGCCTCAAACATCAGGTCGTGTTCATTTATCTGCCACACATGGACATGATGGATATTTCTGACTCCGGGAATTTTTTCTATTTCAGAGGCGATTTCCTTTATGTCGATATCATCGGGGGTGAACTGCATTATAATCTTCAGGGAGGAGACGAAAATTCCCCTGCTCAGCCACAGGAGGTACAGGGCAA
>CAYQRF010000152.1:0-3791 GCA_964419775.1 uncultured Rikenellaceae bacterium
AAGAAAGTGTAAAATGCATCTATCCCTACTGGGAACTGGAAACAGGAAAAGTCATAGAAAATGCCTCAATACTGTTTGAATTTTTTGAAAACTGACATGAAAAATTTAGTAATCCCGTTGATCCCGTTCAAAACCAGGATACCGGGATTCATTATTCGTATATCATCTTCGGGGTAATGCCGCCGTTGATGGCGAGGATTTATATTGAATTATACCCTTTGAACACCCTTGTGTTTCCCGAGACCTCCAGGTGCCCCTCCCAGGTGAGCTTGTCGCTTCCTATACCCGAAATTGTTGCCCTTGAAGAGCCATCAGGCCTGACAGTCATTACAACATCGTAGTGCCCGATATTTGTTGAAAGACTGAAATTCAGGGTGTAAAGCAGCCTTTTGGCATCGGGACGAATCTGCCATTTCCCTATTCTGCCTTCTGCCGTCACTCCTCCAACTCCGTTGAGGCCAAGACCTGTATTGTTTCCGGTCTGCAAAACGCCGCTCTCCCCTTCTATCTTGATGAAGTTCAGCAGGGGGGTAACCATTATCCTGTCGCCGTACCTGTTCTGAAGATATTCAGCCTTAAGCACGAAATCCTTTTGTTTAAGGATGGTGTCGAGAACCCTGAAGTTTGCTTCCATCCGGGCCTCTCTTATCTTTTTCATCTCCTGCCTGGTGATCCTGCTGTCCTGGGCAAATGCATCTGCCGGTATTGCCTGAAGACCTGCGGCCAGGAGAAATATAGCCGATATGTATTTTATTGTTTTCATTTTCAGTCGTTTTTAGTCATTCAATATAATACAAAATATGTACCATTTCAGCTTCTCCCGCAGATGAAGGGACTGGAGCAAAAAAACATATCGTTTCAGGTAAAAAATTTGTCGATATTCATATCAGAAATTATCGATATTCAATAAATATTTGTTGTGATTTTTATCATATGGGAGGATGACGGATGGATACCCGCCAGAGTGGAGAGGAGAGCGTCAGCCGTTCACTATCAGCTTCTGGGAGAAGAGAGTAAGATCTCCTGCTCCGAACTGGACGAGGTAAATGCCTCCTCTGAAATTGACCGGGATCTGCAGGTCTTTCAGACCCGGATCCATCTTTGCCTCATAGACAACTATTCCGGTCAGACTGACAATTCTTATATAATCGGGACTGAATGACTGATCATCAATACGGACACTGACTGTTTCACGGGCCGGGTTGGGATAGAGCTTAACGGGCAGTTCTTCATAGCCGGGGTGGCTGAGGTGCCTGTAGCCGAAGACCTTGAATTCCGATATGTGATTCCAGCTGTCGGATGAATTGGAGTGGCCGACAAGCTTGACGTACCTGAATCCGACCTGTGACTTTGATTCGGGAAAGTCGAATACATGAAGATCGCCGGAGAATCCGCACGAAGCTGTCTTGGTGAGCACCGGTTCCCAGTTTTCCTTGTCCTCCGATCCCATTACATCAAACCATGCTTCAGCCTTCTGTCCGGGCTTGAAGGCGATCCTGACATGCTGGATGCTGAATGGCTCCCTGAGTTCCATTATCACCCACTGGTCATCTCCATTGGCCGACCACATGGTCCCGATGTTTCCGTCGATAATATTGTATGGATAATTGGGCGTCTGAAAACTGCTGGCTTCAATACTGACAACCTCTGCAAACTGAAGCTCGGGTTTGTAGGGGGATATTTTCAGTGGAATGGTCTTCGTCTGTGTGGTCTTGCCGTCACTTACCTTAAGGGTGAATTCAACTGTCTGTGCTGTGTTCACCACCGGACTCAGATACCGTATCTTCGATCCGGTTGAGGAGGACACGGAAAGGTTCGAGGGAGCCACCCATGTAAAGCTCAGCTTATCCTTGTTTGCGTCGTAGCTTGCCGTTGCATCGATTTCACCGACAAATCCCGAAAGGTTTTCGGAGGAATAATTTACAACAATCACCGGAGGGTTATTGACCGGAGTCGGAGTCGGAGTCGGAGTCGGAGTCGGAGTTACCGGCGGGGGTGTTACAACCGGAGGCGGTGTCACCACAGGCGGCGGGGGTTCTGCCGGCGGAGGTGTAACAACAGGAGGGGGAGCAGCCGGATAGATTATTGCTCCGACCTGCCATTTACCGTTCTGGCCTGTGGTTTCCGGAGTCTTTCCGGGACTCCAGACAGCTGTTGTATTCAGACCGGTTGACCATGTCGATCCAAGATCAGCTCCGTAATCGAGCCTGGCTGACGGCACAAAAGTAGTGGTGCTCTTGAAATTCGGATTTACAACTACCGAATGCTGGTCGTATCCCATTGCCTGCCACTGGGCAAATGTTTTCCTGGATCCGTCGACTGAGAAAACGGGTGTTCCCGATTCGCAGTAGAAAATGTTGTAATCGCTTTCAAAATTGGCCAGGCACCTGCTTTCAATTGAAATGTTGGGTATCTGGTGAACCGTGTAAAATATGTTGTTTTTGATCTTTGCCCCGGTTGAGGGGGCAGGAACCGGCCTGTCGTTGTTGGCATCGATATAGATCAGCGTTCCGGACTGCAGGCTCGAGTAAAATGTATTGTTGTACACCTGCACCCCGTTAATTCCCTTCATCCTCACCGACATCTTCGAGTTCCTTACAATGTTGTATGAAGCCCCGTATCCTGAGGAGTATGTCATGTTGGTTCCGGCATCCGATCCCGATTTGAAAAGTATTCCGTAGGGTGTCTTGTCGAGATAATTGTACTTCACGGTGAAGTTGATGTTATACCCCATGAACATTCCGTGAGTGTTCGATGATGCGTCGGTGCCGTTCCATGTCAGTTTGTTGCCTGTGATGACGGCTCCGTCGAGATTGTTGTTGGTACTCATTGGCACTTCATCGCCCGATTGCAGGAGATATCCGGAAGCATTAACCGATGTAATGGAGTTGTTCCTGAAAATGAGAGATGTTTTTACTGCTCTCGGAATGTTGACTCCCGCCCAGTTTCCCGTGACGGTGTTGTTCACCGTCATACCCTCATTGACAACTGAAACCTGCGACTGCAGAAGAAATGGTACGACCGTAAGAGATATAATCAGTATAAGTCTTTTCATTCAAACAGGTTATGTTTCATAATTGACACTGACATCTTGAGAACGGCAAAATTGCCGATTTGTTATGCGGATCCGGCCGATGTCAGCTTCCCCGTTAACCAGGGGGCAAAATTAATCATAATCAGGAAAACAGGGAGGGGATATGATTTATATTATGTATTTAAAGGGAAAGCATACACTGACTGTATTGTGGCACCAACTTGTTTCACCCCAAAATCCACCCCCCAACCCCCCTAAAGGGGGGCTTAAGAATCTAAATGTTAATGCTTTATTAGGTTACAAGTTACAACCAAAAACAGATTATTATGTTTTGATTTGGATGAAGGTCAATGTTTTATACTCGTAATAATCAGCGACATAGCCCCCCTTCTGCGCCTTCGCGTAGCCGCTACGGCGGAGCAAGGTAGGGGGGCTGGGGGGTAAACAGAAAGGGGAACCGTGTTTACTCCCCGAACAACGTCCACTCCCGTGATGGCATATTCTTCAGGAACTCTTTCTGGTAACTGAATTCAGGGTGTCCGGAAAGAAATTCATCTGCATCAAAAGGTGTTCCGCAGGGATGGCCCATGATTGCCCACAACTGCATTTTTGAAGCCAGTTTACTGTCGGTAGCCTTTGCCTGCACCGCACCGGCAGGGGTGAAGGGACCCCATCCCATGTCGGGAGCACCGGCCTCATCCTTGTCAATATGTCCGCACAGTGTCAGCCCGGTTTGCTTTTCTTCCTTCCGCCAGGT
>CAYQRF010000153.1:0-3783 GCA_964419775.1 uncultured Rikenellaceae bacterium
TTGAGGTCGGTGGCGGATTCGAACCGCCGTTCCCGGTTTTGCAGACCGATTCCTAGCCACTCGGACAACCGACCATGTATTCGGAGTGCAAAAATAATAAAAATTCCTAAAAAAACATTCTTGTAATTTTATACTTCATCATTCGGACTTAGCCCTACCCCTGACCCCTCCACCTTAAATGGTACTACTTTATGGCTCCTGATCGGGGCGGTGATCCTCCAATGCCTGGTCTCAGGCCGTAGGCCTGGCATAATATAGGGATGGGCGTAGCCCGTCCTTATTGGGCCCCATGATCACTGAGCCCCGAATGGGGCGAAATAATCCGGACAGGGTAACTCATCGTTTTTTTTTTTATTCAACCCGCTCCGGGGTTGGCAACATAATGACTGCAATTTACCACGGATGTAACCGTGGCTATTGGACTTCAAGGCCTCCAGCCTTGACCGGAACTAACACATGGGGCGTGAAATGACACATTGCCCAAGACACAGGATTCAAGACGCATGACTCAAGAATCACGATGCATTGAGATGGAAGACAATTAACAGACAGGGAGATGGGTTAAGAAATAATAAGATAAGTGATAGCCTGCCCCCGATAGGATAATCATGCCTTCAACAGCTTCTCAATATCAAACTTCTTCATCCTGAGAAAAGCATTCACAACTCTCTCCGATCTGGAGGGATCATTCATCAGACTGGCAAGAACTGCAGGAACTATCTGCCACGAAACGCCATACCTGTCCTTCAGCCATCCGCACTGAACTTCTTCCCCTCCCTCTGTCAGCTTATCCCAGAAATAATCGATTTCTTCCTGGGTGTCGCATTCAACCACTAATGAAACGGCTTCATTAAATCCGAACTTATGCATGTACGAACTGTCGATAGCCATGAAAGCCTGATGACCCAGTCTGAATTCAGCATGCTTTATTGTTCCCTCCGTATCGTTGTCATCTTTGGAATATCTGGCGATGCCGATAATATCCGAAACGGTGCCGAAAACCGACGTGTAAAAATTAATGGCCTGTTCTGCCCTGCCGGCTTTCTCCCCGGTAAACATAAGCATGATTGAAATCTTCTGATCGATTTTTTCAAATCCTCCGTACGAAAGCTGCCAGTTTACTCCGAATTTATCCTGAAGCCAGACATACTTTTCACTCCAGTCATATTTGCCCAGGGGCATCAGCTCAGAACCCCCATCCATAAGAGCTTTATGAATACTGTCGATCTCCTTTTCCGTATCGCAAATCATATAAAATGAGATCGAGGGATTAATTGAAAACCCCGGCCCTCCGTTCAGGCACATGAATTTATGCCCGTAAGTTTCGAATACCACTACAGTTTGATTTTCACTGGTTATGGAAGCATCTTCAAATACTGAGCAGTAAAAATCCGCCGCTTCCCTTGCCTTTCCGTCAAACCAGAGACAAGGATAAATAGGATTGCTTTTCATATCAATGTTTTTTAATAAATCAAGTTGCTGGTTGCCTTAACCACGGAGGCACACGGAGTTATGAACGGAGTAACACGGAGTAAAACTCTAGTATTAAGACCTTTAAAACGTCTCTAAGTCCCTCTGTCCCTTAGTCTCTTCGTCTCTTTCATGCCCTAACGCCTTCACGCCCCGCCTTGACTGACTGCCAACTGCCAACCTGAAGCCAGGCTATTTCTTTTCTTCACAATTGAACATCCACTGAACCCCGAATTTATCCCTGAGGCTCCCGTAGTAATCTCCCCAGAACATATCCTGGAGTTCCTGTTCCACCTGACCGCCTTCGGAAAGAGCACTAAACAAACGTAAGGTCTCCTCTCTTGTGTCAGGCTGGAGTGTGATATAAACGTTATTTCCGAAATTGACCCTGAATCCCATCGATTCAGGGGCATCGGTCCCCATTAACAGATGTCCGCCAAGGATCGGTAACCCAATATTCATTATCAGGTCCTTGTCTTCCTCAGGCAGGGGAGGCATGTCTTCCGAAGGCGGGATATCGCGGAAGCGGGATACTGTTCCCTGAAATTCCCCGCCGAAGACTGACTTGTAGAAGTTGAACGCTTCTTCCGTTTCACGACGGAAGTTCAGATATGTGCTGACTCGTGCCATAACGGAATTATTTAATTGGTTATGACAATAAAACAATTCAGCCTGCCATCATGTTCACTTCAGCCACATGTCAAACCATTCAAATGCTTTAGCCTGCATGGCTGCATCGAACTTATGAGGACCCGGATAAAAAGAACATTTGTAACTATCCGGAGCTCCGGCTTTTTCATAGACCTCCTTAAGTATCTCATCAGCCCTCCTCATCTCACTGAGGGTGAACAGGGGATCCTCTCTGTTGTTAAGGACCAGTGCCGGTAAAGGTGTCCGCAATCCGAGAATTTCCGGAAAATCGAGTTCATTGGGAAGAAGCGGGACATATGTCATCCACGTATGGCTGGTGGCTTTTTCCACGACAAGATCACGCCATGTCGTCATGAATCCGACCGGTATGGCGCATTTAATACGCTCGTCGGCGCCTCCGATGAATACGCTTCTCAAGCCTCCGCCTGAGAGGCCGCAGCAGCCAATGCGATCACTGTCTACATCATCCCTTGCGCAAAGAACGTCAAGAGCCTTGATATCCTCGGCCAGGAACACCGCCGGCCAGGTTGTTCCGGCGCTGAACAGCGACTTTGCCATTATATGCTCGTGCTGTCCGGCCCAGCGGTTATAGGCATCGATCCCTTCATGATTGCCCGGCTCCGGATCTGTCAGTCCCTGACGCTGCCGCTCCGGAATATCCTTAAGCATCACCCTCCTGCTTGCAAAAGGAAAGGCATCGCTGGCAAGAACGACATAACCCCTCTTTGCCAGATCATTTGCCCATGCCCTCCCCTCATAAAGATTCTGCTTATGCTCCTTCATCATGGGATGCTCGTTGTCAGAAGTCCTTACTATCTTGGCTGTCCCGAAATACTTGTTCCCCGAATGATCGTGAAATGCCAGGACTCCCGGCAACCTGCCTGAGGCATTCAGGGGCTTCAGCAGTACTGCTTCCGACCGGCCGCCGTTGGGCAATGGCCAGCTCATTTCCTCAATATGCAACCCGTCGTAATCATATTCCCTGGTAACAGTAACCTGAGGCAGACCTCCGAAAGCCGGCATGGACAGACGGTCGAAATATCTTTTTTTCGCAGCCTTATTCCACTTCGCCAGGCTTTTCCAGCTGTCGCGGCGGAAGGAAAAAAGCGGCAGCTTTTTATCGAGAAGTCCTGCAGCCCATGGTCCGTATGAACCAATTATGCTGATTCCGCCTGCCTGAAGAGGCGCTTCACTGCCAGACCCGAAGTGAAGGTCCTGAGAAAAACCGGGCTCGCCGAAAAGTTTATGACCCGCAACAGAGAAGCCTGCCATACCTGCAAGTTTAAGAAAGGTTCTGCGATCGTTTTTCATGGTCTCATGTGTATATGTTTACAAATGAAAATTATGCAAAACAGATCACAAATGCAACATAAAAAAACCCCCTTCAGTGGGAAGGGGGTAGCTTACATGGGGTAAAACAGGTCTCTGCTCCAGCCTCGGAAATTCTAAAACTCAACCTATTCCTCAACCTCCAATTCCAGATCCAGCACTTTCCTGTTTCCGCTTGTTATTATAACATTTTCAACCTTAAGGGTGTCGTAGTTTTCCTTTGCAGCTATCACAGAATAAACGCCCGATGGCAGGCCAAGTACAGCATAGTAACCCATGGTGTCGGCTACTGCGGTGGCCACAACGGTATCCTGTTTAACGACTATCGAAGCT
>CAYQRF010000154.1:0-3782 GCA_964419775.1 uncultured Rikenellaceae bacterium
TGGAGGGGCTCGGCAGTTTCAGTGCAGAGCATGACGGACCTTACGGGAAAATAGTCTCCCAATGGCAGAGATCAGAAGACCTGATCAAATATCATGTTTCAATCCCGGCAAACAGCACAGCCACGCTCTACGTGAAGTCTGAAAATGTTCTCACAGGCGGAAAGGATGTGGCCGAAACATCATCGGTGGCAGGAGTGGAAAAAGAAGACGGTGGTCTGAAGATCCGGCTGAAATCAGGAAATTACGATTTTGAGGTACTCTGAAACTATAACCGGCATGAATTCCGGTAACTAAAACAAATTACCATGAAGAAATTCTCTTTTATCGCGTTGCTTCCCATAGTGATCCTGACCTCATGTTCATCAGCAGGCAGAACATCAGGGAAGAAGATCAATGTAACCAAGGTCGGAGTTGAATCGGGCTTTATTGCAGGCAAAACAAATCCTGAAGGAAATGTCAGTATCTTTCTCGGGATACCTTATGCGGCTCCTCCGGTGGGAGAACTGCGTTGGAAAGCACCCATGCCTCCGCTTAAACGGGAAGGAGTCCGGCAGTGCGTAACTCCCCCTCCCAGCGCCATGCAGAGCAAACCGGCGCCTTTCATGATGTGGTCAAAGGAGTTCATGGCTCCTGAGGAACCGTTAAGCGAGGATTGCCTATATCTTAATATCTGGACCCCGGCAAAGAATAGTGCTGAAAAGCTTCCGGTGATGGTATGGATACACGGAGGTGCCTTCACAGGAGGTTCTGGCACTGTGCCCCTGTATGATGGGCAGGAGATGGCAAAAAAAGGAGTGGTTTTCATTACAATAAACTACCGTCTGGGAGTATTCGGTTTTCTTGCACACCCTGAGCTCACCGCCGAATCTCCTCTTAAGACCTCTGGAAATTATGGTATACTCGACCAGATAGAAGCCCTTAAGTGGATAAGCAGGAATATTGAAGCGTTTGGAGGTGATCCGGGCAATGTGACAATTGCCGGGCAGTCGGCCGGATCGTTCAGTGTTAATGCATTGATGATATCTCCTTTGGCCAAAGGACTGTTTCACAGGGCTATCGGACAAAGCGGAGGAATGTTTTCGGGTGGTCCGGGGCTTGTGTACGACTTAAAATCGGCTGAATCGGCCGGCGTGAGCTTTGCTGGACAGTTCCCAGACTCCTCAATTGCCGGATTAAGAACCCTGCCGGCAGAAGAGCTGATGAAAGTCCGCGGCCGGTCGGGAGTCACAACCGATAATATTGTTGTTCCTCCGGCGACGGAGACTTTCAGGGAAGGAAGGCAGAATGATGTACCTCTGCTGGCAGGCTGGAATGCCGATGACGGTGTTTCAATGGGATCCAGTCCCGATATGAAGGCTTTCATAGCGAATGCAGAAAGCAGGTACGGTGAAATGGCTCCTGAATACCTTAAGCTTTTTCCTGCAAACAATGAGGCTGAAGTTCAGAATTCAATGAAACTGTCGTCAGTCCTGTCCTTTGGCTGGCAGAATTACACCTGGGTTAAAACTCAAACCGAAACAGGCAATAATAAGGCATATCTATACTATTTCACTCATGTACCTCCCGGCGAACCCAACTATGGGGCATTCCACTCAGCAGAATTCGGTTATGCCCTCAACACCCTGAAGCTATGGGACAGGCCGTTCACTGACACCGACTGGAAACTTGCTGATCTTATGTCATCATATTGGGTGAACTTTGCCCGTACCGGCGATCCAAACGGCGAGGGATTACCTCACTGGCCGGCATTTGATCCTGCCTCCCCGCAGATCATTGAATTTGGCGACGAAGTCAAGTCAACTCCTCTTCCATTCAGGGAACAGCTGGAGTTTTTCGACAAGATTAATAAGTGAAGGCATGAGGCGTGAGGCGTGAGGCATGAGGTATGAAGGCGTGAAGGCATGAAGGCGTTAAGGCATGAAGGCATGAAGGCTTTCAAGACTGCAAGACTGCACGAATGCATGACCGCAAGACCGCAAGACTGCAAGACCTGCAAGACCTGCAGGACTTTTGCCTTTAGTCTTGTCAAAATAAACAAGCCATTTGTCCTCCTCTAAAAACGGTTCATCATAAACCGGTATTTTCCGAACATGATGGCATGCTAATTGTTTTACATTTAGGGCAAATGGTATTAAGGAATCATGGAAATTTCAAGAATAACACATCTTATTTCAGGTCTGATAACAGCATTGCTGATCGTGCTGTTCACCAGCTCCACTCCCGGCAGGGTATCAGTTGACTCCCCGGACGATTTTGCTGACATGTCTTTGTCAACCAGCGACCCTGTCAACCCGGATGCCGGTACGGTATCGGTCAATGCCGGTTTCATTTCACGCCTTCATGAAAAAGGGGAAGGTTTCCTTTCTCCCAGATGGAACAACAGCAACAAAATTGAGCAGATGATCAGCGCCATTTACAATTCATCGGAAGATGGCCTCGATCCTGATGATTATAATCTTACTGAGATTGAAAGGATGGCTGAAAAGATAATCGCCTTGCAGGAGCCCTCGTATGATGACATCGCCGGATTGGAACACCTCCTCAACGAGGCCTTTATCCGTCTGTCGTCACATCTTGCTTCCGGAAAAACCTCACCCGAGTCGATTGATCCCGAGTGGAAAGCGCTCCGAAGAATGACTGCCGACGGATGGGATAGTTATCTCGACAGCGCCCTTAATACAACCGACATATTAACGGCAATCCGTAATCTGACTCCCGGACACCGCGAATACATGAACCTTAAAAAAGCCCTGTCACATTATCGTCAGATCGAGTCAGCCGGAGGATGGGGATCTTACACCACCAGCCTGCCAAAACTGGAAAAGGGAATGAGGCATCCCGATGTGGCATCCCTGAGGAACAGGCTCGCCGTGACCCAGGGACCGATCGGATTTGATCCGGAAGATGAAGAAATGTTCGACCAGGTCCTCCACGATCAGGTAGTTGTCTTCCAGCAGAGAAACGGTCTGGAAGCTGACGGAGTGGTCGGTAAGTCGACTGTTGAAGCATTGAACATACCTGTATCGGAAAGGATCAGTATCATCACTGCCAACCTCGAACGCTGGAGATGGGTGAGCGACGACCTGGGCGACCGTTACGTGATGGTTAACGCCGCCGATTACAACCTGAGGTTTATCGAGAACGGAGAACAGACCTTCACAGCCAAGGCAATTGTAGGTACAAGCAAGAGGCAGACTCCTGTTTTCAGCTCTGTGATGAAATATCTTGTCGTTAATCCCGACTGGACTGTTCCTCCGCAGATACTGAAGCAGGATGTGATTCCCGACCTGATGAAGGATTCAAGCTATCTGCAAAGGAAAAACATGAAGATAGTGACTCGTGACGGATCTGTTGTGGATCCTTCATCGATCGACTGGCAGCAGGTTTCAGCAAACAGGTTCCCCTACATGATCAAGCAGGAGGCCGGCAAGGGCAATCCCCTTGGAGAGATAAAATTCATGTTCCCGAATCAGTATGATGTTTATATTCACGACACACCGTCGCGCTGGCAGTTCAGCAAGAGCATCAGGCCTTTCAGCTCAGGATGCATCAGGATAAACAATGTCCGCGATTTTGCCCGCTTTCTTCTTAAGGATGATCCCGACTGGAACACGGGGAGGCTTGATGAGGAGATCGACAACGGCCGGACCCGGACCATCGTACTGAAAGAACCGGTTCCCGTGCACATTCTGTATTTCACAGCCTGGGCCGACAACGACGGAACGGCATATTTCGGTAAGGATATTTACAACCGCGACAGGCAGCTGATCAGAACATTGAAG
>CAYQRF010000155.1:0-3782 GCA_964419775.1 uncultured Rikenellaceae bacterium
AGCAGCGATACCAGTAAAACCTTCTTCATCCTTTTATTTTTGAAATTTTGAAACTTGAATTATCTATAATTTCTTTTTGCTGGTTGAAATTTATCTGACTGATTTTTTCAGGACAACCCGGCTTCCGTCATAAGCCACAGTGGTATGTGGCTTAATATCCGGATCGAATTCAATATTATTGGTCTTTGTCACCCATACAACATTAAAGGTTCTTTTCTGGAGCATACCGGGGTACTGACCCTTGCGCTCTCCGATTGTCAGTTCGCCTGAAGCCTCATCATAGTTGATAGGTATGGAACCAAATTCCCCCCTCTCATAACCATAATTGACTCCCTCATCCTCATATAAAGTGAAAGAAGCATCCCTGCCGGTATACACAAAGATGGTGATGGGATCAGCCGGTTTCTGTGATGTGTGTTCGATTTCCGGTCCGATCGGAATTATAGATCCTTCCCTTATGAAAAGGGGGATCCGCTCATAAGGGGCATTCACGTCGAGATACCTTCCTCCCGGAATGAACTGGCCGGAATAAAGATCATACCATCCGCTGGCCGAAGGAAAGTAGACTTTCCTGCTTCTGGCCTTGTATTCATAAACCGGGGCCACAAGCATCGAAGGACCGAACATGTACTGGTCGCCAATGCTCCTGACTGCGGCTTCGCTTCCGAAATCCATCACCATGGCTCTCATGATCGTGTAATCGTTGAACCACGTCATTCCGGCAAGGGAATAAATGTATGGCATGAGCCGGTACCTCAGTTTGTCATAGTAAACCATGCTATTGTATGCAGGTGTTCCTGCCGGTGAAATATTGAATATCTCCCTGTAGGGATACTGGCCGTGGCTCCTGAAAAGAGGACAGAATGCACCGAACTGGAACCAGCGTGTGTTAAGTTCCCTCCATTCGTTAAGGTCTTCCGAACCTTCCCCTGCTCTGGTGTAACGGTTCTCCACACAGAACCCTCCGATGTCAAAGGTCCAGTAAGGGATCCCCGACAGGGCAAAGTTAAGTCCGGCCGGTATCTGCGCTTTCATATCCTCCCATCTGGTTCCGATATCGCCGCTCCAGGTGGCCGTGGAGTACCTCTGCAGACCGGCAAATCCGCTGCGGGTAAGAAGGAAAACGCGCCGGTCGGGATCAGCCTCCCTCTGCCCCTCATAAATAGCCTGGGCATTCATCAGGGCATAAGTGTTGAAATATTTTGTTGAAGGCCCGAGAGCCGTGGGAGTCGAAAGCTTCTTCCTGTACTCAACGCTTGCATTAGAAAGGATATCGGGCTCCGAAGCATCCATCCACCAGGCATCAAATCCATGGATATACAGATGGTCCTTCATCTGCTCCCAGAATAGTTTGCGGGCTCCCTCGCTATAGGGATCGTAGAATGAACCGATGTAACCCTTCCCGATCCAGTCCCTGACACTGTCGGCCACGGCCTGCCGGTACATCCACCCATTATCATCAAACTCCTTGTAGTGTTCTGTGGTGTGATAGAATTTAGGCCACACCGAGATCATTATCCTTGCATTCATAAGGTGAACCGAATCGACCATACCCTTAGGATCAGGGAAGAACTTCGGATCAAACTTATGAGAGCCCCATGAATCAACCGGCCAGTACGACCAGTCGAGCACGATATTATCTATTGGTATCTGCCTTTTCCTGTATTCCCTGACCACATTGAGCAGTTCTCCCTGCGACCTGTACCTCTCCCGGCTCTGCCAGTAACCCATTGACCACTTCGGCATTATCTGGGCCTTGCCGGTCAGTTTCCTGTAACCGCTTATTACTTCGTCGAGGTTGCCGCCCCTGATGAAATAGTAGTCTATCTGATCGCCCATCTCCGAAGTAAGGGAAAGGTCTCCCTGTTCTTCGGCAGTACGCGGGCTCAAAGCCTTAAGTCCTATGTATGATATGCCGCCGTCGGGTTTCCATTCCAGCCTTAAGGTATACTTGCGCCCCTGCTCCAGTTTTCTCGAAAACTTGTAAGTATTCGGGTTCCAGGCAGTCCTCCATCTTTCCGGCACCACAAGTTCATCTCCAAAATAAAGCTTCGTGTACCCGGCATAATACAGCTTAAAATGATAGTTTCCCGTTTCTGCAGGCTCTATCTCGCCGGTCCAGGTGATCAAGGAATTGTTAAATGGAAATGCCTCCGGAAAATTCTTTACAGTTTCGAGATTTTCATAATCGACCGTCGATTCTGGCCTGCGGGTAAATAATTTTGATATGTCACCGTCAATATAATAAGAAGCCGTCAGACCTCCAGCCTTTCCGTCATCATCATAAAGGGTGAACAGGTCAAGCTGTGAATAGTCCCGCGGATCACCGAATTTAGTCAGTGAATAATTGTCCCAGAGCAGCCCGTAATTTTTGCCCGATACAACAAAGGGGACTGACACTTTTGTGTTGTACTGGTAAAGGACCTCGTTCAGCCCCTTGTAGTTGAACTCATCTGACTGGTGCTGTCCAAGCCCGTAAAAGGCCTCATCGGGGGGCGAACTGAAGGTCTGGCCCATCGCGTAGCCCTGTGTGCCCTCAACGGTAATCCGTTTGAATGATTTGCCGCCCCCAGGCTTTTCTTCCAGAAGAATATTCCCGTTTTCGTCCAGAAAGGTAACCTGCCCGTCGGTGAGAGCCACTTTTGCCGTTACCTTCGACGCAATTATCACCAGAGTGTCGGGGTCCTCCCTGACTGTAAAAGACAGACCCGCGACCTTGGGACCTACAACGCAAAGGCTTGAATCGTCAGAAAATTCTTCCTGAGCAGTGGCCGTTACGTGCATTATGCCTTCGTCGAGAACTTCGATCCTTATCAGTTCCGGAACATCCGGAATTTCCGATTTAAGTCTCATTATCACCCCGTTATCCGTTTGTTCCCAGGTGGTCTCAGAGCACGAAGGAAAAAGAATAACAGCCGCTGAAATTATCAGTAATAGCCTTTGCATGGGTATATGGATAATATTTGACAATCGTGCCAGTGTAAAATACGGACTCTCCCTGGCTGGCCAGGAAAAATCAGTAATAAAAATAGTTGAATATCGGAGAACTAAGAAGAATAAGCGGAAGGATTTCCGTAAAATTTAAACCGACAGTTCTGCCTCAATCTCAGTAAGCAGATCATCCCTGCAAATATCGGCTTCTATGAACACAATTGGCGACCCTTTGAACTGCTCGTTGCAGATATCCCTGACTCGTGACGCCTCTTTCAGGGAGACTTAAGAAACTGTATAATGAAGTATACGGTTCTTATTGAGCGGTGTACTTAGCAGCAAATATTGAAGCTGGATAAGAGGGTTATCCCGGTCATTAAAACTGCTATTGCAGCCCTTGCCGATAAACCCAGGCCAGACAAATACAAAATGCTCAAGGGCGAAGACGCATACAGTATCCGGGTTGGTGGTTACCGGATAATCTATGAAATTAAGGACGGTAAAATTATTGTCACCGTCGTCTCGGTCGGTAAAAGAAAAGGTATCTATAAAATATCGGGTAGGAGGAAAATGAATTATTAGCCTCTTTAGTATAGCTTTTCACCTGTAATAGCATCTGCTCACAAATTGTATGCTCCCATCGGTCCGGAGTATAACAAAGAAATTGACGTTGTATATGTACTTCAATAATCCCATTCGACCAGGGGGATTCTCCTACCAATAAAAGACAGTCTATCGGTAAGGCAATACCGGATGCAGCTTCGATTGTAAAAGAGTATCACGGTGCTTAATGATCAAATCGAGTAGGAGGAAAATGAAATAGGTTTCCTCCTATTTCATTTTCCGACCTC
>CAYQRF010000156.1:0-3777 GCA_964419775.1 uncultured Rikenellaceae bacterium
CCAAGCTTATCCAGGACTTCATAAAGTTCTTTCTGGCCTCTCATGATAAAAACATATATTCCTCGTTTTCCTCCGGCTTATAACCGCCGTCTTCGCTCAGCCGATCTCCTTTTCTCGCCTCCACGGCAAGCCGGTCGCAAACCTCATTCTCGGGATTGCTTGCATGTCCCTTTATCCAGACGAACCGTACCTTATGCTTTCTGTATACATCCAGGAACCTGATCCACAGATCGGGATTCTTCTTCTTTTTAAAACCCTTTGACTCCCACTGGAAAACCCAGCCCTTTTCAACAGAGTCGGCTACATATTTCGAATCTGTATAGATGACGACTTTGCTTCCCGGGATCTTCAGTGCTTCAAGCCCAACAATCACGGCCATCAGCTCCATCCGGTTGTTTGTGGTCAGTCTGAATCCTTCCGACTTCTCAAGCCTGTGCCTGCCGCAAATCAGTACCACGCCGTAACCTCCGGGGCCGGGATTCCCGCTTGCAGCCCCATCGGTATAAATGGTTATCTCATTTGGCATTGATCAGTGTTATGCCTGTGTTTGAAAGGAAAAGCTTTATTGCAATTGAAAGCAGGATTACTCCAAACACTTTCTTGAGGATTGACAGCCCGCTCTTGCCCAGGATCCTTTCAAATAGTGAGGTTAGCTTGAGAACGAAATAAATGATCACCATGTTCAGTAACAGGGCAATGAATATGTTGACAGTGCTGTATTCAGCCTTTATCGACAGGATTGTTGTTATCGATCCGGCGCCTGCTATGAGGGGGAACGCTATCGGGAACACTGATCCGCTCCCGTGAGCATCCTGCTTGAAAAGTTCTACCCCAAGTATCATCTCCATGGCTATCAGGAAGATGATGAAGGAACCTGCAATGGCAAACGAGGATATGTCAACCCCGAAAACCCCGAGAAGCGGAGATCCGATGAACAGAAACGCACATAAGATCAGGAAGGATACAACGGTCACCCTTACCGGATGCACAATGCCTACACGGGATTTTATATCGATGATTATCGGTATCGACCCGGGGATGTCAATGATGGCAAAGAGGACCATAAAAGCCGCAAGTATTTCCCGCAAGTTGAAGTCCATAATATGCAATTTTAAAAGATCCCTGTTATCGCGGCAAGGCCGGGTTGTTCAATGGAATTATTCCCTGATTGTCATTTCTTTCACAAGGTGGCCGGCCCCTGCATAAACATCCATTATCCAGAGTACATACCTGATATCCACTGCAATTGTCCTTTGCAGTTCGGTTTCGTAGGCAATGTCGCCACTCATTGCTTCCCAGTTGCCGTCGAAGGCAAGTCCGATAAGCTCTCCATGGGCATTCAGCACCGGACTGCCTGAGTTACCGCCCGTGATGTCGTTGGTGGTCAGAAAACAAACAGGCATATATCCCTTTGATGAAGCATACCTGCCAAATTCCTTCTTAAGGTTAAGGTCGATCAGCCTTTTCGGAAGATCAAACTCATAGTCACCGGGCTTATACTTGTCAATGACACCCTGAAGCGTGGTATAGTATTTATAGGTAACGGCATCTTTGGGATCATAGTCCTCTATTGTGCCGTAAGTGAGTCTCATGGTGGAGTTTGCATCCGGATAAAGGGTTTTTTCCGGGGTCATCTCCTTCAGTGCTGCCACCCACAGCCTGCGTCCTTTTGTCAGGTCACTGTCATACTGTGAAAGGTTCTCCGATACTTCCTGTCTGACGTTGTCTATCGAGACTGAGGTCATGTGAACAGGATCATTCTCCAGTGCCTTGAGCGACGGCTTTTCAAGGAAGGCCATCAGTTTTTCCTCACTGGCAAAAACGGATTTGGCAAACAGATCATCCACAAACCTGTCGATGCTGCCCTTGTATTTCCTGTCAACAACCGATGTATAGAAATCAGGGTGGAATTTTGAGGGAACGTCTTCCCTGTAAAGCTTCAGCATGGCTTTCATTGCATTCCTGTCGGTAGGGGCATTGTAGTCCTTGTAAAAGGATGTGATATACTCCGTCATCCTGTTTTTAAGGTCGGCAACCTGGTTGTTGTCGCCAACCTTAAGGGCGCTTATCATGGCATTGGCCACTGCGTCGAGATCGAGAATCTCGCACCCGTTCAGGAAACACTCGCTGATGTACTGCTGGGCGTTTGCATACTCAGCCCTGGCTTCAACCGATTTGCCTATAAGGTTAAGGGCTTCGCCGTATCTGGCCTTTCTGTCGGGACTGGCTGAAACCCATGAGTTGAACTGGTTTTCTATATCCTGTTTCTTAGCTTTCACATTAAGCCTTTCAAGTCCGGCTTTCTGGCCGATTGAATATTTCCAGTAGTTTGACGATCCGGAATATTTTGATGCATACTGGATATTCACCTTCGGATCAGCCTGCATGTCGGCCATTAGAATTTCCTGGCGGATGCCACGGATCTTTATTCTGTTGGGATGGGTTATTTTGAGAAGTTCATCCACTTCAAAGGAAGTAGCATACCTCTGGGTCCTTCCGGGATATCCGAGTATCATGGCAAAATCACCCTCATTGAGGTCTTTCAGAGATACAGGAAGCCAGTGTTTGGGTTTGAGCGGAATATTCTCGGTTGAATATGAAGCAGGTTTGCCGTCGGGTCCCGAGTAAACCCTGAATACGCTGAAATCGCCCGTATGACGCGGCCATTCCCAGTTATCGGTGTCGAAGCCGAACTTGCCTATTGAAGACGGGGGCGCACCTACAAATCTTACATCGTTGTACCTTTCATAAATAAGAAGGTAAAAGTAATTTCCTCCATAAAAGGAGGAGACCGTTGCCCTGTAGTGAGTCCCTTCGGCGGCCTTGCTTTCGATAACCTTGCGGGCTTCATTGATTGCAGATGATCTTTCCGCCTCGCTCATCCCGTCATTAACTGCAGCCAGAATCTGATTCGTGACGTCCTCTATCCTGATAAGGAAGGTGACGGAAAGATCGGGATTTGGCAGTTCCTGCTCCCTGGTCATCGCCCAGAACCCGTCTTTCAGATAATCATGTTCAACTGAACTGTGCGACTGGATCTGACCGTAACCGCAATGATGGTTTGTAAGAAGAAGTCCCTGCGATGAGACGATTTCACCGGTGCATCCGCCGCCGAATATTACAATGGCATCCTTGATGCTGGCATTATTCATACTGTAAATGTCTTCGGCTGAGAGTTTCAGACCCAGCTCGGTCATCTTCCCCATATTGAGCTTCTCAATAAGCGGAAGAACCCACATGCCTTCATCCGGAACAGCCTTTGTACCCAGGCTGGCAATCAGTGCTATAAAAAGCAAAAAATATTTTTTCATCATGGAAATCATTTAGGATTTTAAAAATTTAGCGTCAAAGATAACGCTAATATTTAAAATTCAATAGTGAGCTGAGTGTTGAACAGGCTGAATGATTTGCGGTGGTATGGAGAGATGCCGTGTTCAAGAATTGCCTTCCTGTGAAACGATGTGGGATAACCCTTGTTCCTGTTCCATCCGTAAACAGGAAATTCCCCGTGAAGCTTTTCCATGTACTCGTCGCGGAAGGTTTTTGCAAGTACCGAAGCGGCTGCTATAGAGTAGTAGAGCCCATCGCCCTTTATGATTGTCTTGTGCCCGATATCCCTGTACGGCACGAAACGGTTTCCGTCGATCAGCAGGAACTGGGGCAGTTTGCTGAGACCTTCAATCGCAATGTGCATCGCCTTTATCGATGCCCTCAGTATGTTTATCTCATCAATCTCATGGTTGTCGACAAAGGCCACTTTCCACGCGATTGCCGTTT
>CAYQRF010000157.1:0-3636 GCA_964419775.1 uncultured Rikenellaceae bacterium
AACCATAGCATAATAGCCAGGGAAATTAAAAGGGCGGACAATGCGACCCTAACGTGTTATCTGTGTACCAAAGTTACCCGTAATTTACCATTTTTGGAGTTATCAGGTAGCTAAAGGTAAATATATAAAATATTGCTCTGATCATAAATCATCAAACGGACTGCGGATGTTCTGTATGCTATGCGTCGTTACATGTGTATATATCTCAGTCGTTCTGCTGCTCTTATGCCCCAGTAATGCCTGAATATACCTTAAATCAGTTCCAGCCTCCAGCAAATGAGTTGCATAACTGTGTCTCAATCCATGCAAGGTTATATCTTTCTTCTTAATACCGGCCTTATCATATGCGGTCCTGAAAATTTTCTCAAGACTTTCAGGACTATATCGTTTGCCACTATATTGCCCTTCAAATAAATACTTTACAGGCTTGTAATGTGAGAGATAAAGATCCAACATCTGCAACAACTTGTCCGACAGAGGTGCAATCCTGTCCTTAAATCCTTTAGATTGCCTGATATGCACCAGCTTCCTGTCATGATCAATATCCGTGGGCAATAACTCAAGAACCTCACTCCTCCTTAAACCGCATCCGTAAACAAGACTTAGCATGGCCCTATGCTTTTCGTTAATTACTGAGTCGAGTATCTTTTTTACTTCTTCTTTACTTAAAACATTGGGTAACCTGTGCTGCGGCCTGGGCCTTGATATCTCACCCGGATCGATTACCGACTTGTAAATCTTCCCATAAAATTTCTTCACCGCACTAATCATCTGGTTCTGAAAAGAATGGCTTAACCCTTTCGGTAAAATGTATTCATCTACAATCCTTACCAGATCTTCCGATGTGCAATCTTCTGCTTCCTTCGGACTGACAAACTTCAGAAAAGTCGCTATCATACCCGTATATGTCCTCACCGTCGATTCAGGATACCGGTTAGCTTCCATCCACTTTCTGAACTTTTCAATGTCCTTTACTGCCTTTTCACTTAAGGCTGATTGCTTTGAGTCCCTGTCAACCCTCTGTTTCACCTCCTCTCCTGAAGACACATCATTCTGCTTTGCACCAGGTTTGTCTGCCTCCACTTTATCCAGGGAACTGTAATCTACAAAAGCCTGCCCCCTGAAGGCATCCAGCAAATTGCCCTTTATGTTGCTGCTGTCAGGTATATGCCAAAATTTCATAAGGGAACTCCACCGGGCTCCTTCAATCTTTTTTACAATCCTGATCAGATTTTCATCATACCCGAAGCTGAGGGAAATCCGCCTTTCCCCCTTGTGAATTACTCTTTCGGCAATTACCTTTTTCATAACCGGGCGGTTATTAGTCCTTGAATTATCCTTCAATCCGGAGAAAGCAATGCTCCGTCAGTCACAATAGAAACAGCCTCATCCCTCAGTCCCAACCGTACGTTGTATTTATTGCCTGACTCTCCCTTGTAATAAATAAACACAACTAAAATTAAACATTATACAGTAATTTTAAACAAGGAATGCCTAATTTTTTAATAACTTAATTTTTAAGTCATATGAAGTCCCTGCAATGCTTATTCCGGGCATTGAGACTGGCCCCGGTAATTGATTTTCCGGGGCCTGAAACAGCCTGTGCAGTCTATTTCTTTATTGTGAAAGTGGTGTCAACTGTGGTGTTGCCCCTTATCATTGACCAGACCGGACAGTATTTGTCTTCTGCGAGTCCGATTACCTTTTTTACATCCTCTTCGGTGGCATCGGGAGATTCAAGAAATATTTCCATATGAACCGACCTGAAGCCGGTAGGGTGCTCTTCCTTTCGGATTCCTTTCGACTGAATCTCCAAACCTGAAATGGTCTTGTTCATCCTTCGAAGAAAGGTAAGCATGGCGCTGCCCAGACACGATGAAAGACTTAAAAGAAGCAGTTCAAGGGAAGTGTAACCCATATCATCGCCAAGAGGCGGGATATAATCAATTGAAACAGGCTCATTGCCTTCGACTGAGCCCTTGAAAAGGAGCTTGTTGTTTACAAGCCTGATGACAGAGTTCAACTCTTTCGATTTGTCGTTCATAATTATTGGTAAAATAGTGTTTGTGTATAACTTCCGCCCGACTGTATTTGCTCGTTGGATGCACTTTGCTTTTTGTGCCGGTTATTATGCAAAAGGCAACATCCATTAGGTTTCCGGCTTTTCAATACTGCTTCTGATTCTTTGTTAAAAGTAATAATCGGTTGTGATTTTTCAAATGTTGACTGACAGATTCCGGAAAAATGCTCCTATCCTTCAGAAAATGTGAATGGAATCCCTGTGATTCATGAAACGTGAGTCATAATTATTGTTGCAAAAACAGTAAAAAACAGTAATAAACATTAAATTATATTAGAATATTTCGTAATTTTATAGCCTGACCAATTTTTTACGCAATGACAAAAGCAGGTGGATTATTGGAGGTCTTCAGAATGTTTCAGAATACTGAATCGTATTTTGAAGACAGTAACCGTGAGAAGTCGGGACGATTAATCGTGAATCAGCTCCTGATAATTTGCATCTTTACTTTTCTTTACGGTGTTGTCATGGGAAGTTATCACAGCTTCCTTCAGTCGGTGGCAGCCGGACTGAAAGTGACTTTCCTGTTCTACAGTGCGATCCTGATATGTTTCCCTTCTTTTTATGTCATACAACAGGTTCTGGGATCAAGACTGACATTAAGGCAGATGGTGCTCATCATTTTAAGCGGATTCGTTCTTACATCCGCTATTGCGATTTCGTTTGCCCCGATTGTTATTCTTTTCCAGCTTACAGGCGGAAATTACCATTTTCTTCAGCTACTGCACGTTGCGATATTTATCTTCTCAGGGATATTCGGAATGAAACTGATGATCGATGCCCTGAAATTCGCGTGTGAGAAGAAGGACATCTATCCGCGCACCGGAGTCAGTGTTTTCAGGATCTGGATGATAATTCTTGCATTCGTCGGGATCCAGATAGCCTGGAACCTTCGTCCCTTTCTGTGCAACAAGACTGAGGAATTCAAACTTTTCAGGAAATATGAAGGCAATTTTTATACAGCTATAATATATTCAGTTCAACAGCTTGTTAAACCGGCTGAACGGGAAAGCAGTTTTGAAGTCAGACCTGAAACGCAGGAACAGGTTACTGACACTGCCTTGTTGAATCTCATCAAAAAATAGGGAATGGATGAAATCATGACACTCGAAGAAGTGGCAAAATACCTGAAACTGAAACCACAAACTATATATACCTGGGCCCAGAACGGAAAGATCCCCGCCGCCAAACTCGGAAAGGAATGGCGGTTCAGGAAAACAGTTATCGACAGATGGTTCAACCAGCATATCGATGAACGGTTTTCAGAATACCTGGAGAGATAAGCTGTCATCGGTCAGCTGTTTTAATTGTACACTAACTGTATCCTGACTTCTGACAATTAATGCGGCAGTGATACCATTGTTTAAATAAAGGATTCATAAGGTTGTTCCAGTCAGAGTTCGTAGAGATAAATTGCAGATTTCTTAGCATTTATATTAAGAATATTGATCTCCATGAATTAATTCACCACGGATTTCACGGGTTTCACGGATAAAATCACGGATGATATTATTTGAGACAATCCGTGCATTGCCCGTGTTCTCCGTGAAACCCGT
>CAYQRF010000158.1:0-3628 GCA_964419775.1 uncultured Rikenellaceae bacterium
AATGATCACAAGCATATTGATAATATTGTCGGGGTGGGCGGTTTACAGGAACCGCAAGAGGGTGAAGGCAAAAGCTGAGGAGTTGTCCTCAAAGCCTTTAAGGACCAGAAAATGCTGCTGGTTACCGTTTTAGATTCCGTTATTCGCTGTATTTTGCAAATGTCTGCATGACATTCTGAAGGTAGGTTTTTGACAGGGGAATATCCGTCACATCAGGGTGATCGAGTTCCAGTTTCAGGTTGTCCTTGTCGCGGCGTATCACCTTTACCTTTTCAAAATTGACCATATAGGAACGATGGCACCGGATAATTCCGGTTCCCGCGAAGCTTTCCTCCATTCTCTTCATCGTGGCCCTCAGAAGGTATTTTGACACTTTCCCCTTGTTGAGGTAACAGACGGTTATATAATTCTCCGTTGCTTCGAGATAAAGCAGGCTTTCCTTCTTAACCGACAGCTTCAGAACCGATTTGTCGTCGTAAAAGGGGATCATGCCGGGAGTGGAATCGGTTGACAATCCCTCGGCAAGTATCCTTATCTGCTCCTTCTTGTCGTGCCACGAAAGATATAGCCAGGCAACCGAATACGGAAGCAGAAGTACCAGTGCGGTGTTCCGGGCCGACATCTTCACAAGAAAATCAAAATCCCTGGCGTCATTCAGCACGAACTTTTCGAAAAGCGAATAAAAGAGAGCCATTGCAAGCACCTCCGCCGCGATCCACATAAGAAACTGGCCAAGGTTGATTATTCTCCTCTTGCAAACATGGTACATGATTATCCGGCTGATTACTACCACCAGTACTCCTGTCAGGATAACCAGACTGGAATAGGTAAAAAACTGGAACCTGGTGAGATTAAACCATTTATCGGCGCCAAAAGGCGAATAAATGTTTATAAAAACAAGTGCAAAGAGAGCCGTGAAGAGAATCAGGTTAATAATATTCCTTTTCTCAAACAGGTAAGGTGCTATCGGCTTCTGGAAATCCGGCATGGGATTTTTCTTTCTTCAGCAAAAATAGCCTTTTTATTTATCTCCGCGAATTTCCCTCGCGGAGCTCCGGAACACATACCGGATTTCGTCACTCATATTAAAATTTCATCCCGCTCTTTTGATTTTCGTCACACTCAGGGGTCAGCCGGCACATATTTTTGACGGCTTCAATTGCAATGGATTCCTTTGGACCTGCAAACAATTAAAAAGCAATCTTATGGGATTCACTGCACTTCAGACAAGCCTTGGTTCGTTGTTCGATCCGGGCACCGGGGAAATCCCAATCAACGGATCGGGATTAAGGATAGTCAACACCGGTTTTGTATCGGACGGGATGCCGGGTGAACAGTTCAGCGGGGAGGACTGGTCGATAAAGGAGAACACCGAGTTTTCATATCCGGTTTTTGTTCCCGCTTCAGAAGGAAACAAGGTCATCCTGCTGCTTCACGGACTGAATGAACGATTCTGGGACAAGTACCTTGCCTGGGCATATTACCTTGCGTCGGAAACCGGCAGTTATGTAATTCTTTTTCCCATCTCCTTTCACATAAGCAGGGCTCCGGTTTCGTGGAAGGATCCGCGGGTCATGCTCAGGCTGATCAGGGAAAGGATTCCGGTGATGGGAGAAATAAGGAATTCCTCCTTTGCCAATCATGCCTTAAGCCGCCGGCTTGCCGATGATCCCCGGAGACTTTTAAGGTCGGGCTACCAGACTGTCAATGATATCGTAAGGCTGGTAAGTCAGATAAGGGAAGGAAGTCATCCGGTTGTACCGGCCACAGACAAAATAAATATCTTTTCCTATTCCATCGGGGCCTTTCTTTCGGAGATAATGCTTATGGCTGATCCGTGGGGGCTCTTTTCCGACACCAGGCTTTTCATGTTTTGCGGGGGATCGGTTTTCGGAAGGATGAATCCTGAATCGAAGCATATTATGGACAAGCTGGCTTTCGAAAATACCTGCCGTTATTACAGGGATGATTTCGAGGAAGAGATCGGGAACAAAGGTTCGCTGCTCGGCCGGCTTGTTTCGGGGCCTCTCGGGATGGCCTTCCGTTCAATGCTCGACCCGGCACGTTTCAGGCTTCAAAGGGAGAAGTCGCTGGCAGCCATCAGCGACAGGATGTTTGTGATAGCCCTTTCCGGCGACAGGGTAGTCCCTCCGGCCGGAGTACTTGAGACCCTTGGTAACCGTTCTCATGTTGAGGTACTGGATTTCCCATTCGAATATACCCATGAGAAGCCCTTTCCTGTTTTTGATAGCGTGAAGTTCGCAGAAGTTGATGCCGGTTTTGAGAAAGTCTTCATTCCTGCCTGCAGGTTCCTGGAATGAAAAAGGCCGGAAGAAATTCTCCGGCCTTTTTTTATGGTCATTTAGAATCTTACCTGCGTCCGGCACCCTTGCCCGGTACCGTTGCAGGTCTGTTAACCCGGGCATTGGAATTGATCCTTGCCTTGCTTCCGGCCTGGCTGTTCAAACCTGACTGCTGCCGTCCCATCTGGCCCTGCTTAACGCTGTTTGCCCTTTGGGTGCCTGTGGCAGCACGATCCTGCTTTCTCGATTGTTTCATAATCGGATCGCCGCTCTGAGTGGGTGTCTGAACCTGTTCCCTCACCCTGGCTCTCTCCATGATCGGATCGCCGCTCTGATCCTGTGCCTGGTCCCTGACCTCAGTCCTTGTCTGCTTCCTGGTCTTCTTCTGGGCCGGTACTGTTTCCTGTGCAAAGACACCTGCGCTTACCACCAGTGCCAGTGCAATTAAAAAAATCCTCTTTTTCATTTTATAAATATTTAAAGATAATACATCAAATAACAGGTCAAATATATCCTCCTGAAGATGAAGGATTAATGAAAAAACGACAGAAAAATGCAATTGTTGCTTTTATTATTGATCTACCGGTCCTTGAACTTCGCGTACAGGGGAAAATTTATTTTTTACCTTTGGCAACGGCGAATTAACTCCTGATGAAAATTAATTTTTGCAGTCTTAGCAGCGGATCGAGCGGCAATTGCTATTACCTGGGCAATGGTTCACAGGGGATACTTATTGACTCCGGCATTTCAGCCACATCCATCAGGAAGTTTCTCAGGGATCTGGGAATTCCGATGGAAACCATCATGGGGATTCTTATAACCCATAATCACTCGGATCATATAAAGGGACTGGAGGTTCTGACAAGGAGGCACGGGATACCTGCTTTCACCACAGCTGCGGTCTGGAAAAGCATACTTTCGCCCCGGACCCGGATCACATCCGACTGCATCCGGGAGATAACCGCAGGAAGCGGATTCAGCATCGCAGGTTTTGAAATTGAGGCTTTTCCCGTATGCCACGATGCACCCGAAACGGTGGGATATCGTATATCCCTTGAAGGCAGGAACATAACAATAGCCACCGACCTGGGACACATCTGTGAGACGTCGGCACCATATATAAAGTCTGCGAACCTGCTTGTAATCGAATCAAACTACGATGAAGAAATGCTTGCCGGGGGACCCTATCCGTATTTTCTCAAATCAAGGATAAAGTCCGACCACGGTCATCTGGGGAATCATCAGGCATCTTCTTTTCTGGCTGACATCATCAACGACAACCTGCGTGTCATCTGCCTTGCTCACCTGAGCATCAACAACAACAC
>CAYQRF010000159.1:0-3616 GCA_964419775.1 uncultured Rikenellaceae bacterium
GGAGACAGATGAGTTGTCATGTCGGCCTGAGGATCGTCACGGAATTTATGGTATTCGGGAATTGCCTTCAGATCAAAGGGCCTTACGATAAAACTTCCCTTTCTGAAACCAATATCCTCCAGGGACGGGAAAGGGTAACTACATTTGAAATATTCTGAAGTTCCGGCAGGGGTGGTACCCGAAAGATTCGGCCTGACCAGCTCCAGTTTTTTCATCCACTGATTCCTGTAGGGAGTGAAAACAGTATATGGACTGCCGTCGGATTTCATCACCTCATTTTCCTCAAAGATCACCTGGTCCTTGTACCTTAAAAGCAGGATACCCTGTTTTTTCATTATGACTTCCACTGCATTGTCGCGGTCGATTGCATAAGGCTCATAATCCTTATTTATGTAGACGGCTCCGATATCGAACAAGGATATCAACTCCTTCCATTTTGCCACAGGGTCACCCCTGAGCACATAAAGAGAACTTCCTAAGTCCCGCAGACTTTTATCAATCGATGAAAGGGATTGATGGATGAAGCTTATTCTTGAATCATCGGCCGGCAGTTCACCGGTTATGTTTGTGTCGAAAATGAAGACCGGAAGCACCGGCATGCCGGAACGAAGAGCTTTGCTGAGAGCTGTGTTATCCTCAGTTCTGAGATCTCTTCTGAACCAGAAAATATTAATCTTCATTTTGCCGGTGCATCATATTTTTCTATCCTTTCGGTTACGAGTCTGGAGCCGATAACAACCATTGGCAGTCCTCCTCCGGGAATTGTTGATGCCCCCACGTAAAAGACATTTTTAAAAACCTCATCGAAGTTCTTTGGCCTGAAGCCTCCGATCTGCATCATCTTGTGCGACAGGCCCAGTCCGCTGCCCCTGTGAAGGTTGAATTGTTCCTGCCAGTCGAACGGAGTATAAACTGTGCGGGATACTATTTCAGGCCTGATGTCTTTCTTTATCCTTGCCGAGTAATCATCTATAATACTGTCCACAATTTTATCCCTGTCGTCCCAGCTGGATTTCTTGCTGAGGTCAGGGACCGGGCAAACAAAGAAGAGGCTTTCGCACCCGTCCGGCGCACAACCGGGGTTCGACCGCGACAGGACATTGACGTAGTAGTAAGGCTTATCGACAATTTCGGGGCTGATGAACACCTTCCCTGCATATTCCCTGTAATTGTCGCCGAGATAATAATTGTGATGGCTGACTTCAGGCAGTTTGCATTTTATTCCGAGGTAAATGGTAAGCGATCCCATTGTCCAGTCCATTTTATCCAGTTTCTCCACCGAGAATTCTTTGCGTCTGAAAACTCTTCCCCTGAAAACAGCAGCATCCGAATTGACCACTATAATGTCGGCTCCCCACTTCTTGCCGTCTTTGTCGACAAGGTACTTCAGTTTGTCTCCCTCCTGTACAAAGTCGACGATTTCGGTGTTATAATGGATCTTTACATTTTCCTTCTCAAGTTCATCAACAATACCTTCAACCACCCTGTACATTCCGCCCTTGACATTGAAATAGCCATCGTGCAAAAACTCGGTATAGGAGAGGAGAGTGTAAACGGCAGGAGTGTCAAAAGGAGTTTTGCCAAGGAAGAAGGCCACGAGTGACAGGATCTGCCTGGCATCGTCCGATTTTACGTATTGAGCCACATGGTTATAGAAATTACGGAAAAGGACTGGAAGATGCAGGGGGTTTACCTTCGCAAGGGTGAGGAGATATTCGAACAGGTTGTCATAGTTGCTTTTTATGACAACGTTGGTATCATGGAACAGTCTTTTGCTCTTATCGAGATAGCTTCTGAAACCTGTTTCGAAATCGGGATCCTGCTCCCTGAACTGTGCAGCCAGCTTGCTGATTTCCTTGTAAAGATGGTAAGTTACCGGGCTCTTGCTGAAGTTTACGGAGTAGAGGGGATCAAGTTCATAATACTCGAAAGGAAGTTTAATTCGGCAGTCATTAGCGAATTCGGTGAATTCATATGACATGCTGAAAAAGCTTGGTCCGGTATCGAATGTGAATCCGTCCTTTTTCAGCTGGTTGAGCCTGCCTCCGGCATTGCCGTTCTTTTCAACAATCTCAACCTTGTAACCTCTTTTTGCCAGTCGAAGAGCGGTGGCAAGGCCTCCGAGGCCGGCACCGGCAATCAATACGCTTTTTGCCATAAGTATCAGTTTTGCATTTGTTTCAGAAGTTTCGGGTAAAGGTCATCCCTTACATAGGTGAATGCCGGTTCGGTGCGCATTATAAAATCATAAACCTTTTGTGCAGAGGAATAATCCTTAAGGTAGGTGTGAGTCTGGCCAATCACCACCAGAAGACTGAGGTAGTTCCAGTTTCCGGTGACGGATCCGGGTTCTTTTTCAAGCAGTTCCCGGGCTTTGAGATAGTGCTGCAGAGCCTCCTTCTTTGAGCCCCCGAATGTCGAAGGCATATAGAATTGTATATTTCCCTGCTGTACATAACCAAGATAGTGCCCCGGATCAAGTTTTATCGCAGTTTTTGCGCAATCGATGCTCCTGAGGCCGTTTACCGGGGCAGTCACCGGATTAAGTCCGATCCTGAAGCCGTAAAAAGCCGACCGGTAGGCATTAATGACACCGGGATTGTATTTTTTCTTTTCAAGCAAATCGAGGTTTTTCTGGGCGATATTCAGGTAAATGCGTGCTTCGTCTTTTTTGTCGAATCCAATGCAGTAACCGATGTACCCGTATTGGTAATTCAACAACTCCATCAGTAAATCATCGCTTTTATCCGGCTGGGAGTTCATCCTGTCGATAACGCTCTTCCACAGCTCCATCCTGTTGTTTATGTAAGCTGAGTAAATATCGGATCTGTAATCTGCCCTGACCTGTGTAAAAGTGATCAGCAGAAGCGCAGCTATCAGCCAATGTTTCTTCCTTTCCATTCGAAATTTCTGTACTTCCTGTTAATAAATGCCCTATAAATGAAGAGCCCCATTGAAACCTGCAAAGGTATAATATAAAGCAGATTAAAGAACACATTCTGCCTGCTTGCAAGTGAAATAAAAATCCGTGCCAGGATATAAGCGGTTATGTACGCAACTGTCACGGGACCTGTTGAAGACCAGGCCACAGCCACTATGCCAAATGTGGTAACCAGCCAGAAAAGAAGCGCCATCAGAAATGAATTGCCGAAAAAGGCGATCACATTCTTTGAAAACCCGTTCACAGCTTCCCCGAAACCCTTGTACATCCTGCATGTTATTGTATCATCACCGGCAAGGCATGCAATTTTTATACCTCGTTTCTTAAATAGCCTGGCAATTGATATGTCTTCTACCTTGTCTGCCTTAACCGCTTCATGTGGTCTCAGGGCAAGGTATTCTTCCTTTCTGAAAAACATGAACTGGCCGTTGGCAGCCGAAAGTGACGCGTAGCCCGATTTCCTTACAAGCACCAGAGGCAGCAGCGAAAGGAGGATGTAATTCATATTCGGCACCGTGATACATTCCCCGATGCTCTTAATAATTTGTTTAGGGAAAATTGAAATCAGCCCGAGATCATGTTTTTCCGAAAAGCTGATGCTTCGCCCGACAAGATTGCCGCCCACCCTGACGTCGGCATCGAGGAAGAGCATGTAGTGTCCTTTGGCTTCGGCGG
>CAYQRF010000160.1:0-3567 GCA_964419775.1 uncultured Rikenellaceae bacterium
TTGCGGCCTCCGAACAAAAGCACAACAACAAGCAGAATAAGAATTATCTCAGTTAAACCAATCTTTCCCATCTCTTTAAGTTTTTGAATTTGTGCAAAGGTATAAAAATAGTGTGTCGTTGTACCCGGAGGTAAAAATAAATCTTAATTCCTTATAAGCCTTAGAATATCATTGCCGTTGGCGAGGATAAGCAGACCCAGAAGTATTATCATTCCTGTCACCTGGGCATATTCAAGGAATTTGTCGCTGGGTTTCCTTCCGGTCACCACTTCGTAAAGCAGGAACATCACATGTCCGCCGTCGAGTGCCGGTATGGGAAGTATGTTCATCACAGCCAGTATTATCGACAGAAGGGCCGTAAGATTCCAGAACGACTGCCAGTCCCATACTCCCGGGAAGATACTCCCGATAGTAATGAACCCGCCAAGTGACTCATAGGCTTTTGTATGCTTTGAGAAAATCACCCTGAATTGTTTTACATAATCGCCAATCGTTTTGAATCCCTTGCTTATTCCTGCCGGAATGGATGCGAGGAATCCGTAGTTAACAGTCTTCAGCTCGAACATCTGGTCGTAGGTTCGCGAGCTCCCCACCCCGAGGGTTCCTTCAGCAGTCAGAACAACGGGTATGTCAACCTGGTTACCGTTCCTGACAAGGTTAACCAGCACCTCTTTGCCCCGGTTCCGGGAGAGATAGCTCTGAAATTCATCAAACCACTGGAAATTGTTTCCGTCGATACCCGTAAATTCATCTCCTTCCGTGATTCCAGCCAGTTTCGCCGGCGATTCCTTGCCGAATCCGGAAACCACGTAGGGCCTGAAAGGTGTCCTGGGTTCCAGCATGCCCTCCCCTTTCAGCATCCTGGCAATGAATTCGACCGGAATCGGTATGTTTAATATCTCCCCGTTCCTGTCAACCTGGATGGTCTTACGGTCGTTAAGTATGATATCGGATGGTATCTCGTTAAAGTTTTCGATCTTCACATTATCCACCGACACAATCATGTCACCATTTCTGAGGCCTATTGCATAGCTTGCCGAGTCGGTCACAATTCCGTATTTGACGTTGGCTGTCGGAAGGTAGGTTTCTCCCCATGCATAAAGAACGCCTACGTAGATTATGAGAGCCGAGATAAAATTAAAGATGACTCCGGCCGTCATTATCAACAGTCTTTGTCCGGCAGTCTTTGACCGGAATTCGTGTGGCTGGGGAGGCTGTTTCATCTGTTCCTTGTCCATCGACTCATCAATCATCCCCGATATCTTGACATATCCTCCAAGGGGAACCCAGCCGATTCCGTATTCGGTCTCCCCGGCTTTGCGCTTGAAAAGGGCAAACCATGGATCAAAGAACAGGTAGAATTTCTCGACCCTGGTCTTGAACAGCTTCGCAAACAGAAAATGTCCGAATTCGTGGATTATAACTATTATTGAGAGGCTTAGAAGAAACTGAAGTATTTTTATTAGTACTATCATGATCGTTTACATAGTTCGTTAATATAGTTCTGGGCCTCAGTTCTGGCCAGCGAATTGGTGGTTTCTAGGTATCTCAGGCCGGGTGAAGCAAAGTATTCAGTCTTCTCCATTGTGTGTTCAACAACATCCGACATCTGAAGGAATCCGATTTTGCCTGCCAGGAAAGCACTGACGGCCACCTCGTTGGCCGCATTCAGGATGCAGGGCATATTACCTCCCTCGTTAAGGGCGTGGTAAGCCAGGGCCAGGTTGCGGAAACGTTTCGTGTCGGGTGGAACAAATGACAAAGCGCCGCATTGGCTCAGATCCAGTTTAGGCAGATCGGAAGCCAGCCTGTCGGGATAGCTCAGTGAATACAATATCGGAACCCTCATATCCGGCACACCCATCTGAGCCTTGACAGATCCGTCGGAGAAGTGAACCATTGAATGAATTATCGACTGAGGGTGGATTATGACTTCAATCTTTTCGGGGAGCAGGTCAAACAGCCATCTTGCCTCGATGACCTCAAGGCCTTTATTCATCATCGATGCGGAATCGATAGTAACCTTGTTGCCCATCTCCCAGTTGGGATGCCTGAGAGCTTCATGAGGCTTCACATTCTCAAGCATTTCCATTGTATAATTCAGGAAGGGGCCTCCGGAGGCTGTAAGGGTGATCTTGTCAACGGGATTACCCATTTCACCGGCAAGGCACTGGAAGATAGCGGAATGCTCGGAGTCGACCGGAATGATTCTGCTGCCTGATTCCTTAACAAGCTTTTTTATTATTTCACCTGCGATAACCAATGTCTCCTTATTTGCAAGGGCAATTTTCTTCCCGGCTCTTATGGCAGAGATGGCAGGCTTAAGACCTGAGTAGCCGACCATTGCAGCAACGACCAGATCGATGTTTGAACCTCTAACAACCTGCTCTATGGCTTCTTCGCCCGCGTACACTTTAACAGGATAGTCTTTCAGGGCTTCCCTTAGCTGCTGATAGTGCGACTGATCGCCAATAACAACCGAGTCGGGCTGCCAGGTTATCGCCTGCCTGGCCAGAAGCTTTATGTTGCTGCCGGCAGTCAGTACCTCAACCGAAAACTCCCCGGGATACCTGGAAATAACATCCAGTGTCTGGGTGCCGATCGAGCCTGTCGATCCGAGTAAGGCAATTTTCTTTGGCATAAAAACCCCTGCTTTTAGAAGATGACGTATTTCTCCGGATCCAGGGGGCTTCCCTTGTACCAGATCTCAAAATGAAGATGGGGTCCGGATGTATATATTTCGCCCGAGTTGCCTACGATCGCAATGGCTTCACCTGTTCGTACCAGATCGCCTGTCTCCTTCAGCAGCGAGGCATTATGCTTGTAAACCGATACAATATTGTTTGCGTGCTGAATTTCTATCACATATCCGGTTTCCCTCGTCCATCCGGTAAATATTACCGTACCGGCAAGCGCGGCGTCGACCTGTGATTTGGGTTTCGTGACTATGTCGGTTCCGTAATGTCTGAGTGAAGGATCGAACTTACCGGATACTATTCCCCTGACAGGAGGAAAGAAGTGAAGGCTGGCAAGACTTGTCTCGGCCGCCGGCAGGGACTGACCCTGGGAAATATTATACCTGCCCTCTGTTTCAATCTGTTCCCTCAGAGCCGAATCTTCGGGCGAAGTACGGAAAGAGATGCTGTTGTAGTTCATTGTGGTATCCCGTAATGCAACTGAGCTTGCAGGTCTGTCTCCGGCAATAATGGCGGTAAGGTTTGCAAAATAGCGGTCCCTGATAGCGAGTTCCCTTTCAAGTGAGTCAAGCCTTATTGCATTCAGAAGAATATCCCGTCGCATAGTCACATCGGGGTAGCCCGGAATGAATTCCCTGATATTTGTGAAGGCTATCAGCGATGCTGTTGAGCCAACTATAAAAAAGACTACAAAGAAAATCATCAGGAACGAGTTGTACCTTGTCAGCCTAATCCTCCATACCTCTTCGAATGTGGTATCGTTGGTTACGGCAAACTTGAACTTATCGCGCCAGCTTTTTCTCTTTTTTTCGTTTTTAGCCATATTCCCTCAATGATTGGCCTGCAAAGATAATAAACCTCAGACAACCTT
>CAYQRF010000161.1:0-3543 GCA_964419775.1 uncultured Rikenellaceae bacterium
AGATCCGCAAGCGACTTGATTTGTGACATGCTTCCTATAATTTAGTTAAGTTCATTTGTTATTTCAGGACAGATATTCTCATTAAATTTATTCAAAATATCATGTTCTGGTTATATTGTTTGCAATAATTAATTCAGTTTATATCAGATGCGCCAATATCTTTCAGGTTTTCAATGAGCATTTCCTTTATGTCAGATAAAAGGTGACTGTCGTTAAAATTATCGATTCCGAGGTATTCCAGGGTTTCCTTCGAGGAAAATCTGTACTCGCCTTTATCGGTTTTGTGGCCGTAAAGGAAACTAATTTCCGGATTGGCAGCCATGAGAATTGTCATTACTCCTGCAATATCTCCCATCGGCTGGCGATCGATATGCCCGAGTGAAAGAGTTACGGATACCGTTGTGCCTTTACCTTCCTTTGAATCAATTGACAGATCGCCTCCTGCAAGATTTGCCTGATATTTCAGAAGGGGCAGGCCCAGTCCGATTTTTCTGGTGGTCCGGGTTGTCACGAACGGGTCGGTTACCTTCGACAGCAGTTCTTCCGGCATACCAGTCCCGTTGTCAGTTATCCTGATCTCAAGTATATCCTTTTCTACAGACTCCACAACTTTTATATCTATCTCAGAAGCTTTTGCCCTGATGGAATTCTGGACGATATCGAGAATATTTAAAGCCAGTGTCAGCATTTGCCGGTAATTTTTCTTCCGTCGGTTCCGGCGATTGCCATCTTCACTTCATCAAAACACAGCTTCTCCATTTCGAAGCAGTTGTAAACAATGCCGATCTGATCGGGGTAATGAGCATCCGAATCAGTGAGCAGGGGGTACGCATTTATTTCAGGATGTATCCGGCTGAATGACTCCGGAGTACTCCTTCTTGAAATCTCGAGGGCATCAGCATTAAGGTTGTCGGGTAAGAATCCGAGCTGGCTGTAGATGCTGTTTTTCATCCTGTCGACATGAGCCGGGATGAAAAGGCCTCCATGGTCATGGATATAAGCTTCAAGCTCCTCTATTGAAATTCTTGTCGCGTTAATAAGCAGTTTCTCTTCAGTGTATATTATTTCTTCCTTTTCATTTACGACAATCTGATCGCCGAAAATGAGCGGATCGTTGCTATATGAGGGGATGTTTTCGTCGAGGTAGTTTTGGAATTCTTCAAGCTTCCTTGTGCTGTCAAAGAAGGCCAGGCAATGAACCTCTTCCCTTGTAGTGACCTCAGCGCCCCGGAGGACGAATAATCCGTGCTGAGAACCAAGTCTGCCTACAAGGTGTGACTGCCTGGTACTGTTATGGTCGGTGATTCCGATGATATCGAGTTTTTTCCTTAGTGCTTCGGATACAATATTAGCCGGGCTCATGCTCAGATCGCCGCATGGGGACAGGATGGTGTGAATATGCAGGTCGGCCCGGTAGGTTTTCATTTTTTTCCTATCATGTTAAACAGCTTGCCGGCAACGGTGAAAGTATCTTCTTCGGCCGACAGAACAGGAATGTTTTCCTGGTTGCTTTTTTTAATTGTTTCATCATCAGGAACTACTCCCCTTACGATTATGATGGCAGAAATATCCTTAAGCGAAGCCACTGCCACAATATTGTGATGGGCCTGGAGGGTGATCCAGACATTTCCTTCCCGGGCGTTCCCGATGACATCGCTCAGCAGGTCGGATACATAGCCTCCGGTAACTTCATTTTCAAGTCCTTCGTTTCCGGAAACGACCTTCAGGTTCAATTCGCGTATTACATCAGTAATTTTCATCTTCTGCACCTATTTTATTACAATTCTTTTCAAGTCTTTCGTTTCCCCAGATCTCCCCTGTGATTTTGTATGCCTTCTCATGGCTTAGCAGGTTCTGGTTAACCAGCTGCTGCTGAAGGAAAACGCAGTGTGATATCTGTGCCCGGCCCTGAACGATGTCTTCAGCCAGGGTCTGGCAGTCGGGAGCGCCGCAGGCGCCACAGTCAAAGCCGGGAAGGAAGCACATCATCCTTCTTTTCCTTGCCATCTTTTTCATTGCAACCGACATGTCCTCATCGAGTTTTTCGATATTCCTCGGTTCAATGCAGCCAAGGGTGCTGTGTTCCCTGATATTGATGAAGCGGTCGGTCAGTTTGTTTGGCTGATCCTTTTCCTCATTGGCATAGTCGGCTGAGAGCTTTTTCAGTCGTTCCACGGTAAGGAACCTGTTCCCCGTCATAAGTATTCCGCCGGCGCAGCTTTCATCGCATGCCCTAAGTTCAAGGAACTCAACGCTGCCCAGCTTATCATTTTCTACGTTCTCAAGTATTTCAGTCACGTTCCTGATGCCGTCGACGGCCAGGGCTCTCTTCTCGCAGTGAACAGCCTCGCCGCGCGTAAGGCTCCAGAGCACACCGCGCGAATTGAGAAGATCGTCAGTAACGGGCATGCCTGCATCGGGAGATGGCGTTTGCAGGTATTTCTGTATTTTGTTATACAGGAAGTCCATGTTTATGACCCCTGTGATTATTGATCTGGTGTCGCCGACAGGACTCTTGATAGCGGCTATTTTTGCAGCACATGGGGTTGCATAGAATAAACCGATGTTTTTCCCGGGTATTCCGGAAGCCTTAAGCTGTTCAAGGTAGTAAAGGGCCGACATGTCGATCGGAGGATTTACCCTTATTATATTATCGACCAGGGAGGGGAACCTCACCTGGATGAGACGGACGATGGCGGGACAGAAAGACGAAATAAGAGGACGGATTTCAGTCTTCTGCCTGTATTCAGAGTATGCATCGAGAACCATATCCACGGTATTCTCAACCTGGAACACGTGAGTGAAGCCTATTTCCCTAAGGGCCGAGTAGATGGAAGATGCGGGGATCTTATGTGAGAATTGCCCGATAAGGATGCTTGGAATAAGGATTACCCTGGCCTCAAATCTGAAGATCATCTGCAGGTCATCCTGTTCGACTTCAATTGCAGAAACCGGACATGCCTTGTAGCATTCGCCGCAATCGACGCATCTGTTGGCTATTATTCTTGCCTTGCCGTTCCTCACCCTGATTGCCCTTGTGGGGCAGACAGTCATGCAGTGAGTACAGCCGATGCAGTCTGCTTCGTTTACCTTGAGAGCATGGTGGAATTCAGTATGTTGCTTTTTATCTGGCATCCGATTTCAAATAAGTGATCATTTCCACAAAAGTTCCGGCTCCCGGTTCGCTTGTAATATTTAAAATGTCACAGTTTCTTTTCATGTTTGAAAGCCCCATTCCGGCACCGAACCCCATTTCCCTTACCTGGGGAGTAGCCGTTGAGAAACCTTCTTCCATTGCTTTCGGGATATCGGGAATCCCCGGTCCCTGGTCGACAATGGTCACCTTTAGCTTTTCGTTGTCGATAACAATCTCCACGGTTCCTGAATATGCGTGTGCTACAACGTTTACCTCAGCTTCGTAAAGAGCGATGACAATCCTTTTTGAAACAGCATGATCAATATTCAGCTGCCGGAGGATCTTTTTGACTGAACTCGCAATGGTCCCCGCGTTTGAGAAATCACCGCCGGCTATTTTGTACCTGT
>CAYQRF010000162.1:0-3444 GCA_964419775.1 uncultured Rikenellaceae bacterium
TCGCTGTAACAGGAAGCGCCGGCAAAACAATAGTAAAGGAGTGGCTTGGCGACCTGCTCGGGAGAAAATTTCCTGTCATCAGGAGCCCAAGGAGTTACAATTCCCAGATCGGTGTGCCGCTTTCCGTCTGGAGGCTCAATGAAAAATTCAGATTCGGGATCTTCGAGGCAGGTATCTCCTTCCCGGGCGAGATGGAGAAACTCCGGAAGGTTATCAGGCCCGACATCGGTGTTATAACCAATATTGGGGATGCGCACAGTGAGAATTTTAAAGGTTATGAGGCAAAGGCAGCCGAAAAGCTGAAGCTGTTCGCCGGCGCTTCAACCGTGGTTTACTGCAGGGACCACTCCCTTGTTCGAAGGATGATCCTGGGCGACAGCTATCTCAATTCAATTAACCTGGTCGACTGGTCTCTTGACGACACTGAAGCAAGGGTCTTCGTCAGGAAGAAGAAGAGTAAAAGCGGCTATACCGGTCTGGAAATGAAATACGACGGGAGAGCCGAAGAATATGTAATCCCGTTTATCGACCGGGCATCTGTCGAGAATGCAATTACTGCTGCATGCGTGTGTCTTGTAACGGGGATGGATCCCGCCGATATTAAAACCGGACTGGCCGGACTGATGTCGGTGGCGATGAGGATGGAGATGAAGAGCGGGATCAATAACTGCCATCTTATAGAAGACTATTATAACTCCGACCCGGGATCGCTGAAGATGGCTCTCGACTTCCTCAGGTCACAGAATAATACAAAAACGACTCTGATCCTTTCCGATTTCATCCAGAGCGGCCGTGAGGAGAAGGAGCTTTATGCCGGGGTTGCCGAACTTGTCAGGAAGACCGGAATAGACAAGTTCATCGGGATAGGGGATGCTCTTATGAGGAACAGCTCTTCATTTGATGATGATGCAAGGTTTTATTACTCGACTGCGAATTTTATCGAAAGCTTTAATCCGAAAAACTTCAGAAACGAAGTCATTCTTCTCAAGGGAGCACGAAAGTTTGAGTTTGAAAAGATCGCCAGGCTTCTGGAGCAGCAGGTCCACATTACAGTGCTCGAAATAAATCTCGATGCCATTTCGCACAATATAAACGAGTTCCGCAGGTTTCTTCATCCCGAAACCCGGATCATGGCCATGGTCAAGGCTTTCGGTTACGGTTCGGGAGGCGCCGAGATTGCCTCGCTTCTCGAGTTCCATCGTATTAGCTGTCTAGGCGTTGCTTACGCTGATGAGGGTCTTGAACTCCGCAAATCCGGTGTCAGGCTTCCGATTATTGTTATGAATCCGGATGTCTCATCGGTGGAGATTATGCTTGAAAACAACCTTGAACCTGAAATTTACAGTTTTTCCTCTCTTGGCCGGTTTGCCGAAGCTGCTGCCCGCAGCGGCCTTCAGGATTATCCGGTTCACCTTAAAATCGACACCGGAATGCACAGGCTGGGATTCATGCCTGATGAACTCGGTGAACTGGCTTTAAGGATCAGGGGGCTGAGCAGCCTGAAAGTGATGTCGGTTTTCTCTCATCTTGCAGCCAGTGAGGACCCTTCCTTTGATGAATTCACACTCCGGCAGATTGAACGCTTCACTGCAGCATCTGATATTATCAGGGAGGCAACCGGCTACCCCTTCCTGAGACACATCCTGAATACCTCAGGGATAATAAGATTTCCGCAGTATCAGTTCGATATGGTGAGACCGGGAATCGGGATCTACGGTGTCGGTTCATGGAAGGGAATTAACCTCAGGCCGGTAAGTCGCTTCAAGACGAGGATACTGCAGGTGAAGAAAGTGCCGGCCGGCGAGCCTGTCGGATACGGATGCAGGGATATATCCGACAAGGAGCGCCTGATAGCCATACTTCCTGTCGGATATGCCGACGGGCTCAGAAGGATCCTTGGAAACGGCAAAGGGTCCCTGTTCGTCAGGGGCAGGAGAGTCCCGCTGGTCGGCAATATATGCATGGACATGTGCTTGGCCGACGTTACCGGGGCAGGCGCTCTGGAAGGAGATGATGCCGAAATATTCGGTCCTAATATGCCAATCAGCGAAATTGCAGGGCTTTGCGAAACAATACCCTACGAAATTCTTACATCAATCCCGGCCAGGGTGAAAAGAGTGTTTTACAGGGAGTAGATGCGGATTATTGTCCTGATTCGCTTATCGCTGCCAGCCTCGTGAGATCGGTGATTTTTATCTTTCTTCCTTCGACCTGAACAAGTCCTTCTGAGATAAGACTGGCAAGAGTGCGTATTGCATTCGAAGTGGTCATGTTTGAAAGGTGAGCAAGGTCGTCCCTCGACAGAAGAGCCCTGATAGTCATGCCATCAGCCTCGGTGCCGTAAACATCTCTCAAAAGAAGGATAGATTCAGCGACTCTTCCCCTTACATGTTTCTGCGTGAGTGAGATAAGCCTGTTATTTGCCAGATCGAGATCTTCCGAGATCATTTTCATGAACCTTACGGCCATATCTGCATTCTGCCTGATAATTTTCGACAGTGTGACCCTCTCGAAAATCACTACGGTCGAATTTTCAAGAGCAGTTACGTTGAAAGGGAAATGGGTGTCGGAAAAAAGCGACCTGTAGCACAGAAAATTCTGCGGCTTCTGAAGCCTGACTATCTGTTCCCTGTTCCCTGCCCCGATTCTGGATGTCTTGGCCTTTCCTGAGGCAAGGCACACGACACCCCTTGGCTTGGTTTCAGCTTTTACAATAACCCTTCCTTTCCTGAAGTCGGCCACGCTGTGGTGCTGATCGAGCAATTCCTTGTCGGCAGTGCTTATTCCCCTGAATACCGAGAAAGGTCCCTCGATACAGATTTCAATGTACGGATTCCTGTATTGCATAATTAGGGAATGGTTGAAATTGCCTTCAAATATAATAAAAGAATCCGGTGATACCTAAATTAACATTTTTTAACAGATTCACTTACAGATACTTGAGAGTCGCATTCGAATCCTTTACGGATTGGTCCCCTATGCCTTCACCGGCCTTTCAGTATTTAGCTACAATCGGCATTTTTCTTCCGTCGCCGAACGATTTTGATGAAATTCTCAACACGGGAGGGGCCTGGTATCTTTTGTATTCATTGTAGTTGATAAGCCTGAGCACCCTGTCGACCACGGATCTTTCGTAACCGTCAAGGACAATCTCGTCTGCCGGTTTTTGCTGTTCGATATACTGATAAAGAATAGAATCCAGTATGCCGTATTCGGGCAGCGAGTCGGTGTCGAGCTGATCGGGCCTGAGTTCCGCTGAAGGAGGCTTTGTTATTATTTTAACAGGAATTATTTCCCTTTCGCGGTTAATTTCCCTGGCGAGCCTGTAGACATCTGTTTTATAGACATCGCCGATGACTGAAATACCTCCGGCCATGTCGCCGTAGAGCGTCCCGTAGCCGACGGCCGCTTCACTTTTGTTTGAAGTGTTAAGGAGTATTGATC
>CAYQRF010000163.1:0-3429 GCA_964419775.1 uncultured Rikenellaceae bacterium
GTTTTATAACCTGCAGTAATATTCACTGAAAGACTTCTCCCGATATGGTAATCAGACTTTATTTCAAGGGCTCCGCCGAATTTTCCTGACTCATCGAAAAATCCCTGGTTTTCGGGTTGGCTCCAAAGACTCAGAGTTCCTCCAAGTTCTATTTTTTTGTTGAGGAATGGAGCGACATTGTAAATGCCATACTGAAATCCGGGGAAATAGTTGTCCTTGTTATTATAATTATGAATTACAATTAGCTGATTCAGTGATTTTATCTGAAAAGGAACATAAATCGCAATATCGTTCCCAAAATGAACTGGGCTGTATTGCATAAAAGCTAAAAACTGAAAATCAGGACTGACTCTTATCCTGTTGATGAGAAAGATGGCCGGATTTACAAAATTCAACATTGAAAGCTGCTTTTGTTTTTTCAGGTAATCCTGACCTTCAGGGGTCAGGTCACTAAAGCCAATCCTTCTGTTAACTCCTTCCCCGTCAGGAAATAAATCCCGGTCGGTATATGGGGTTTCCGGACTGAACATGTCATATATCCAGGCTGTCAGGTCGGCTCCTGCAAAATCGCGGTAAACCGGATTCACATCTTCATGCTGAGGCGCAATTACTTTCACTGAATCGCTGAGTGAACTTGCTGAAAATTTAAAATAATCCCAGACGTAATAGGCATTGTACAGATACAGGGGGTTCTTGTAAAAAGTCCGGGGGTGGAAAAAATCTTCAATTACATTTACCTGGGTGGTGAAGCTCTCAGACTGAACTCCACTGACATATGAGTACAATAAGTCATTAATGCTGTTCACCTTGAGTCCGCTCAAAACCTCATCGGACAATCCATATACTGTTCCGTCCCAGCGATTGACTATCCAGTTGCCGTTTTTAGATGAAATATCATTGACCCCAAGCACCGACCGGTGAAATTCTTCATGAGTAAACACGCCCAGGGGAATGGGAAGTTCGCTTCCATAATAGCTGAAACCAAATCCCAGGAGGTATTTTAGCCCGGTATTTGCTATTTTGCCTCCAACCGTATTATTCCGGTTTTTAATAATGGCATTCCCGGCCGCATCAATACCCAGGAAACTTAAATCATAAAGACTCGAAGTCAATTCAGCGGATTGCATCATGGACGGATATCTGCCGGCAGAATTCAGGTTCTGCGGAACATCCAGAAGCGAATAGGACAATCTGAGTTTATAAACTTCAGGGTTTTGGCCAAACAGGAGATTTGCTGAGAGCAAAAGAGCTCCCACAAAAATCAGCTTTATCATTTATTTATGTTTTAGACAGGTTAATTATTCTTTCAGAGATTAGTGAAGGGTTAATTACAGAACTTAGAGTTAAGCACCCGGGGTATCCTGTGCCCCGGGTGCTTAATAAAATGCCTGAGAACGGCCAAGGAATAGGTTACTGACCCTCGTGGAACTGCAGGTCTCGCAGGGCAATTATGTACTCATTCCCGGTCCTTGAGTATGAGATCTCATACCTGGTTGCATACCAGCCATCCCTCTTGAATGCAGCCGGCTGAGGTAAATCAATCACTTCCTGCGGACGGGTAAGCAGGTAATCACGAGTCATCATAGGCTCCCAGAATACAAATTCTCCGTCATACGAACCCCAGATGAATGTTTTGGTAAATGTGGCGCCACCCAGTTCGGGAGATGCGCCATCAAGCCAGTGCACTCCCATCTGCGGAACGAATCCCGGACCACGGAAATACCTTTCCGGTACATATTCATCAGAGGGAAGATTTTCAAATTCAGCCACTTTATCAGGAAGCATCGCAAGACGCTCCTCGTCCGGAATGATGTAAAAGTGGACATCAAAATGAGGCAGATCGTAGATGCCAGGAGGTTCATGCCCCTGGGGATTCCAGTCCAGCATCACAAAAGTATAGAAGTTCTTCCCCCATTTCTTTGGAAGCTCCATAACCACTCCCGTCATCTCCTCCGGAAGGTTGTTCAGTGCCTCTGCAGAGATGGAAAGCCCGACCGAAGTTGGCTCACCATCGCGGTTTTCAGTTACCCATGCCTGTGCACGGCCGTTGCCTATGTGCCGGGCACTGCTGTAGAAGGTTCGTTCAGGATTGGCGTTGTTAACAACCGCCCGTTCCTTTTTGAGATCAACACCGGATTCTGATAAAAATCCGTCATCTTTCTGACAAGCCTGAAAAAAAGCAAATACTCCGGCTGCCAGAAACAGCATAAGTCCTCTGCCAGGTTTTTTCATGATTAAAGATTTAATTAATTCTTACTCGTATGGCTTTTCAGTTCTGCCCCGGTTTTGGTGTGGTTTTCCGGTTACACAAAGAATTCGAAACGTATTTTTAACACATATTAACAATATGGTTTCAAAAAGGTTCAAAGAAGTTTTCAGATGTGTCATTTTATCTGTTTGACAAAAACGCTGCTCCTTAAGCAGTAGCTCAATATCACCGATTTAACGTTTTGTTTATATTTGTATAAATTCCTTAAGTCATGAAAATTTCAATATCCATTGTTCTGTCGGTGATAATTATTGGGTTTTTGTTTATCCAGAGTTCACCGGTTAACCAAAGCAGACAGAAGAGCGGAACGATGTACCCCGCCGAAGTAAAAAAAGTAATTGATGGAAAATGCTACGAATGCCATAGTGCGAATGGCAAGTCGCGGGATGCAAAAAATGCCCTTCTGTGGGATAGTCTGCCAAATCTCCAGAAGGGCAAGCTCGTTGCGACCCTTGATGATATCATAGGGGTACTGAAAAAAAACAAAATGCCACCGGCGGGAGTTATTAAGGAGTATCCGGAAATGAGGCTTTTGCCCCTGGAAAAACAGATTCTCCAGTCGTGGGCTGAATCCAGGGCCGACAGCCTGCTGAATTGAGGTTTTAGTCATTCCATATTTAAATTGACTGATGAAAGCAGTTAAAAAAATATTGATCGCTCTGGCAGTGGTGTTCATTGCCATACAGTTTATCCCGTCAGGAATTCCTGAAAATATTCCTGAGGATAAAAACAGCATTGCTAACAGTAACCTTGTATCCGGACCTGTTAAGGACCAGATAAAAAAATCCTGTTTTGACTGTCATTCAAACCAGGTTCAGTTTCCATGGTATTCAAAGCTGGCTCCTTCCTCATGGTTGCTTGCAAACCATATCCGTGAAGGGAAGTCACACCTGAACTTTTCCGAATGGGAAGCTTACAGCAACCGTGAAAAAATTGGATTGCTGGAAGATATTAAGGATGAAGTGGGGTCGGGTAAAATGCCGCTTAAGTCATATCTGCTGATCCACAGGGATGCAAAGTTGAATCCTGAAGAGATTTCGGCTTTGATAAGATGGGCTGACGAAGCCTCTGCCAGAATGCTGGAATAACCATATACCCTCCGGGGATCTTAAGAGTTTTTGCTTTTACTGGTTATTAAATTGCCTTTTATTGTTCTTATC
>CAYQRF010000164.1:0-3413 GCA_964419775.1 uncultured Rikenellaceae bacterium
TAAAACGGGAGAGCTGTTCACCGATCTGAGTTCCCTGACAACAGCGCTCAAAATTGCTGGATCTATTGTCGTCAGAGTCAAATAAGCAGGATTCAGGATTTTTTTTAATATCGAGGGATTGTTATTATCACAATTTTTACCCCCTGCCCCCTAACTAATCTTTGTACACATCTTTTTTGCAGGTTAGAATTATTGTAAGGTTTCCCTTTCTGTTTACCCCCCTCCCGAAAGCTTTCGGGACCCCTAAAGGGGGGCCTTAGTCTACTGAATTACAATTACATATAAGGGTTAGTCAAATTATATAAATAGCCCTGCATAAGCTTTCAATCCGAAATCAGTAGTCCATTAGCTTATGGATCACCACAGATTGATATGTTGCATATTATTAGTTCTTTAACCCCCCTTTAGGGGGGCCGGGGGGTAGAACGTAAAATTGGGATGAACTAATTCAATTTTATAAAAAGATGTGTATAAAGATTAAGCCCCCTAAAGGGGGTTCTTTCAAACACATGACAATTAATGTCTAATTGAATATTTTCAGTTGATATTAGCGTTGAATGTGTCGCCCTGGTCGAAGTCACCGGATGTGTAGCCTCTGCGGAACCAGTCCTTTCTCTGGGCAGCAGTGCCATGGGTGAAGGCATCGGGGACTACCCTGCCCTGGTATTTTTTCATGAGTACGTCATCGCCGACCGAGGCAGCTGCGTTCATAGCTTCTTCGATATCGCCTGCTTCAAGCGAGTTGAACATTTTCTGGTCATAATGAGCCCACATGCCGGCCAGGAAATCGGCCTGCAGCTCAAGCCGTACCAGGAGCCGGTTTGCATTCACCTCGCTCATTCTTGACCTCTGGTTATTAACGTCGCCGAGTATTCCAAGGAGGTTCTGGACATGATGTCCGACCTCATGTGCGAGCACATAGGCAATGGCAAAATCGCCGTTTACTCCAAGATTGGCTTTCAGGTCGTCGAAAAACGCCAGGTCGACATATACCTTATGATCGCCCGGGCAATAAAAGGGTCCGCTTGCCGAGGTTGCAAAACCGCAGGCTGATTGCACCTGGTCCCTGAAAAGGACAAGCACCGGAGGCTGATAGGTCATGTTTGACTGCTGAAATATCCTGCCCCAGACATCTTCTGTCCCGGCAAGGACAACACTGACAAAGTTCACCATCTCCTCCTCTTCGGGAGTTGAAGTGAATTCACCTGATTCTGTTGGTGCCGAAGAGGTTGTATTAAGTATTGAGGATGGGTCTCCGCCCATAAGAAGTACTATCAGGGCAATAACAACTGCCCCCAGTCCTCCTCCCACAGCCATTTTGCCCCCGGAACTCATACCTCTGCGGTCTTCTACATTGTCGCTTGTGCGTCTTCCTTCTGTTCTCATGTTTTTATTCTTTATTCCTTGTTAAAAATAAAAAATATTAATTGACTGTCTGCAAAGATTTGCGAAATTATCAGTTTTTGATAACTAAAACCCCCTTCTCAACCTTCCCCCAAGGGGGACGGAGCAGCAAGCTTTTCCCCCCTGGGGGAAACGGGAAAGGGGGTTAATCACTTTAGAGATAAGCTTGCCATTACAGGCCAGTGGTCCGAAATATAAATCCCGTGATCCTTTTCTATGAAGGTCCTGTGATCCAGAACTTTCATCCCGTTGCGTACAAAGATATAGTCGATCCTGCCCGATGAGATGCTGTCGGAAAACCCGTTGAAGGTGTAAGCCGGTCCGGTTGGTCTTTTTTCAGTAACGGCATATGTATCTGAAAGAAGGGGAACACTTTCGAAAGGTCCTGTAAGTATCTCATAACCCTTGCTTGAGATGCGCATGTTGAAGTCGCCTGTAATCACGAAAGGGAAATCGGCCGTAATGCTGTCGACCTTGTTAAGGAGCAAGCCCGAACTCATGATCCTGGCTGAGTCGGAATCGTGTGCAAAATGCGTATTAAAGAAATAGAAGTGTTTTGAAGAGGTTTTTTCCGAAAGCTCCACCCATGTCACGATCCGGGGCAGATTGGCCCCCCATGCCTGTGTTCCGGCCATCGACGGAGAATCGGAAAGCCAGAAGGTCTTCGACCTTATGAGGTCAAACCTGTCCTTCCTGAAGAAAACAGGATTCATCTCTCCCTGTTTTGCTCCGTCGCTCCGTCCAACTCCCACTGAGCTGTAGCCGGTGAGAACCGAATCAATATATTGATACTGGTGATTCAGCACCTCCTGCATTCCTATAAGGTCGGGTTCCTCATCGTTCAGGAACCTGCAAAGGAACGAAGCCCTGTTGGGCCATGCGTTGATGCTGTCGCGCGGATTATCGTACCTGATGTTGAAAGTCATGACTTTCAGGGTGTCTGCATCCTGTTTCCTTTTACAATCCGGAAGCAGTAGCAGAAGAATAAGGGCGGCAGGGAAGTACAGTTTCTTCATAGCAAAATTAATGAGATGCCGGGCATCAGTTACAAAAATAATAAAAGCTCATCATTGATAATGTGAATTCCCCTGTGAGAATGCAATATTGCAAATATACTATATTTGCATCAGGTTAGACCCGGGGATGAAAATTCACCGGCGGAGCCTGTTTTGCTTGCATATCAGTAATCACAGTTAGAAGATTTTTCTTTTCGATGCCCGACATTATCAAGCTGTTGCCCGATTCGGTTGCAAATCAGATTGCCGCAGGAGAAGTGATCCAGAGACCCGCATCGGTGGTGAAGGAGCTGATGGAGAATTCAGTCGATTCGGGGGCCCGGAACATTGATGTTATAATCAAGGACTCAGGCAGAACGCTGATCCAGGTGATCGACAACGGAACCGGTATGTCGGAGACTGATGCACGGCTGGCTTTTGAAAGACATGCCACATCAAAAATAACCACAGCCCACGATCTTTTCGCAATAACAACAAAAGGTTTCAGGGGAGAAGCGCTGGCCTCGATTGCAGCAGTTGCGATGGTTGAGCTTCGCACAAAAAGAGAAGAGGATGAATCGGGCACCCTGCTTGTAATAAACGGATCGAAAGTCGAGGCCCAGGAACCGTGCAGCTGTGCGGCCGGATCGAACTTCTCGGTCAAGAACCTGTTTTTCAATATCCCTGCCAGGAGAAAATTCCTCAAATCGGATAACACCGAAATGAGGCATATCATCAACGAGTTCCAGAAAATTGTTATCGCACACCCCGGAATCAGGTTCTCACTGATCAACAACGACAGCGAGATCTACAATCTTCCGCAGGGAAACTCACGGCAAAGGATCATCGGTGTGTTCGGACGACAGATTAACAACGATCTCATCACACTCGACACCAACACCACACTTATAACCATTAACGGTTTCATAGGGAAACCTGAGAATGCACGAAGAACCTATGGCGAACAGTTCTTTTTCGTAAACAACAGGTTCATGAAACATCCTTATTTCCATA
>CAYQRF010000165.1:0-3406 GCA_964419775.1 uncultured Rikenellaceae bacterium
GATAATCCTGCCCCTCTCTTCTTTGTCGGGGTGATCCGACTTGAACGGACGACCCCTTGCACCCCATGCAAGTGCGCTAGCCAACTGCGCCACACCCCGAATAATTGTGCAAATTTAATCAAGAATTCCTAACAGAAAAATTTTACTTCAATTACCTTAACCGAAAAACTGCATAACTTTGAGTGATTGAATCCATAGAACTTTAATCCCATGAAGAAAATACTTCCGCTTATTTTAATATTGCTTCTTGTTTCCTGTGATAAAAAGCAAACGATTTCAACTCTTCAGGTACCCGGGATGAACCTCTACTGCACCATCGACACTGCGGGCGAAAGCATAATCCCCAGCGGCAGAATCGTTAAACCCTATGGCAGATTCGTCCGGATTGCGCCCGACCCCTTCGGCCTGACTCTTTCGCCTGACGGAACCATGGCCCTTTCAGTCCATAACAACCAGCTAACCCTCGTAAATACTGCTGATAACAGTACAACTGAGGTGTCCGCCCCCTTCAGTGATAAGGGATCATACATGGGTGCCGCCATTACAGGGGATAACCTTACAGCATACCTGAGCGGAGGCGACAGCGGGGATATAATAATAATGAACCTTGAATCGAATGAAAGCTCCGGCAGAATTTCGCTTAACGGGAAATCAGGCGGGAAGGACTGGAGCGGCAGCCTTGTCGGTGATATTGTATTGTCGGAGGATGAAAAGCGACTTTACGCCCTCGATCAGTTCAATTTCAGGATGGTGGTCCTTGATCCTGAACGGAAAACAGTGCTTCACTCAATACCTGTCGGACGTTTTCCTCTTGGGATAGATATTTCTCCTGACGGGAAATTCGCCTATGTAGCCAATACGGGAATATTCGATTATCCCCTTGCACCCGGACTGACAGAAAAAAATCTCGAAGAGGCCGGACTGGATTTTCCTCCTTACGGGTTACCATCAGAGGAAGCAGAACAGGGGACAGAGGCCGAAGGCCGACTGATTCCCGGGCTTGGCAGTCCGGATGTTCCGGAAGCTGTGTCAGTGTGGACTGTAAGTCTCGACAGCAACAAGGTAATCTCAATGGAAAAGACAGGCTACAGGATGGGGGAGAGGGTCGAAGGCCTAGAAATTGTAGGCGGGTCAAGCCCTAATTCAATTGCTGCCGGCCGGAACCGGGTCTTCGTCAGCAATGCCACCAACGATAACATCTCGGTGTTGAATCCGGTGACAGGCAAGGTGATCTCAAATGTCAAACTCAATATTGATCCCCGTATTGATTCATTCAGGGGAATGATACCTTTCGGAATTGAACTCAGCAACGACGAATCAAGGCTTTATGTGGCTCTGAGCGGACTCAACGCCATTTGTGTGGTTGATGCCGTGAGTCTGAACGTTTTAGGATATATCCCCACCGGATGGTTCCCGACCAAGCTCCGGATCTCTCCCGACGACAGGACTCTTTATGTTGTTACAGCACGCGGACTGGGATCGGGCCCGAACGGCGGGCTTAACTTTGTCCCTACTTCTGCTGGCACCTATGTTGGCGATATCATGAAGGGTACCTTTGAGAAAATTGACCTCGGACAGATAAACCTTGATCTTGCTACCAGGCAGGTTGTGGACAATACTTTCAGGGAGATCCCTGTAAAGGACGATCCGGGTAATCCCCTGCCTCCCGTTGCCGGAATAAGAAAAAGCCCGATCAGGCATATAGTATATATTACAAAGGAGAACAGGACCTTTGACGAAGTATACGGAGAGCTTGCCAATGCCGAAGCCGATTCTTCCCTGGCAAGATACGGCCTGAATGTCAATGTGGCAAGCAGGGACAGAACTCGTCTGGTTAACAACGTCAACGTTATGCCCAATCATCAGAAACTTGCCAGTGAATTTGCAGTAAGCGACAATTTCTACTGCGACTCCGACGCATCGGTCCACGGTCACAGATGGATGGTGGGAACCTATCCCAACGAATGGGTCGAGATAAACAGCTCTATGGACATCACAAGGGATTTATTCAGTTCTGCTCCAGGCAGGAAATATGTCGCCGGTTCCTCTGGTGCCGTGTATCCCGAGGATTACAACGAAGCCGGAGGTATGTGGGAACACCTGTCGAGACATGGAGTCAGCTTTTTCAACTTCGGCCAGGGATTCGAGTTCTCAGGTGCCGATGAACAGCAGTGGCATAAGTACACGGGAATTAAGATGGGAGTTATGTTCCCCATGCCCAAGCCTTTATTCGACCGCACCTCACGTAAATATGCAACATACAACACAAGTGTTCCCGACCAGTTCAGGATTGACATGTTTGAGGAGGAGCTTGAAGAAAAATGGCTGTCGGGAAAGGAAGAATTTCCGGCTGTCATCACCATGATAATCCCCAACGATCACGGTTCATCGGAGAGAATTGAAGACGGATATCCCTTCAGGGAATCTTATATGGCCGACAACGACCTTGCCCTGGGAAGGGTTATTGAGAAATTAAGCCATAGTAGTTGGTGGCCCGAAATGCTTATAATAGTCACTGAAGATGACGCTCAGGACGGACGCGACCACATAGATGCCCATCGTTCACTGCTGATGATGGTAAGTCCGTGGATAAAAAGGGGATATGTTTCCCATTCACATTCCAATTTCGGAGCTATCCTGAAAACCATCTACAACATTTGTGATATTCCGGCACTGAACCAGTTCGACGCCACTGCCACCCTGTTGCAGGATTTTTTCACCGATAAGCCTGACCTCACTCCTTACGAACTTGTTATGGTCGATAACAGGATCTTCGACCCTCAGAAGGCTCTGGATCCCTACGATCGCGATTTCAGGTGGGAATCACTCAGCGAATCGCCCGAAATAGACAACGAGGATGATTTCAGGTCAAGTCATCAGGAACAGACACTCATCGAAAACAAATAACGGTGATGATTTCTATATTTGCATATTAATTGAATCTTAAGTTATATGAAGTTGAATAAACTAAACCGCAGGAAGTTCTTCACGATACTTGGTACCGGAGCTGCAGCTATTGCAATTAAACCGGTATCGGTCGTGGCATCCGGACTGAATCAGACTGATGCGAAGCCAGCCACAAACATTGCTGATGCCGGAAAGACCCCCCGGAAGCAATCATCAATGCCCGGGAAATTTCCGGGTAAAGTGGTGGTGGTCAAGGATCTCAGATCGGTTGTTGATGAAGTGCCTGTAGAAGGGATAGCCTACCTTATGCTTCAGAAATCGATGCTTGAACTCACCGGTGAGAAGAATCTTAAAAAGGCCTGGCGCACCTTTGTAAAACCGGGTGAAAAAATAGGACTGAAGGTTAATCCTGTTGCCGGCAAGTTGCTGTCGACAAGCCATGCGGTGGTTCAAAGTGTTGTTAAACAATTAACAGAGAGCGGTATCGACAGGAAGGACA
>CAYQRF010000166.1:0-3336 GCA_964419775.1 uncultured Rikenellaceae bacterium
AGCCCGGCAGATACTGGCCCTGGGATGAGGTATAGGTCATGCTCACCGATCGTATCCCCATTATAGCCCGTAACATGTATTCCCCGGTTACAGTCATCGGATTGCGCTTTTTGGGAACCTTTCCCTCGATTGTCACCAGCGTGCCTTCGACAGCTTCATCAGTTGTAAAATTAACCCTGTTTTCGCTTATTATCTCAACATTCCCCTTGAGCTCAGTGCCATCCTTCCGGGTTATCACCACCTTTACATCTTTGGTCTTGAGGTTGTGAACCAGGGGCCGCATCACATTCGGCCTGAAGTTGACATTGTTCCTTGTAAACACAACAGTCTTGTATTCCGTCTGCATCCTCCTGACAGCTCCCGGCCTTGTATTATCCTCGACACTCTTGAGGAACTTCGACTTGGTATACAGGCTCGCCAGGTTGGCCGTACCCGACAGGGTAAGTTCGTTGCGGTTCTTGATTGCATTCCCGAGATTGATGTTCATCGAATCGGGATAAAGAGCCCCTGCAAGCCATGAATAGTCAGCTCCGAACCTTGCATTTGCGGTTACCCACGACAGTCCCGGAAGCTTATTGATGGGAACGTTGTAGGTTGCATTGATATAATGGTTATATGAGGTTGTCCTGCCAAAACGCTTCAGGTTGGTCATCACGGAGTCGCGCCAGTTTTCATAATCGCTCTGGTACCTGCGGCGGTCAGCTGCTCCCTCCGGTTCATCGATCCTCGCCACGTTTGTCGAGGTGAAATCAATCTTAAGCTGGCGGGTGAGATCATACTTGACATCAAACATCCTGGTCCATTCAAAATCCTTCCTGAAGGTCGGAGTTATAAGCAGGTTGGGATTGTTTATATTCCTGGTCTTGACCTCATTGTAATACCTGGCAAGATCGGTCCTGAATGAAATGCTTTTCGGGAACGGATAGAAATTGAAATCCTTTATTATCCTGAAAACCGGCGAATTCAGGAACTTGACATTCTTAAACGGCATTATGTTCTTAGGCTGGGCTTCATAATTATAGTTGATCCCGCCCTTGTAGTTTCTTTCGAGGTCGATCTCTGTCTTTGTGTTACTCCTGTAAACCTCGTTAAATGTATAATTGACGCTGAAGTTAGCCAGGTCCCACGGCCTTGGCTTCTCACCCCTTTTTGTAATCCCGGCATTGTTTATGGAGATTGTCTTCCTCCTGGAATAATCCTCCGATATGGCTTTTATCGAATCCCTGGCCTGCTTGCCGGGAGCCTCCTCGAGTGCATCCTTCAGGGTGATATCGGGATCGAGCGGATTATACTGTGGTTTAACCCTGGTCTCCGAATAACCCACATAAACGGGAAGCCTTACTCCTGCCTCCTCGGGGAAGAATTTTCCCAGTTCCATTGTGGAGGATATATCATACTTGAGAACCTCTTCCTTGCTCCTTTCGTTCACTTTCTTGTCGATGCTTCCCCATCCGGGAGTACTTGCCTGACCTACCATGTCAATAGTACCTAGATCGGCCAGCCTGGCCTGAAGATGAGCATTTGCAGCCCAGCCTCCGTCCTCCCTGAAATCACTCAGCCTTAATTCATTAACCCATACTTCGGCCGATTTTGAATCGCCGTTGTCAGTTGCTGGATTCCTGGTCTTTATCGGGTTGCGTATACCTACCATGATAACCTTCACATTGCTGAGGTTAGGATTTCCGCAGACATATACCCTGTTTGAATCGTCCCTGAAAGCAAACACATCGGAGAGGCTAAGTACCGAACCGCTTTCCTGAAGCTGCCGGTTCCTCTCTTTCTTGGCCTCCTGCAAAACCGTCAGGTCAATGTCGAACCTGTTGCCCTCGGGCCACACTATCGCCCTGTCCTCCTCCGAGTCGTTGTCATAGTCGTCGCCGGGAGGCGTCAGCCTGAGAGGTATCTCATACTCATAAAAGTTCGATTTGTAATCCGATCCCAGCCTGACAAAGGCTGTAATCTCATTATCATAAAGGGGCTGGCCGATAAGGGCTTCAGCATGAACTTCCATCCTGAGGCGGCGATACTGGCGGAAATCAAGATTTACATTCCTGTATGCGGCACGTGCATCACCGTCGGCCAGATCAACAACCTTCAGAACCATCGACTGCTCGTCGAGCTGCCGGAGCTGGGGATTCTGGGGATCGACCACCCTGTCGAATCCGGGAGGAAGAACATAGTTGACCGGTGTCTTGCCTGCATTATCCTCAATGCTAACCGAGCTGATCTCAAATGTACCGTCCTCAGGTTCCGGAATTGTTATCCTCTCTCCTCCCTCCATGAATGTGATGTTGTATTTTCTCCATTCAGCCCTCACCAGGTTAAGCTCTGCAAATCGCATCACAACGGGATCGTTGAAATTCTTAAGGAACATCCTCATGAACCTTATCGACTTGAAATCGCTTATAACACCTACCCTCCTCTGGTATTCCGTTACAGGTATCTTGAACTGGTACCATTTCACCTTCGATTCCGTTCCGTCGGCCATGGTCACCGTCGGTTCGATCTCATCGACGATGTAGTTCATCCCCACCTTCATGTTTTCAGGCCTCAGGCTTACCATGTACTGGTAATAACTTTCCGTCTCGCTGAGGGTGTTATCGCGGTTAATGTCTTCCATGTCGGGAAGCGTCGATCCGGATGTTGGATATGATTCCGACGACATTTCCGATGTCGGGGAGTTGCCATCCTGTCCGTTGTATCTCTTGTATCTCTCGAGAATGCCCAGCTGATCCAAATCATAATCGGAACCCCTGAAATAGTGAAAGTCATCATTCGACGGGTCCTTAAGCAGATCGGTATAGGCTTCAGGACTCAGAATTGCTTCAGCCCTCTGGAGATAATCCATGAAGAATGCCTGTTCATCCTGGTTCCTCAGCCCGTCGAGCCCAACGTCCTGGTACATTCGCGACTCGGAATTGTTGTCAAAGGCATGAACCACCGATTGCACTGTCGGAACCCTGCCCCACGACGTGGAATCGACATTCTGAAGTTCGGGCGAACCCGGAAGTCCGTTTTCAAAGCTCTTGCGCGAGTCTTTCAGGATGTCTTCCGATATGTTCCCGAGGTTGAAGAAAAGATCACCTCCCTGGTGAGCCGGATCCTCGACAAAGGGATCCATCATCCAGAACTCAATATATTGTATGTTTGCCGTTTCAAAATCGCTTGTAAGAACCTCCCTCATCATGCCCCCCCACCTTGACTGCGGATTGTTGAGCAATCCGGAGGCATTCATTCCGCCGGAGTATGAACCCGGATCGGTGTCGTAGTTGTACGGACCCTTTTCGCCCGGATAATATGCCACGTTAAGCACCGAAATTGTGGTGGGTATTCCGC
>CAYQRF010000167.1:0-3322 GCA_964419775.1 uncultured Rikenellaceae bacterium
AGATATAGCCGATATGAATTTAATTTTATTGGTACAAAATTTGATATTATCCTTTGGTATTGAAATTATTTTGCCCTGAAAATTAGGGATATGTAAAGTTTTGGAATTTTATATTAATTTTGAAACCTGTCAATAAAGCCCTCTGTAGACAATGAAAAAACTGAATCTCCTCTATATTGCCTTTCTCCTGGTTCTGATGATTCCGGGCGGATGCAAAAAGGATCCCGAGCCTCCTGTTGTAATCGAAGATGCTTCCGACGAGAAAAAATTCATCTACGACGGTCTGTCAACTTACTACTTCTGGGAGAAGCAGGTCCCGGCACTCACAAAGTCTATCTATGAGTCGAACGAGGACAGCCTGAACGCTTTCCTTAATAAATATGCCGATCCGGAAGATCTCTTTTACAGTCTCCTTTACAAGTACCAGGAGGTCGACAGATTTTCGTTCGTTGTCGACGATTATGCCGAACTCGACGATTGGCTGGCCGGTATCTCGGAGACGGTCGGAATGAATTTCCAGCTTTATTATATCGACGAAACCAGCAACAAGCTTGTAGGCATAATAAGATATGTGTATAAAGATTCGCCCGCCGAACTTGCAGGACTGAAACGCGGCGATATATTCACTCATATAAACAACCAGCAGCTGACGGACGACAATTACCAGTCGCTACTGTTTACAAGCATTAGCTACACTATGGGTTTTGCCGACTATAACGGTACCGGCTTTGTTTCAAACGGCCGCACTGTGCCGCTTACGGCAATTGATCTGATGGAAAATCCCATCTATCTCGACACAATACTCGATGTCGACGGGATAAAGGTGGGCTACCTTGTATATAACGGCTTTAGCAACTCATTCGATATCAGGATTAACACAAACTACGATATCGCGCTCAATGATGTGATGGGAAATTTCAGGGATGAGGGAATAAGCAAGCTGATTCTCGACCTCAGGTACAATCCGGGCGGTTTCGTGAATTCAGCCATTTATCTTGCAAGCATGATACATTCCACAAATACCAGCCTGATTTTTGCAAAGACCCAGTTCAACGACATGCTTACCAGCTATTATCTGACGAATTATGGGCAGAATTATTTCAATGAGTATTTCCAGAGCAGCATTGCGGCTACGGAAAATACACCTGCAACCCCTATAAACTCAATCGGTCTGAGCGAGATATATGTAATCACTTCCTCCGAAACGGCTTCAGCTTCCGAAATGCTTATCAATGGACTCAGACCTTACATCACGGTAAAACAGGTTGGTTCCAGCACCTACGGAAAGAATGTGGGCTCTTTTACAATCAAGGACTACATCGATAATGCAGGTACAGTCAACCCCAGGCATAAATGGGCCATGCAGCCTGTGGTTCTCAAAATAGCCAATTCTGAGGACTTCAGTGATTTCACAAACGGGCTTCCACCTGATATAGAGGCCAGGGAATTTGCAGTCGACCTGATGCCGCTGGGAGATCCCGAAGAGGACATGCTGAAAGCCTGTCTGGACGATATCAGGGGAGTGAAATCCGCAGCTGTGGTGAGAAAATCGCCGTTCCGATCATTCAAATCGACGAATGACATGTTGCCGATGGGCAGGATGATGTATATCGACAAGATTCCACCTCTGCCTCAAAAGGTTCGCTGATCCGGAAATACTACTTTTTCTCGTTTTTATCGGCCGTATCTGCTGTCCGCAAAAGCTTGCCCGTATCTGCAACGTTAATTGCAAATAGTGCAAGGACTGCGATCAGGGCTGAATAGCTGATTGAACCCGGAAGAAGAACTTCAAGGATGATAATGAGAGAGATCAGGATCCTTGCTTCCGTTGGACTGAATTTGCCGGAATCGATCGAATATTTGCCCGTGATCCTGAAGCGCATAAGCGCAATGATCATCTCCCATCCGTACATAACCACAAATCCATAACCCAGAAGTTCCCAGATACCTTCGGCATAGACCATGAATCCGCATCCTATCAGGATTATCCCTGTCCAGTCGAGTGTGATATCAAGAACGAAACCATAGTTTCTGCGGGGCTTGTTCCGGTAATATGCCAGCCGTCCGTCGAGTGAATCCCCGAACCAGCTTATCAGAAAGCCCAGGGGCCCCAGGAGCAGGAACAGCCTGTCGAAATATGCTGCAAGCATGAACCCGGCAAACACAACGAAACTGCCAAAAAGGGCAAAGCCGCTGAGCATGTTTGATGTAATCCATTCTGGAATACATTGTAAAAGCCAGGCAATAGCCCTTTGCTCCTGATTCCGCAGCAGGTTGGTCCTTGTCCTGTCCTGCGAAATTACCTCAAGTATCTGGTCGATCCTTCCGGAAGGACGCTGTCGGGTTCCTTTTTTGTCCATCACCATAACGACCGGCAAGACCGGCGAAATCAGTGACTTTTTAGTTCTCTGCCGCTATGTCTATTATTTTAATATCCGTCGGCTTGCTTGTCCAGTCGCCAATCAGGGTTCCGAACTCGCTGAAATAGGGAGCTGCAAAATGAAAGTCGATGGCTGCCTGATTTTTGTACTTCTCAACAAAAATGAAATTTGTCTTTTCATAGGGATCCTGATACAGCATGTATCCGAGGCATCCCTCTTCCTTGTTGGAGCTTTCAATTATTGACTTTGCTGCATTGATGAAGTCAGCTTCCTTGCCTGGCTTGATCCAGACTTTTGCGATTATCATTTTCTGATAATCAGGAGTCGGTGCAACGGTTTCAGCCTGTGGTGATTCCGGTGCCTGAGGAGCAGTCTTCTGTTTGCAGGAGAAACCTGCTGATACAAGCAGAATTGAGAGGATGAGGATTTTTGGATTCATGTCGTATAAAAATTTAGTTTGACAAATTTAGTTTTTTTCATGAAAAAATTCTTCAGTCAGTTTCTTGACCCGGCCTGAATTCTCATCGTTCGTTCGTTCAGGCTTCCTTCCTCAGGTATTGCATCAGTATGTTTACCGCTTCATCCATGTCGTGTCCGAAAGTCAGTATCCCTGCCCTGTCGCCGGCCATCACAATGATCCTTTTTTCTATCACGTCCGAATCGGTGAAAAGCCTGAAGATATCTTTGGCAAGCCCCGTCGTTCCGTACTCCATCGAAGGATTTGTCGTGGGGACCTTGTAGATAAGCTCGTTCCAGAGGTCGATACTGTGAATATGAATCACGGCATTGGCTCCCGGATCGGCAAGGTAGATTGCCGCATGGGTAAGCGACTCTGATGAAGCTTTCAGCGGCCCGGTGCACTGAACCGCATTGTCGTCGATATTGAATGAATTGACCTTTACATAGTGCCCCGGCTCCAGCTCGGTTATTTCTCCGGTTGC
>CAYQRF010000168.1:0-3317 GCA_964419775.1 uncultured Rikenellaceae bacterium
GTGCCAAAGGAAAAAACCCTTGAACAAATTGGCGTGTCCCTGAACGAGGTTGGCAAATTCGCCCGTGAATACGGGCAACTGGTGAGGGTTGAGGTCCATGGTAATCACACACAGGAGCTGCCGAATATGAAGGCAATCTTTGACCATGTTACAGAGCCAAATGTGAAAATGTGCTGGAACTGCAATGATCAGGATCTCCTTCCTCCCGGCCTTGAAGGGAACTTCAACATGGTGAAGCACTGGTTCGGAGACACGGTTCATGTTCGTGAACTGAACGTTGGCGATTATCCCTACCAGGAGCTGTTCAACCTTTTCAAAAGAATGAATTACAAAGGCTGGGTCCTTCTTGAAGCCCGCACCGAACCCGCTGACCGTATTGCGGCAATGAAGGAACAGCTTGAAGTTTTCAAACAAATGACCCAGTAACCCGCCTCCGCTAAAAGCTATGGCGGGCAAAGCCAGCAACCTAAAACCCAACATACATGACCAACAGAAGAGATTTCATCAAGACAACCGCTGCCGGTGCAGCCGGGATTGCGATAGGAGGAATGAGCCTCAGCGCAAAATCCTATAACCAGGTGGCAGGATCAAATGACAGGATAATTATGGCTGTTGCCGGACTGCGGAGCAGGGGCCGCGACCATATCAGCAGCTGGTGCGCCCTGAAGGATAACCGGAACGTACGTATCAAGACTATTTGCGACGTTGATAACCAGTTCTTTCCCCAGTCGGCGAAGCTGATTCTGGACCGATCGGGTGAAACAGCCGCGACAGAATCAGATATGCGCAGGGTGTTCGAGGACAAGGATATCGATGCGGTTTCATTTGGCTTGCCTAACCACTGGCATGCCCTGAGTGCAATATGGGCCTGCCAGGCAGGGAAACATGTTTATGCCGAAAAACCCGCCAGTCACAATCTCTGGGAGGGCAGGAAGATGGTTGAAGCGGCAAAAAAATACAATGTAAGGGTCCAGACAGGTTGTCAGAACAGGTCAATCCCAAACGTTATTGAAGCGATAAAATTTCTGCATGAGGGAGGTATCGGAGAAGTATTTATGGCGAAAGGTCTCTGCTATAAACCCCGCGATTCATTCGGAATTGCTCCCGACGGAAATCCTCCTGAAGGTTTGAACTACGACATGTGGCTGGGTCCGGCCCCGTATCGTCCTTACAACGAGAAAAGAGTTCACTACAACTGGCACTGGTTCTGGGATACCGGAAACGGTGACACGGGAAACCAGGGCCCCCACCAGTTCGATATTGCCCGCTGGGGACTAAACAAAAATGAACACCCGGTAAAAATCATGTCAGCCGGCGGATTTTACGGTATTTCACCATCGGAATGTGAACAGGAAACTCCCAACACCCAGACATCGCTGTTTACTTACAAGGATGGGAAAATGCTTGAGTTTGAAACAAGAGGCAGGTTTACAAATGCCGAGGGAGGACTTGAGATACGTATCGGGAATTTATTCTACGGTTCGGATGGATATCTGGAAATTGACGGATCTACCTGGAAAGCTTACCGCAAGAGGGAGAGAGAACCATTTGCAGGATCAGGAACGACCTCCAAAGAACCGGCTGACCCGACATTCCTGGCAGCACCCGGCGGAACAGAACATTTTGCGAATTTCCTCGATGCAATCCGCTCAGGAAAGGATGAAACCCTTAACTGCAATATGCTCGAGGGACATATGTCCTCATCCTTGCCGATCCTGGCCAATATTTCATACAAGCTGGGAAGAGAATTGACCTTCGATGGCGCAAACGAGCGGTTTGTAAAGAATAAAGCTGCAGATGCCATGCTGACAAGGAATTACAGGAAACCCTACGTTGTTCCTAAAACGGTTTAATAACATACATATATTATACAATTCATGGGAGAGCGCTGGCCCGTTTCAGAAACCATCCGGATTCTGGCAGGCAGGGTGATCTTTAGCATCCTGCTTGCCGTTACACTTTGCATGAATCCAGTTCCTGCACAGGATCAGACCGATGTGGTCAGGGGCAAATGGCTGATGCATTACGACCTTTCAAACTCCCTATACAAACATCTGACAGGTCAGGCTGTCGATCTTCTGAGAAAGCGCACTGAAGCAGTTTCAGCTATCCATACTCCTGAAGGCTGGATGGAGAGACAGCAATTCATAGAGGATGCTCTTTCCCGGATAGTGGGGCCCTTTCCTGAAAAGACTCCTCTCAATGAGAATGTGGTCAGGGTGATAAAGAAGGAGGATTACAGGATAGAACATGTCATCTTTGAATCACAACCTGGTTTTTTTGTTACATCCTCGCTCTTCATACCTGACGGAGTAAAAAGGAACAGGAAGACTCCGGCGATAATTTACTGCAGCGGCCATTCAGAAGAAGGATACAGGAGCAAGGTGTATCTTCATGTTATTCTTAATCTTGTGAAAAAGGGCTTCATTGTCTTTGCTTTTGATCCGGTGGGACAGGGTGAGCGGCTCGAATACTTTGATTCCGAAACAGGAAAATCATCAGTGGGAGGGCCGACAAGGGAGCACTCTTATCCGGGGGCACAGGCTTTTATTTCGGGAAGCTCGCAGGCTTACCATATGATCTGGGATGGGATCAGGGCAGTTGATTACCTTCTCGAAAGGAAAGAGGTCGACCCCGCAAGGATAGGAATAACCGGCCGGTCAGGAGGAGGCACTCAGTCGGCATATATTGCGGCTTTCGACAAGCGCATCTATGCTGCTGCCCCTGAAAACTATATCACCAACTATACAAGACTGCTTCAGAGCATCGGTCCGCAGGATGCCGAACAGAACCTTTTCAACCTTATTTCAGCCGGTTTGGATCATCCCGATTTTCTTATAGTAAGGGCTCCAAAACCGACCCTGATGATCACCACCTCGGATGACATGTTCAGCATTCAGGGTGCTGTCGAAACTGAAAGAGAGGTCGCGGCAGTATACAGGGCTCTGGGCTATGGGGAAAACTTCAGCAGGGTGGAAGACGACGCAGGTCATGCCTCCACTCTTAAAAACCGTGAGGCAATGTACGCCTTCTTTCAGCAGCATCTGGGTCACCCGGGCCACTCTTCCGATGAAACAGTACAGCTTCCTTCACCTGAAGAAATGCTGGTAACAACAACAGGTCAGGTGTCCGAATCATTGAAGTCCCATACCGTTTTCAGTCTCAACAGGGAAATGTCGGAATTAAAACTGAGGGAAGCCGGAGATTTGAGGAACAACTCATCAGACTTTACCAAAACAGCTGTTATTTCAGCTAAAAGACTTTCAGGTTATATCGAACCGGTGAATGTTGAAAAGCCTGTTTTTACCGGAAGAATT
>CAYQRF010000169.1:0-3308 GCA_964419775.1 uncultured Rikenellaceae bacterium
GAATACATATATAACCGCACCGGAGTTTTTACTATGGACCAGGTTCTTGGGTTCTGATAATTATTTCTATTTTTACATATTCTTATCCAAACGAATAAAATGGATCAAACACTCAAGGGAAAGTACATCAGGTTTGGCATTGCCGCCCTGCTGTATATCCTGGTCGTCATCTGGATAGGCAATTACTGGCTGCTTGCCGGTCTTGCCATCATTTATGATATCTATGTATCCGAGAAAGTCAACTGGACCTTCTGGAAGAGGCGTAACGGACCAAACAGCAGCTTTATCGAATGGCTCGATGCAATCATTTTTGCAGTTATTGCCGTAACCCTTATCAATATCTTTCTCTTCCAGAATTACCGGATACCCACCGGATCGATGGAGAAATCGCTGCTGATAGGAGATCATCTGTTCGTAAGTAAGCTGGCCTACGGTCCAAGAATGCCGAACACTCCCATTGCTTTCCCTTTTACCCAGAATACAATGCCGCTTTCCAAGGGCAAATCGTGGTCCAACCTTGTGCAATGGCCTTACAAAAGACTGACCGGCGTTGGTTCGGTTAAGAACAACGACGCCATTGTATTTAACTTTCCGGCCGGAGATACTGTTGTGCTGGAAAGAACTGAAACGGCATACTATGAGATAGTAAGGGAAACTGCCAGGGATATGGCACAACGGGCAAACAGCGGAAATCCCGTTCCCAGGCCTGCTTCATACTACATGCCTGCCGCCAGGAAAGAGGTGTGGGACCGTTTTAACATTATTTACCGGCCGGTCGACAGACGCGATAATTATGTAAAGAGATGTGTCGCGATACCGGGCGACACCCTTCAGATAAAGAAGGGAGAGCTTTTTATCAATGGTAAGCTGGTCACAGCCAATAACACCCAGCAGTTTAATTACCTGGTAGCAACAAACGGTACCACAATCAATCCAAAGACTTTCGAACGCCTGGGCATTTACAGGTCGGACCAGAATATGCTTTCAGGTTCGGTATATTTCCTTCCGCTTACAAAGTCAAATTCCGAAGCCATTGGCAAATTTGCCAATGTAAGGGAGGTGACACCGTATTATGCTGAGCCCGGAGAATACAATCCGGTCATTTTCCCTCACAACAGAACATACAACTGGAATGAGGATCATTTCGGACCTCTCTGGATACCTTCAGAGGGTGCAACGGTTAAACTCGATACCTCAAACCTCTGCCTTTATGAAAGGATTATTGATGTTTATGAGGAAAACGACCTGCGTGTGGAAGGTCCTTTAATCTACATCAACGGGCAGCCTGCCGGCTCCTATACCTTCAAGATGGATTATTACTTTATGATGGGAGACAACCGCCACAATTCAGCCGATTCGCGTTACTGGGGTTTTGTTCCGATGGATCATGTAGTAGGAAAGCCTAAGTTTATCTGGATGTCGGTCGACAAGGAATTGTCGGGACTGAAGAAGATAAGGCTCAACCGGATATTCATGAGAATCAAATAAAAAAAGGACATGCTGCGGCATCCTGACTTCTGACAATTAGTGCGGCAGTGATACCATTGTTTAAATAAATGATTTATAAGGGTATTCAAGTCAGAATCCGGAGAGATAAATTGCAAATTTCAAAGCATTTATATTAAGAATATTGATCTCCATGCATTAATTCACCACGGATTTCACGGATATCACGGAAAAGATCACTGATTTATTATTTGAGACAATCCGTGCATCACCCGTGTTCTCCGAGAAATCCGTGGTAAAATAACACAGACCATATTAAATTCTGATAAAGTCATAAGTCAGGAAAATAAAATTAAAAAAGGACATGCTGCGGCATGTCCTTTTTTCTATTACTTATACTTCTTTTATTTTACTTTCTCAACGATGGTCCTGAATGCTTCAGGATGATTCATTGCAAGGTCGGCAAGGGTTTTCCTGTTCAATTCTATTCCTTTCTTCTCGAGGTTGCCTATGAACTGCGAATAGCTCATCCCGTACTGACGTACACCTGCATTGATCCTCTGTATCCACAGAGACCTGAATTCACCTTTTTTCTTTTTCCTGTCGCGGTATGCATACCCCATACCTTTGTCGAGGGTGTTCTTGGCTACCGTGATGACATTTTTCCTTGAACCAAAGTTACCCCTGGTCTGACTGAGAACCTTTTTTCTCCTGGCTCTCGATGCTACTGCGTTTACTGATCTTGGCATTGTTCCTTGTTTTTTGACTGTCAGCGTTCAATCCGTTGCGGTTGACTCTTTTCTGCTGTGCAATCTGTTAGTAATTAATTAATTAAATCAAAGACTGGAGTTTATTTGATGGCAAGCATGAGTTTTACGTTCTTCAGGTCGGCTTTGTTAACAAGGCCTGAATAGGTAAGATTCCTCTTCCTTTTTGTCGTTTTCTTAGTCAGAATGTGACTCTTGAAAGCGTGACTCCTCTTGATTTTTCCTGATCCGGTAAGGCTGAACCTTTTTTTCGCACCGGAATTAGTTTTCATTTTTGGCATTTCTCTGTATCGATATATTAAATTACTTCTTCTTCTTAGGAGAGAAGGAGATTATCATTCTTTTTCCTTCAAGACGGGGAAGCTGTTCCACTTTCCCGTATTCTTCAAGGTCGTTGGCGAAACGCAGCAAAAGCACTTCTCCCTGTTCCTTGAATAAAATGGACCTTCCCTTAAAGAACACATATGCCCTGACTTTCGCTCCTTCCTCCAGGAACTTCATCGCATGCTTGAGCTTGAAATTGTAATCGTGCTCATCTGTGTTCGGTCCAAACCTGATCTCTTTAACCACCACCTTGACCGTTTTGGCCTTTATCTCCTTCTGCTTCTTTTTCTGCTGATAAAGAAACTTCTGGTAATCAGCGATTTTGCAAACCGGGGGATCTGCATTCGGGGAAATTTCCACAAGATCGAGCTCCATCTGATCTGCCAGCTTAAGGGCATCCTGGATACTCATAACTGATGTTTCTATTCCTTCACCGACAACTCTGACCACTCTGGCAGTGATCCGGTGGTTAATCTTGTGAGCCTGCTGAACAACGCGTGCAGGACTTCGCCTAATTGGTCCGGCTATAGCTATTTCCTCCTAACTTTGGTTTATACTAAAATTAACTAATCAAATCCTCTACCAGGCTATCTCGTTTTTAATCTCCCCGGTGATAAATCCGGCAAATGCCTCAAGTTTCATGCTCCCTTTATCCCCTTCACCCTGCTTCCGGACCGAAACTGTTCCGCTTTCAACCTCTTTTTCACCTATGATCAACAGGTATGGAATCCTCTTTAATTCATTATCCCTGATCTTCTTACCGATCTTTTC
>CAYQRF010000170.1:0-3264 GCA_964419775.1 uncultured Rikenellaceae bacterium
TTCCCTTTTACCAGCTGAATTTTTTCGACAGGGTCACCGATCCCGACAAGCACCTGTTCAGCAACTTCTATCCTCTCATGTACCAGCCGGAGAGATATCTTTTCATGAACACTCAGGTCCCTTTTACCGAATTCGTCTGGACTTACGCCGGTCCACGCAACCAGGCTGAACAGACCTTCAGGATAAGGCACTCCCAGAATGTGAACAGAAAGCTCAACCTCGCTCTTGTATATGATATTGTGTATAACCTTGGACAGTACTCCTATCAGCGGTCGAGCGACAAGAACTTCACGTTTAACGGATCGTACAGGGGCGATAATTACACGGCTTATTTTGCTTACGGGCTGAACAACATGACGACCCTGGAGAACGGGGGTATAAGTGATTTGAGTCAGCTTGAAACTCTTGATCCTGAAAATGTGGAGGTAAACCTGGGCGGGCTTAGCAAAGCCGGAAGTTATCTGAAAAACAGCAACCTTATGCTGGTTCAGCGATACACTCTGGGGAAGAAAGGGCCTGTTGACGCTGACAGCACAGGGGTGTCAGCCAAACCGTTCTGGTTAAGCGGATCGTTCTCGCATATTCTTGCCATCGACGGGATTAAAAGAACCTATGAAGACAGTAATCCTGCCTCGGGATTTTATGACTCCGTTTATATAAGTAATTCGCGCACCTTCGATTCCCTTTCTGCCAGAACTGTCAAAAACACCGTTCGTTTTGATTTCACCACTGATGAGAACAGCAGGTTCAGGCTTGCAGGAGGAGTTGGGATCAGGAATGAACTGATAAAATACAGCCAGATAGTTCCCACCCACGATACCCTGCTTGCAGATACTGCTGTCTGGCACAAGCATAATAATGTGCTTGTAGGAAGACTTTACAATAATATCGGAGAAAAATTCTACTGGATGGCCACCGGAGAGCTTTTTCTCAGCGGATACCGATTCGGCGATTTCAACCTCGACGGTGTGATATCGAAGTCGTTCAGCTTCAAAAAGGGCATCGCATCATGGAATATTAACGGGGCCATCACCAACCGCCAGCCATCATTCTGGTATGAACAGTGGGGGGGAAACAATTTTGAATGGACGAAGAGCCTGGACAAGGAGTTCCGTATCGATGTCGGCACGAGTTTCTCTTATCCGGCCAGAAAGATGGAACTGCGGTTCAATTATGCTGTAATAGACAATTATACCGGCTTTGATACCCTGGCCCTGCCGACGCAGCACGGAGGAGGTTTGTCGGTTGTATCGGTATATGCCAACAAGGATCTCAGAGCATGGAAATTTCATCTCACGACCGATCTTCTTTTTCAACAGTCAAGCAATCCGGATGTTCTCGATCTGCCATTGGCTACGGCAAGGGCAACCGGCTTTTTCGAACATCTGTTCAACTTCAGGCAGACAGACGGACAGCTGAACATGCAGGTGGGAGCCGAGGTGTTGTACCATACTCCTTATAATGCTTATGCCTATATGCCGGCTACCGGAAGGTTCTACATGCAGGACAGGATTGAAACAGGTAACTATCCATTCGTTAATGTCTTTATGAATCTGAAGATCCGCCGGACAAGAATATTCCTGATGCTCGATCATGTCAATGCAGGATTCACCGGCTACAATTACTTCATGATTCCCTCATACCCCATGAATGTCAGGATGTTCCGGTATGGCCTGGCATGGACTTTTTATGATTGACAAATTTTGTTATCTTTGTATCCGGAAATAAATAATTGATAAATTAAAATTTATTTTTTGACAAGGAAATTACTCATTTTACTGGCCATCATCGGAACCCTGTTTTTTTCCTGTTCCGAAAATCCGGCCGGAGAAATCAAAAAAAAATCAGAACATTTTGATCTTGATTCAATCAGGACAAGAGGAAGGCTTATAGTCATAACCGATTTTAATTCAGCCAGCTATTTTCTGTATAAAGGTGAACCCATGGGGTTTCACTACGAACTTCTGAAAGCATTCTCTGATCACCTTGGTATTGATCTTGAGATACTTACCGGCAATAGTGTAGAGGATGCATTTGGGATGCTTAATAGGGGGCAGGTCGATCTTCTTGCCATGGGTCTGACGGTAACTCCGTCGCGCAGCACGGAAATCAGGTTCACAGAATCTTTAGACAGCACCAGGATGGTCCTTGTTCAGAGGAAACCAAACAGATGGAGATCACTCTCAGCCGCAAGCCTTGAAGAAAGGCTTGTCCGCGATCCTCTGGACCTATCGCACAAGACCATTTACGTTCAGAAAGGGTCTTCGCATGCCGAATACCTCACTGCATTGTCGGAAGAGGCAGGAGAACCGATGACAATAGTTGAGGTACCTTTCGGGGCCGAAGGCCTGATTGATCTTGTCGGAAAGGGAGAAATAGTGTTTGCGGCCTGCGATGAGAACATTGCAATGGTAAATTCGGCCCGTTTTCCGGATATCGATATTGAAACCACACTGAGCAGTCATCAGAACCTTGCATGGGCAATCCGGAAAAAGAATTCCGGCCAGCTCGAAAATGAGCTCAACCAATGGATCAGGACATTCAGGGAGACTCAGACTTTCGCCATTCTGTACTCAAAATACTTCAAAAGCTACAACTCGGTTAAGTTTCTTAAGAGCGAAAACTATTCCCTCAGGTCGGGGAAAGTATCTCAATGGGATAATCTTATAAAGACTTACAGTGAAGAAATAGGATGGGACTGGCGTCTGCTTGCTTCGCTTATCTGCCAGGAATCGAGGTTTATCCCTGATGTGGTGTCGAGAGTGGGAGCTTACGGGCTCATGCAGGTGATGCCTGAAACAGGTAAACATTTCGGTATCGACGTAACAGCTTCGCCGGAGCTGAACATTAAGGCGGGAGTAAAATTCATCGACTGGCTTCATAATATCTTTGATCCGAAGATTGCCGATAAGAATGAAAGGACTAAATTTATCCTTGCGGCTTACAATGCAGGACCCGGACACATACTCGATGCCATGAAACTTGCCGAGAAAAATGGAATGAATCCGCAGATCTGGGATGGCAGCGTTGCCGACTGGGTGTTGAAAAAGGCCCAGCCGGAGTATTATAACGACAGCGTTGTGAAATATGGTTATTTCACCGGGAAGGAATCAGTTGCTTTTGTCAGCCAGATACTCGAAAGGTACGAGCACTACAGGAACATACTTCCCGATAACGGTGAATCGCTGACATTCAATACGGGCGGTGGTTCCGGTTTCTAATCGTACCTGATAGCTTTTACAGGCGTAATCCGGCTTATCAGCT
>CAYQRF010000171.1:0-3251 GCA_964419775.1 uncultured Rikenellaceae bacterium
ATGATGGTGTTATACTTGTAGTTTCGACATACAAGCAGGGATTGCCTGTGCCCATATCCGGAGAGGATGAAGAGAAGGTGTCGGTGATCCCCGTCGAGACTGCAGAGATCGGCAAGTCTCTTGATTTTCAGTTTCACAAGAAACAGGACTATGTTGTAAAGAATAATAATGTGGTGGTGTCGCTTGAGAACCAGAGGGGTGATGCCCTTCAGTTCTTCAGCTCGCCTATCGGAGGTGTGCCGGTCTACCAGCCTGTGATTTCGGTTAGGAAAAAAACAAAATAGGTAAGTTTCAGATGATGTTTGTTCAGAGGATCAGGTTAGGAATCCTGATATGCCTTCTCATGCTTACGGATATAACATCCGGGCAGGCATACAGGTTCAGGAATTACGGTACGGAGAACGATTTGCCCAGCGAGGTGATCTACACTCTTGTTCAGGATAATAATGGATATCTGTGGGTAGGGACCACCGAAGGCCTGGCCCGTTTTGACGGTTTCAGTTTTTTCAGGGTTAATTTTCAGGATTCCGCATCAGGCCGTTATCCGACGGTTTCGGTCAGGGACACCAGGGGAACTCTCTGGTTCGGCTGCAACGACGGAACACTGTTTTACTCGTCAGGGAGCGAGCTTCATCAGACAATTCTGCCAAATTCCTCAGGAGCCGGCGTAAGTTCGGTTTTTGAAGGTAACGATGGTAAAATATATGTTGTTTCCCAGCGGATGCCTGTTTTTGTGGTGGATCCCGGTAATCCCCGTGAAGGTAAAAGTCTGGAATCGGACGCTGATCCGACAATGTTTTCAGCTGCTCCGGGACCGGAGGGAGAGATACTGATCGGAACCCAGGAGAACGTTCTTATATGCAGGATAGAAGGAAATTCGCTTGCAGTCAGAGGATCTGTGGAGGGATTCGACTATTCGAGAGTCATGTCAATAACTCCGGGGAAGAACGGGAAAAGCTTCATCGCTGGTACCGACGGTAACGGGATTTTCCGTCTTGAGCTTTCTGGTAACACCGGTTCCATCTCACGGTTCAGGGGTTCAGAGTCGCTCAATTCCCTCCCGGTAAAATCGGTAATGCACGATTCGCGTAACAATGTGTGGGTCTCAACGGCCGGGTTTGGAGCAGTCAGGGTCCGGTTTTCAGGAGATACCGATTCAATAGCCTCCATCCGTTTTCTGGATAAATCATCAGGCCTTGAAGGCGATTATGTGATGACTGCGTTTGAAGATTCGGAAGAGAATATCTGGCTGGGATTCAATGGTAACGGCCTTTCGATAATGAATTCCGATTCATTCGAGTTTCATGTTCCCGGAGGTAATAACATGCCGCGAAGCATCATCTTTTCCGGCATAAGGGGAGAGAGTTATATCCTGGGCACTCCTTCAGGATTCTATACCTACAACCTTACCGACCGGAAAGCGGGTTCATTCACACCTCTGACAATCAATGGCGGGCGGATTGAGGCAAGAACATATTATATCGACATTGAGGAAAATATCTGGATAGGTACAAAAGGCTCTGGTCTTTTCCTGCTTGGTCCGAAAGATGAAATCAGGCAATTCTACAGATCCGGTGACACCGGTGCCGACAATATTACAGGCATCAGCATTTTCGGCGACAACATATGGCTTTCAACCATAAACGGAGTTCATATAATCTCCCGTCAGACAGCGTCTCTGAAGCAGAGCTATATAATGAACACCGGCCTGGCTCATAACTATATTAATCAGATCCTGTTGCTGGACGACGGCAGCGGTTTTGTTGCGACCAACAGTGAACGGCTCGACCGGATCGATCCTGACTCAGGGATAATTAAGTCGGACCTTGTGATGTCAGGGATGCTTCTGAACAAGGCTGTGTCGCTCGACATCGACAGCCGCGGGGCCGTTTGGGTAGCCACAGAAGGCAACGGGGTGTTTGAATTCCACGGTGATTCGGTCAAATCGCTCACCACTGCAAACGGGCTTATGACAAATTATGCTTATGCGATTCTTGCCGACAGCAACGACGATATCTGGATAAGCCATCAGCAGGGTATTTCGAGATATAACCCAGGAACCGGCAGGACAAAAGTGTTCAGCACCGGTTTTGCCAACGGCGGCACATGCAACGGTGGAGCCATCTATGAATCGCCCGATGGCAGGATTTTCATAGGCACCACTCAGGGTGTGATTATTTACGACAGGGAAAAGGACCGGAAGTCCGGTTCGGCCCCTCGAAACAATATAAACTCAGTTACCATAAATGATATGGTTTACCCTTACCGGGAGTCATATTCACTGCCATACAAAAAGCGTTACACAGTAAGAGTCAGTTACACCGGCATTGATTTCAGCGAACCCGAAAAAGTCTATTACAGTACATATCTCGAGAATTTTGATGACGACTGGACGGCTCCTTCACCGGCCCGCGAGGCGGTTTACAGCCTCCGCGACGGGAAGTACCGGTTCAACCTGGTTTCAGTCAATGAAGACGGCATTACCCAGGAAAATCCTCTTGTCTTTGATATCAACATCAAAAAGCCGGTATGGAGGACATGGTGGTTTATCTTATCCCTTCTGGGATTGTCGGCCGGAATTGTGGCGCTTATAATCAGGGAGCGGGAAAAGGCTCACCGGAAACTGCAGGAATATCTCGAGTCGGAACTGGCTGCAAGGACGCAGGTTGTGATGAAGCAAAAGACCGAACTGGAGGCACAGAACCTCGAGATAACAGACAGTATAAACTATGCCAGGAGGATACAGGCGAGCATACTTCCCGACCTGAAACGGCTGAAGGAACATTTCACCGATGCCTTCGTGCTTTTCTATCCCCGCGATATTGTAAGCGGCGACTTTTACTGGTTCGACCAGCTCGATGAGGACCATTTCGTTCTGGTCTGCGCCGACTCAACCGGACACGGAGTGCCCGGAGCATTCATGTCGATGATCGGATCCACCCTTCTTCAGGATATTGTTACCAGGCAGCGTATAACAAAACCATCGGAGATACTCTCGATGCTCGACAAGCAGATCTTTTCAACCCTTAACCAGAATCTCGAACTGGGTGTGTCGAATGACGGGATGGATATTGTAGTCTGTGAATTTACAATGAATAACAGGCATGTGAGGTTTGCCTCGGCAATGAGGCCGGTGCTGGTGGTAATCGGAGGCGAATCATATTACATCAAAGGAAACAGGGCTTCGGTCGGAGGTCAGATGGTTGCTGAAAAATACTTTGACGATCAGGAGTACTATCTGAATGAAGGAG
>CAYQRF010000172.1:0-3213 GCA_964419775.1 uncultured Rikenellaceae bacterium
TCGGCTGACCAGTATGGATTGTCCCAGCTTCCGCCGCGGTAATATATCTGTGAATATGGATTTCCCGGAACGGCATACGGGTAATCCCTGAGGTTGTAGCTGACCGGAGCGCCCATGACGCCTGCCAGCGCCGCATCATTTGCTGTTGGAAGCTTGTCAATATCGGTTTTTGAGAAATTGGCGTTGAAGCCGGTGTTGAAATTATCACTTAGTTTTCTTTCGGCTGATGCCTTGCCGTTCCATCGGTTCATTCCCGAAGCCAGGGCGATACCGCTTTGCGATGTCTGAGTGATCCCGAGTGCATAATTACCCTTGTCAATGGCCTGGCTTACGTTTATATTATTCGTGGATGAATAGCCGGTTCTGAAATATCTGTCCCAGTTATTGAAAACCTGAGGAGTTACCCAAGCATCTTCGATCAGCCCCTGTTCAAGCTGAGGTACGTAATACTTGCCCGGGTGATCGTTATTATTTCCTCCGTAGACCGGATCATCGGGCAGATCAACGATTTTCGGTCCCCACGAAAGCGGTGAGTTTGGTACATAAGCGCCATTGACACCCTGTGCAAAGGTTGATTGATAACCGGGAGTGCGTGAAACCTCTGAAAAGGCGCTGGTGTGGGACACCGAGACAACCGGTTTCCCGGGTACGTTGTTCCGGCCGCTTTTTGTTGTAATCAGTATCACGCCGTTTGATGCACGGATACCATACAGGGCAGCAGCAGCCTGTCCCTTCAGAACCGTGATGCTTTCAATATCGGCCGGATTTATATCCACCGCTCGGTTCGATATATCGGATCCCGATACTCCGTCGCCTGTAAGTGAAAAGTCTCCGTTGGTTCCCGACTGTATGTCGGCTGTGGAGGCTATCGGCATACCGTCGACAACATACAGGGGAGTGTTATTTCCTGTAAACGAACGAGCGCCCCGGATCACAATCTGCGAAGATGCACCGGGCATTCCGCTGGAGGGCTTGATGTCAATACCCGATATCTTGCCCTGAATAGCTCCGGCAAGGTCGGTGTTTCCGGTCCTTTCGATCACATCATTTTTAACATCCTGTACCGAATATCCCACTGCCTTCTTTTCGCGAGATACGCCGAGTGCGGTGACAACCACCTCCTCAAGGCCAAGAATGTCGGATTCGAGGATCATGTCAATTACTGAACGGTTACCGATCTCAACCTCCTGTTTCTTCATCCCGATATAGGTAAAGACCAGGGTTGTGGCATTGACCGGCACTGCCAGCGTGTATTTTCCGTTCAGATCAGTGACAATCCCGATTGTCGTCCCTTTAACCGACACGGAAACACCGGGTAAGGCGCCCTCCCCCTCAGTGGCGGAGGTTACTGTACCCGTTACGGTTTTTTGCTGGGCCCATGCAGAGGGCATAAGTCCGCAAAAAACCAAAAACATTAAGAGAAGTTTTCTCATGGCTAAGAGTTTAGTTAAATAATAAAATGTTCAAAGGAACATGGCGATTCCTTTTACTGTCCTGCGAAGTGAGGGTGTCACTTCACACCAATAAAGATATATCCGGCCCTGTTCTGCTGAAACAGTTAGTTAACGGATTGCAGATACGGGTTAATGAATAGCGTTTTCCGGCTCCTTGTTGCAATGTTTTTCCGGATGACCAGGGGCTGGTCTTAATGGAGAGGATAGCAGGTTATAAAATAAAAAAGGAGGAAAACCAACAGGTTTTCCTCCTTTTCAATTGAAGTGCAGTGTTATTCTGCGGGATGAATTGCCTCTACCGGGCAAACCTCAGCGCATGAACCGCAATCGGTGCATACATCCGGATCGATTTTATAGATTTCACCTTCCGATATTGCTTCCACCGGGCATTCATCTATGCAGGTTCCGCAAGCAGTGCAGTCTTCACTAATTTTGTAAGCCATTTTATTCTTTTTTTAGTTAATTATAACATCGATCCCGCAAACATATCTGAAATTTTTCAAATGTAAAAGAATCTTTGTTATTTACTTGGTTAATATTTCACACCAGGAAGCAAAGATGATGCCAGACTCCCCGCATCCCTGCAGTATCAGAAATCGAGGCTGAATGACAGATAGAATATCCTTGGGAGGATGAACTGGTTTTCTACGCCCCATGCCCAGTCGGCCCGTACGAAGTAGCCCAGCAGCTGAGCTCTTAGCCCGGCGCCGAATCCGGCCACTATCGGTTCCCTGTTGCTGTCGAGAACAACTGACACCGGACCGTTTTTATAGGTTTCCGTATCCCATGAATTATTGCCCGACCATGGATCGCGTCCGGTCCAGGCCGTTCCTATATCCCCGAAGGCAACAACCTGCAGGCTGTTCAGGAAATTCGACTTCAGGGGATGCCCGGCAAAATACCTGACAAAGGGCCATCTTATCTCGCTGTTGATAAGGGCAAAGTTGTTCCCGTTCCTTATATTCTGTGTGAAACCCCTCATGTTTGTCGCCAGCGCCTGGAATCCGTAATTCTGATCGGGGCTGACCGGCATTGACTGGTCGAACATATCGTACTTGTTGAACAGATATCCCATCCAGTTGTCAACTCCTCCGAGGTAATAAACGAGTTTTGTGGGCCCGAATGAAGAACTGGCGGCAAAACGGTTGGCCCAGATCAGTTCGCGGTGTATGCGGATATAATGCCTGAAATCACCGCCAACGACAAACATATCGGATTTTTTCTCAGGGATCTGCCTGTAATATTCCCCGAATACCTTGAACCTGGTTCCGAAGTAGATATTGACTGCACGTTTCCTGGTGTTGTCGTAAATGACTTCTCCCTTCAGTCCTCCCCAGTGCCTGGTGAGGGTTTCTGCATTCAGTGAATTCACATCGAGTGCAAGCATCACATGACGGTCGTTTCTGTACGACATGGTTCCCTTGAGGGCAAGAACCGGGGTAATGGGCATCGCATAGGATATATAGGCGTTATGGGTGTGTGTTTTGTAGAGATATCCCATTTCGTCCTGGCTGAAATATGCCTGCCTGTGAAAAATGAACTGCTTGTCGAACTTTCCCTTGAGGCTTTCAAAGCTCAGGAGATATTCGTTGCTGTCGAAGTCGCCGGCGAACCTGACTCCTGCAGTCAGCCTGTAATCCTCAAACAGATCGAGTATCCCGAACCTGGTAAGAAGGTTTACTCCGGGGTTATAATAGCCGGAGCCGCCGTTGAACGTCTGGTAGGTGTTGTTAAGGAATGTGAAGTCGATCTGATTTGC
>CAYQRF010000173.1:0-3202 GCA_964419775.1 uncultured Rikenellaceae bacterium
ACTATATGGATCACTGGAACATCTTCCCATCGCAAAGCTCCCTGGGCTTGACATGCTCCGCAGGAGCATCGGGCTACTGTCTGCTTCTCTGAAGGAGAAGAATTTTAATAACCTCCGGTGCAACCGGAGGAACAGCTCACCCCCGTGTCTGTTAAGCTCCGCAGGAGCGACATGTTTTTGTTCGGACAGGAACTACGTGGTAAAAAACTCTTCAATTCATTACCACCTCACTCATCCCTTTTTCCAGATCAAAACAAATGATTGTACCATTCCTGTCTGAATAAAAAGTCCCGCTTTCCAGACTTTTCCCATCCTTTATCCTTTCCAGCGGTCTTTCCTCTCCCCCTCTTTTTATTCCCATATTACGGAAAGATGAATTTACCTTTATTGTAAATCCCGGAGTTGGGAACGGGGCTTTTATGAGGATCGATTTCCTGTCCGTTGAGATGGAAGTAAGTTCCTTTGCAGCCCAATATCTCGAAATTTCACTGAGCTTCATCCAGATCAGGTTATCATATTTCTGATCAAGCCTCTTCTTTATCTCTTTCAGGATATTGAATCCGGTCTTTTCACCATTGAAGTAAATTCCCGGCCAGTGACAAACCATAATTGCCGGTTCCCCGCTTTCTATTACTTCAACCATCCTTCCCGACGCCAGATCGCCTGTTATGAATTTATTCACATCGCCCGGAACAAGCCCATCCCATCCTCCAAACCAGTCACCTGTACACCCGAGGATTGAAACGACGCATTGCGGATCATTACCGTCAAGTCCCGAAGCATGCAGTACCTGAGGGGCCACACTCTTCTCCTTTTCAGTATAGAGATCCCGGAAATAATGTGGAATTTCAGCTCCATAAACCTCCCTTACAGCTTCCAGGGTGCTTAAGGCGAGATTATCCTGGTTCTGCCCTCCATATCCTCCGGGTGTTGTAAGACCTTCGCACGGGAGTCCTGCTTCTTTCAGTATCTTCAGGGCAAAGGCCTGGTAAGCTGCAAGCTCATCTGCACTCTTTTTCTGGCTCCATTCCCAGTTTTCCATGTATTCCGGGGTTGCATAGGGATAGGGTTGTCCGGTGGCAATATCAATTACCCTTGTATGACTGACCATTTCAGGATGTATATCCCAGTTAGGCATTATAACTTCCCTGACCAGATCGAGACTGTTTTTAAGTTCCCGCTCTGTCCAGCCCGGGATGAAACGGCTTACCCATCCTGTGCATGCAGGATAAGGTACAATACTGTACTTCCCTTTCACACCGCTTTCGAGACACCACTCACCGAATTCCCTTACAAAACTGTCGGGGATCTCACGAGGGAGCTTCCTCCAGTCCTGCTTATACTGATCGGGAAATACTTGGGCAAACTGAGGGATACCATAATAAGCCATATTGACAAGGCACGTCGAATCATCAATGATAAGACTTACCGGGACACGGTTGTATGGATTCAATACCTTAGCGGAAAGGGCTTCAGGATTTGCTGAGGAAAAAGGCCATGAAGCAAGAGCAGCTCCCCCGATGCCCGCTGTTTTTACGAATGAACGACGGGTGTAATTCATGAGTTAAGATGTTATTAAAGCAAGATAATCAAAAAATAGAATTACAATTATCTTTATCTCTGAACTGTACTTACATCATTCATAAAATGATTTTTACTTTTCAAAAAATATTCGGAAGCTGCATAATCATGTTATGTTCCCTGATTAGCCAGAGCTCCAGGAATCAATCTCTGCATGAAGGTAAGGATTTTGATGTTGCTATTATAAACGGCAGGGTCATCGACCCGGAATCAAATCTTGATGAAGTAATAAATATCGGGATCAGAGATGGTTCGGTTGAGCTGATGACAGCTAAGGAAATTACCGGTAAAACAATTGTTGATGCTCATGATCTGGTTGTTGCTCCGGGCTTCATTGATATTCACCAGCACGGACAGGATCATGAAAACTATTCTTACAAAGTTATGGATGGTGTTACAACTGCCCTGGAACTTGAGATGGGAACGGCTGATGTTGATAGTTGGTACAGGGAAAGGGAAGGGAAAACCCTTATAAAACATGGAGTAAGCGTCGGGCATGTTCCATTAAGGATGAAGATCTGCAATGGGTGGAAACAGGTGAACGGCTAAATGCGGAAAGTTTTGCCAGATACAGAAAATCCGGGGGCATGGTAATAGCTCATTCAATTCCTGAAGATGTTGTAAAATCAACCCTTGCTGATTCAATAGTGATTATAGCCAGTGACGGGATGCTTTCCGGGGGCAAAGGGCATCCGAGAGGAACAGGGTCCTTTGCAAGGGTATTGGGAAAATATGCCAGGGAAGAGGAAATATTTTCTTTGCCCGAAGCGTTGCGCAAGACTACCCTGATGCCTGCAAAACAGATTGAAGCCATTGCCCCAATGATGAAGAATAAAGGCCGGATTCGTGAAGGAGCCGATGCTGACATAACAATATTTGATCCTGAAAGGATAATCGATCAGGCTACATACGGGGAGCCTGGCATATATTCAAAGGGAATTCAGTATGTCCTCGTTGACGTAATCGTAGTGGTGAAGGATGGCAAGCTGCAGGAAAATGTCTTTCCGGGTAAAGCAGTGCGGGGCATTGTAAGATAGTTTTACCCTCCCCTCCTTTTGGGCAGACCTTGCGTCGCAGGTTGTGTGTCGTTAGTATTCTTCCGTCTTCCGTTGTGTGGTGCGTCTTTCCCATACTCTAAAATAAGCTTCGCTGTAATTAATTCAAAATAAATAAATTATATTAGGATTAACGATAAATTAATCTTAACTTACAAAATAAGTCCTTTGAAATTTGTCAATTAATAAAATAAATATTTCACGATGAAAGACACAATCAGTAAAACGAAAAGAAGCAGGCATTACGCGAAATTAGTACCTGTTGAAATTAAGAAGACAATTTCAGAGGAGGCTATTCGCAACAGAGCATTTGAAATCTACCAGGAAAATCCTGATTCTTCTTTTAATGAAAAGGATAACTGGTGCTATGCGGAACGAGAGCTGAATGGATATTATAAATAGGGTAATATTATGATGCCCCTGTTTTGACATAGATTGGTACTATTTGGTCAATAAATTGTACTGTTACCTGTATTCTACGCCCACAACCTCAAAGACAGTCTCTCCCCTGTCCCGCTTTAAGATAACCTTGTCTCCTGCTTTCTTATTCATCAATGCCCTGGCCA
>CAYQRF010000174.1:0-3196 GCA_964419775.1 uncultured Rikenellaceae bacterium
TTAAGGGCATAAAGATAGAATATTTAACCTGCCTTTCCTTTCCCCGGGTCACTACTTCGATCAATCGGTCTTCAGAAATCCGATACTGAATCCGGCATGGGGAGGCTGGTTGTAAGCCACATTCTGGGCAGCAACCGACAGTCGGTATTGGGGATCACTCATCAGGGTGGGGATCCTGTGGACCGAAGGCAATGTCCTGACTTGTGACAATTAGTGCGGTGCACTGCCAGCGCAAAGAAATTCCCCCGGATATTCAGTACCTGTTCAGGAGATCCCGCATCCCGTAGGAAGCCGGGATGCGGGATGACATTGTGAATGGTGATCATGGGGGGTGAGGCCGCGGCGAGAGAGAACCTGAAACGTCAGGCAGAATTTTGCTTCTCGCCGCGGCCTCACCCCCTACTACTCCAAAGGCGCTTGTCATCCCTCGCCGGTTGATATCGGATAATGCGGACTATCCCATAGTGGCAGACAATCAACGCGGAAAAAGAGTAATCATGTACGACTCAGGCGAGGGATCTCATCCTGGGAGAAGTACTTTTAAGTTAATGGTGACAGCTGACTCATTATTAATCAGGCAGCGGGGTAAGTAAAGTTGTCTGTTCAAGGTAATTTTCTGTGGTCAATGCCAGAGTGCAAATCAGAACGTGCGAATTGTGATGATCCTGAGCATAGGATAAAAATCAGAGTTAGTGCGGTAAAAATCACTTTTTTGATTTGTTTGTAACACATATTCAGTATGTTAAACAACAAAACCGCACTAATTTTTCAGAGCGTCACAAGTCAGGAAACATAATGGGTTTCTCAAAAATACGCCTGGATAAAAGCACTGCGAATGAATAGATAGATTCACTTATCCTGGCCTGATTATACCGAAGTCATCAAAGCCCGGCAACATTAAAAAGGGCTTTTACAATTTTCAATCGGTCTTCAGAAATCCGATTCTGAATCCGGTATGGGGAGGCTGATTGTAAGCCACATTCTGGGCAGCAACCGACAGTCGGTATTGGGGATCATTCATCAATGACGGAATCCGGTGGACAGTGGGCAATGTGGTAGTATAAATTCTCAAATTCTTATTGTCGGCTGTTCTGAATATGATTTCCTCCCGCCAGTCGCCGAAGAGATCGGCGCTGAGTGCCGGGGTTGACTTGGAACCATTATTTGATACACAGCCTTCGGCAGTGAAAATCCTCCCGGCGCCGTATTTATCCACATGATTCCCGTCGAGCAGTTCCCTGCTCAGGTCGCCGTCCCACCATACAACAAAGTTTATCGAAGAAGGTGAGTCACCTATCCTTTCTCCCTTCATTGAGTAGAGTCCGTTGGAACCCGACCACCACATTTCCGCTCCCGGATTCAATGGATAAATATCTTCCGCCACACCTCGTCCCACGTCTTTGTTCAGGGAATTCCTAAACAGAATTTCTCCGGTCCGGGCATCAAACACGGCAACACCGTACCCGGTTGTATTATCTTCTATCTCATGAACTCCGAATACTTCCAGTCCGGGACGTTCAATATCGAGATCCCCGACATGGAGAGCATCACCATGGCGAAGGCCGGTCGAAAACAAGCCTTTCCCGTCGTCATCGACAACCATGGAGCCGTAAATAATCTCATCCCGTCCGTCATTATCAACATCGGCAACCGTAAGGTTGTGATTACCCTGGCCAGAGTAAGGATTTTCGCCATCCCTGCTGTCGAATACCCATCGGGAGGTAAGTTTGCCGTCCCTCCAGTCCCACGCTGCCAGAACCGATCTGCCATAGTATCCCCGGCACATTATGACACTGGGATTTACTCCGTCGAGGTAAGCCACACAGGCAAGCATGCGGTCAACGCGGTTGCCGGTGCTGTCGCTTCCGCCGTTCCCGCCGTGACCGTTCCAGCCGTTAAGAGGATAACGGTCAGGAATATAATTCGCTGTGGCAAGGGCTTCACCGGTTTTGCCGCTGAAAATTGTAAAATACTCCGGCCCGTCAAGCACCTTGCCGTAGTAGGTACCGCTTGACTTGTCGAGGTTTCTCCAGTCTTTTGTGGAATCACCTATCACTTTTCCGAGTCCGTCGATGGTACCGTCGGCAGTCTTACAGGCAAACTCAGCTATCCCGTCGGAGTCAAGGTCATAAACCATGAATTGTGTATAATGAGCTCCTTCGCGGATATTTCTGCCGAGACTGATCTGCCACAGGAATGTACCATCCATTTCATAGGCCTGGAATACGGGAATACCTGAAATGCCCGGTGAAGGAGTATCGATGCTTCTTGCCGTCTGGTGAAGAACGATTTCATATTCTCCATCGCCGTCAAGGTCGCCCGGGGAGATATCGTTAGGGGTGTATCCGTCAGGTGTTCTGAGAGGTATGCTGATGTATTGCCCGGCAGGAGTCCCGGCTTTGATCTTATATGAAGCATCCTCCTTCTGCTCCTTGCCGTTTAGCACCGAATGGACATAATATGTATTATCCTCATTGAAATTTATGTTTCCGTCCTCAAAACAAGTGCTTATCCGGACAGGTGAACTATTAATCTTCACAGGTTTGCCTTTTCCTGCCTGACGGTATATGTTGAAAGAAATATCTCCGGGATCAGTTGCCAGCAATCTCCAGCTGATGAATACCGAATCAGCTGATTTCCGGACGGCGATAACTCCACGGTCCAGATTCTCCATCTTCCTTTGCCCCATGGCCTGAGAACAGATGACAATAAAAAACAGAGCAAGTACCGATTGAGAAAAGGTATGCAGAGTTCGTGTATTCATAATTTTGAAATTTGCGACTTCAGAGTAACAAACCTAATGGATATTGACTTAAATTCTTTTAGAATATTAATAGAAAAGAACTTCACTCCCCTGGATACCACTTAATAACAACCTTGCCCCGGGCATGACCTTCAGCGGCATATCTCATGGCTTCTGCTGTTTTCTCAGGCGGATAGTATTTTTCGATTACAGGTTTGATAATACCATCCGATGCAAGGTTCAATAAATACTTAAGATCGCCGGAATTGGATTTTGCAGCCAGGAAAAGCATTTTCCGTTTGCCAAGGGATAAAGGCCGCCCTAAAACAATCGCCTTGAAAATCTGAGTCAGGGCACCTCCCACCAGCACGAATCTGCCGTCTGGCTTCAGAGCATTTCTGCACTTGAAAAAGGAATAATTCCCGTTTACAGCCAGTATCAGGTCGTATTTCC
>CAYQRF010000175.1:0-3189 GCA_964419775.1 uncultured Rikenellaceae bacterium
GGGGTTGTCTCCGCCATACAGGATCACATCGAGCAGAAGGATGCCCTTGGTAACGAACTGATAGAAAGGATGTCGAGGATTAAAAGCTGATCTGTCTTCCCGAGTACATCTTTTCGTAATATTTCTCATAGTCTCCCGACAGGATTCCCGAGAGCCACTTATCGTTTGACAGATACCAGTCAACTGTCTTTTCAATGCCTGTAGAGAATTCCGGTATGGGTGCCCATCCCAGCTCCGAACGGATCTTTGAGGAATCAATTGCATACCGCAGATCATGACCGGGACGGTCCTTTACATAGGTGATAAGCTTTTCCGAAGCGCCTTCCGGCCTTCCGAGCTTCCTGTCGAGGATACTGCAAAGAAGCCTTATCAGGTCAATATTCTTCCATTCATTATTCCCGCCAATGTTATACGTCTCCCCTGTCTTCCCCTTGTGGAAGATAAGGTCGATAGCCGCAGCGTGATCCTCGACATAAAGCCAGTCGCGCACGTTTTCTCCCTTCCCGTAAACCGGTATTGACCTGTTATTCCTTATGTTGTTTATTACTAGAGGGATCAGCTTTTCAGGGAACTGGTTGGGGCCGTAGTTGTTTGAGCAGTTTGAAATGACAACCGGCAGGCCGAAGGTGTGGCCGTAAGCCCTTACCATGTGGTCGGAACCGGCTTTTGATGCAGAATACGGACTTTTTGGATCGTAGGCGGTAAGTTCTGTGAACAGCCCCTCATCGCCAAGCGATCCGTAAACTTCATCGGTAGAGATATGGTAGAAAAGTCTTCCTTCCGTCCTGTCCTTCCATGAGGCCAGCGTGGCGTTGAGGAGATTCACTGTCCCCACTATGTTTGTGAAGACAAAGTCGTCGGGAGCAGTGATCGACCTGTCTACATGTGATTCGGCGGCAAGGTGGATAACACCGTTAAAGTCATACTTACGGAAGAGATCCAGAACCGCCTGCTTGTTTACAATGTCTATCCTTTCGAAGACATAATTTTTGCAGTTCTCGATATCGCTCAGATTTTCGAGGTTGCCGGCATAAGTGAGTTTATCGCCATTGACAATCAGGTAGCCGGGATATTCCCTTACAAAACGCCTTACAACATGCGAACCTATGAAACCTGCTCCTCCTGTTACAAGAATTGTCTTCGATGCTTCCATTTTATTGATCTTTTCTGACGGCTTTCTCCCATTCCCAGGCAGTTCTCATTGCTTCATCGAGGGTGCTTTGAGTCTTCCACCCGAGCTCCCTGTTTGCAAGTGACGGGTCCGCCCATATCTTCTCGATGTCGCCTTCCCTTCTACCCGTTATTGTGTAGTTCAGGCTTATGCCCGAAACACGTTCAAAAGATTCAATGGCCTCAAGCACCGAAACCCCCTTTCCGGTGCCAAGGTTGAATACCTCATATGCAGCCTTGTTCTTTTTCTCAAGAAGCCTTTTTACGGCAGTCACATGTGCTTTGGCCAGGTCGACGACGTGGAGGTAATCCCTGACACACGAGCCATCAGGTGTGTCGTAATCGTTGCCGAAAACCTTCAGTTCCTTCCTTAATCCGTAGGCGGTCTGGGTTATAAAGGGTACGAGATTTTCAGGAACACCCCTGGGAAGTTCACCGATAAGGGCTGAGGGATGCGCTCCAATGGGGTTGAAATACCTGAGCGAAATTGCATTAAGGTTTTCACTTGAACCCACAGTGTCGCGGATGATCTCTTCTCCGATCTGTTTTGTATTCCCATAAGGCGAGGTCGCAGGCTTCACGACAGCATCCTCGGCTACCGGAAGTTTGTCGGGCTGCCCGTATACCGTGCATGATGACGAGAAAACGAAATGCGGAATTCCTCTTTTCTTCATGACATCCAGCAGGTTCATGAGCGATACCAGATTGTTGCGGTAGTACTCAAGGGGCTTGTGGACCGATTCCCCGACAGCCTTGTAGGCCGCAAAATGTATTATGCCCGATATATCATCGTGATCAGCGAAATAGTCATCCAGCTTTTCACGGTCGGTGAGATCAAACACCGCAAGCGATGGCCTTACACCCGTTATTGCCTCTATCCGGTCGACAACCCCGGCCTCTGAATTGTACAGGTTGTCGATTATGGCCACTTCAAAGCCTTCACTGATAAGTTCAACAGTTGTGTGGGAACCAATGTATCCGGTTCCCCCGGTAACAAGTATCTTGTTTTTCTTCATGATCTGTTCTGAATGAGTTATCTTTTGTCAGCATATCTGAGCATCGGGTGGTAGTCGCCGACAAATCCGACAGGATTTGAGTTTCTTATTGTAAAGGCTGTTATCACCGACTGCCTGGCATCGTTGAGTCCGAATCCCTTTCCGGCCAGTATTTCGTTGTAAGAGGTTGTGTGCAGCTCTCCGAAACCTTCGCTGAACTCAATCTCCTCACCCTCAATGGTAATCGATCTGTAAGTTCTTTTACCCGCTTCCCTGGCTGATGCGGGAAGGTCATCGGCGTCTATGCTGAGAAACCATCTTACCCTTGCATTCTCCAGTTCAAGATATCCTCCCGCCTTGTTGGGCTGCGACATATGAACAATGTTTTTGGTAGTGTCGCCAAAAATCCATCCGAGCATGTCGAAAAAATGGATGCCGATGTTGGTGGCTACGCCTCCCGACTTCTGAACATCGCCTTTCCACGATATGTAATACCAGTTACCCCTGCTGGTAACATAAGTGAGATCAATATCATAAACCTTGTTCTTCGGACCTTTGCTGATCTTTTCCTTCAGGGCGATTATCGCAGGATGAAGCCGAAGCTGAAGTATTGTATATATCTTCCGGCCTGTTTCATTTTCAATTTCCTGAAGGGCCTCCACGTTCCACGGGTTGAGGACTATCGGCTTTTCACAGATAGCTTCGGCCTGATGCCTCAGTGCAAACCTGATATGCGAGTCGTGCAGATAATTGGGCGAACAGATGCTCACATAGTCAATCTTTGTTCCCAATCTCTTCAGCTTGTCAAAATGCCTGTCGAACCTTTCAAACTCGACGAAGAAGTCACTGTGGGGAAAATAACCGTCAAGCAAACCCACGCAGTCAAACTTGTCGAGGCTGGCGAGAAGATTATTCCCGGTGTCCTTGATCGCTTTCAGGTGGCGCACTGCAATATACCCCGCCACACCTATCAGACCGAAATTCTTCGGATTGGATTCCATAATATCTTAATTAACAATAAATT
>CAYQRF010000176.1:0-3186 GCA_964419775.1 uncultured Rikenellaceae bacterium
CAGCAAATCCACCAGCCTTCCCTTTTCCCCGGCCCTGATACCCTTTTCAGTCATCCTCAGCGTGCAGCACTCGGATGAATCATCATGCTGGAATACAAGAATGTAATTCCCTGCCAGAGCCTCCTCAAGCAGTTTTGACTTTTCATCAATGGTCCGGAGCGATTCGATGTCGTAGCTCATATTCCAGATAAGCGGCAGATGCGCGATAGTTGGTATCAGGTCGCCGGTATAGACCAGTGTCGTACCTTTATATTTAATAAAGGGGATCATCAGACCGGGAGTGTGCCCGTAATATATCCTGACCGAAAATCCTTCGAACAGCTCACAATCCTCATCAACAAGGTTCAGATGACCGCTGTCGCCGATCGGCAGGATATTCTCCTCCAGGAAGGCATCCTCCTCCCGCGGATTGTTCCTGACTGCCCACTCCCACTGGGTGCGGCTCACATGGTAAATGGCATCCGGGAAGGTCAGCTCAAATCCGGCCCACTCTCTGCTTCTTATCACTCCCCCGCCGCAATGATCGGCATGAAGGTGAGTAAGCACCACATCGGTAATATCCCCGGGTTCAAAGCCTCTTTTGCGAAGCCCTTCCAGAAGCCCTTCCCCGTCGTGTATGTAGGTGTGTCTGAAAAATTTATCATCCTGCTTGTCGCCCCATCCCGTATCGACCAGAATGATGCGGCCTTCAGTCTGAACTATCAGCGACCGGAGAGTGAGAACAATAAGGTTGTTTTCGTCGGCCCCGTAAACCCTCGACCAGAGCGCTTTGGGAACCACTCCGAACATTGCGCCGCCATCAACCCTGAAGTTTGCTATATTGAAGATGTCCACGTTCATAATGCAATGATAAGAAATTCCGGATATCCAAAGTTAAAATGCCTTTCTTTCAAATCATCTCCGGTAAGGATTATTTTATTAAATTTCCGCTTGTTTCAGCCGCATATGACTGTTACTGTTATATAATTAACAATAAAACTATAATTCACATGAAAAAACTTCTGACCACAATGGTTTCTTTAATGCTTGTCTTGTCGCTGTCAGCCCAGATAACGGGTAAGGTAATGGACAACCAGTCAATGAAAAGCAACATCCTGAAAATGGACAGGAAATATGCCGTGTACCTGCCGCCCGATTACATGACATCCGAACGGAGCTATCCGGTGCTTTACCTGCTTCACGGAGCAGGCGACGATCAGACTGGATGGGTACAGTTCGGCGAGGTTCTTCATATCGCCGACAAGGCAATACTCTCCGGTTCAGCAACTTCCATGATAATAGTGATGCCCGACGCAAACACCGGAACCAGGGGCTATGTAAATGATGCAAAGGGAGAATGGCGTTTTGAGGATTTTTTCTTTGAGGAATTCATGCCCTACATAGAAAAAGCCTACAGGATCAAGGGGGAAAAACGTTACCGGGCCATTGCAGGCCTGTCAATGGGCGGTGAAGGAACCTTCATCTATGCCCTTCACCATCCTGAACTGTTTTCGTCAGCATGCCCCCTCAGCGCAGCAACAGGTCCCGCTACAATTGAAGAAATGAATAATTACAGGCTCTGGAAGACAGGTGACGGGATTTCCGATGCCCAGAAAAAGGCCTATTTCGAAAAATACAGCGTCCTCAGCCTCATAGCCAATATGAAAGATGATCAGAAAAGAGCCGTGAGATGGTATATCGACTGCGGTGACGATGATTTCCTGTTTGAAGGCAACTCGCTGGTACATATTGCCATGCGCAAAAAAGAGATACCTCACGAATTTCGCATCCGCGACGGCGGCCATTCCTGGAGTTACTGGAGGACAGCTCTGCCCGTGGTGCTTGAATTCATCTCAGGGAGCTTCCATCAGAACTAAAACAAACTCTGCTTAAACAGGAACAGGCGGCATGAAGTTACTTCTGCCGCCTGTTTTTTCCTGCTATTTTCCCTTCCTCGAAGTCATCTGGGCCATTAGTCTCATCAGAAGCCTTATCATCTGGTAGGAGGTCCAGCCCCTTAACCGCGACCACCAGGTTCTGCGCCTCATGAACTCCTCCACGGTCACCTGCCTGCAGTCATTTTTCATAATATCCGTCAGGATTTTTTCAAAACCCGATGTAAAGGCCTCATTCATGATGTTGACATTCATCTCGATGCTCCCGTAATCGCTGATATGGTTCAGATTGTAACTTCCTACTGTGCACCACTTACCGTCGACCGTCGCCACCTTGGCATGGAGATTCGCCGGATAGTATTCATATATCTTTATGTTGTTCCGCAGTATATACTCGTAGAGGAAGCTGGTAGCCCTCTTGAACATGGGGGCATCCGATTTTGCGGCAAGCACTATCCTGATATCCACTCCCCTGGCGCTTGCCAGCCTGAAAAGCTTTCTCTCAAGCCTTCCCGGCAGAAAGTAACTTGCAAAAATAATCATGTGATGCCGGGCATTCTTGAGAGCAGCCCTGTAACTCCTTAGTATCTCTATCTTGTTCCTGTACCAGTTGTTCTCAACAACCCTCAGGCTGATATTCTGTTCATACGAGGGAGTCGAATAAACAATTTCCGTCGCCCTCTCCTCCTTCGAAATGAAGGTCTTGTTCCATAGCTTCCTGCAGATGCTGTTCACATGAATGCACTCAGGACCCTTTATCAAAACCGCAAAGTCGAGCCACCCCCTCACATCGGGAGTACCGTAATACCTGTCGGCAAAATTCATCCCTCCTATGATTGCCTGTTCACCATCAGCCAGAACTACCTTATGGTGGAGCCGCAGACTGAGCTGGAAACCCCTTGTTATGAAAACAGGTGAGAAAAACCTGAAGAGGATACCTGAATTCTCAATCGTGTCGATAAACTCCTTTGTAAGATATTTGGTGCCAAAGGCATCAAGGAGCATATAAATCCTTACACCTCTGCCTGCCGCCCTCACCAGGGCTTCGGCTATCCGCCGGCCGGTGTCATCCTCGTCAATTATGTAAGTCTGGAAATGGATATACCGCTTTGCTTCATCAATCACCTTTATAACAGCCGAGAAGAAAGGATCTCCGCTCTGCAGAAGTTCCACGTGATGTCCTTCCTTGTATTCGTGCTTTGGGGGACGTTTCATAAAATCATTACTGCGTTATCAAACCGGTACACAAATATAATTATTTAGGCTGACACCGGTAACTCCCTGAAAAAGGCTAATTTTGGCGCCGGATACC
>CAYQRF010000177.1:0-3184 GCA_964419775.1 uncultured Rikenellaceae bacterium
GACATTACTTTTTCACCTGTTTCCATAATTATTTTTACTTTTAGGTTTTAAATAGAACTCGAATATATGAACATATTGCAAATATAAAGTAGTTTATAATATAAACCAAATATTTCAGGAATTATTTTTTTTGTTCAGTAACTTTTTTCATCATGGGACTGATTAAGATAGAAAACATGGAGTTCTACGCCTTCCACGGACACTACAGGGAGGAGCAGATAGTCGGCAACAGGTTTATTGTCGACCTCACGATCGAAACCGATATGTCGGTCCCGTCAAAAAGCGATAATCTCAAGGATGCCGTTAACTACCAGAAGGCATACCTGATTATAAAGGCAGAGATGGAGAAGAAATCATACCTTCTCGAAAATATCGCCGGTCGTATTCTCGATGCACTCTATGCCGAAATGAGCGGAATAAAAAAAGCCACGATCAGGGTGTCGAAGATGAATCCCCCCATGGGCGGAAAGATAGGATCGGTCAGTGTGATAATGGATAGGTGAAAAATATTTGTTGAAAGTCGTGCATGTCAGATAAAAGATTATTTTTGCCTGATAATTGAATACTTGTTCACATATTCAATGAAAGAAAGCAAATCAGTCACAGCTCCCGTATCCTATATAGAAAGAGCAAAGGTCGAAGGGGTGATGGGAAAGATGAAAACGGAAAGGTTTTTTCACGACCTGGCCGAGACCTTCAGGGCAATGAGCGATCCCACAAGGACGAAGATCATTTATGCCCTTTGTCTCGAAAATGAATTGTGCGTCCACGATATTGCGGCGATAATTGAAACCACGAATTCTGCAATTTCACATCAGTTGAGGATTTTGCGGAACATGAAGCTGGTAAAATACAACAAGGTCGGGAGAGTGGCTTTTTATTCTCTTGATGACATCCATATCAACAATCTTTTTGCAGAAGGGTTGAGGCATGTGGAGGAGAAATAAAATTTGGTCAAATAACTGTTAATATGTTAAAACAGATGCATCATGGACATGGAAGCGGCGATAGTGCCAGCGGTGTAATTCTTTCAGGCCTTGAAGATGGCCAGACGGGTGTCATTGTTTCAGTAATGGGAGGGAAGATGCTTACAAAGAGGCTGGCTGATCTGGGGATAACCACGGGGAAAGAGGTGAAGGTGATAAGGAAGACTCTTTTCTCCGGACCGGTGCAGGTGGAGGTGGCCGGATCCAAGCTGGTTATCGGCTGGGGACTGGCATCTAAAATTATGGTTGAGGTCAGATGAATGGTGAGAATAAAATTAATATAGTCCTTGCAGGACAGGGCAATTCGGGGAAATCAACGGTATTTAACTTTCTTACAGGGCTCCATCAGCATATCGGAAACTGGGCCGGTAAGACTATTGAAAAACGCGAAGGGACACTTTTTTACAGGGATCATATAGTAGATGTTCTCGATCTGCCGGGGATCTATTCGCTGACAACAGTCTCGGATGAGGAACTGATTTCCAGGGAATATATTATCCAGCAAAATCCCGACTGGGTCATAAACGTTGTCGATTCCACAAATCTCGAGAGGAGCCTGATATTCACGCTTCAGCTTCTTGAACTGGAGCGCCCTGTGATTATTGCCCTCAACATGACCGACCTTGCAAAGCGAAAAGGTATAACGGTTGATGCAAAGAAACTTCAGAACATACTTAATGTTCCGGTTATACCAACTGTTGCTTCACGCGGATCGGGCCTTACGAAGATAATAGACCGGGCGATTGACCTGAAACAAAGTAAACCGGGCCGGAAAATCAATAAATACGGAAAGGAGATAGAACAGGGGATAGACAAGCTGTCTCTGCTTCTTAATGGTGTTGAACTTCCATACCCGCTCAGGTGGGTTGCCATTAAGCTTCTTGAGAAGGATGGCGATATAACCGCTCTGGTATCTGACAAGAAGCCGGAGGCGGTTGAAAGTGCTGCGAAGATAACAGAAGAGCTTGAAGAGATCCATGGGCACGATTCCCCCCTGGTTATTGCAGATGAGAGAAGCCTGCTTGCTTCCCGAATCACTCGCGATGCCGTGAAGATAGCCAGGAACAGAAAGCTGTCGCTTAATGAACGGCTTGATGCCCTTACAACACATAAGGTTACGGGCTACCTCTTAATGGTGCTGATCCTGGGAGGAATGTTCCTGACTGTGTTCAGTTTCGGAAACTGGTTCTCGGAGTGGCTCGAATCTGTCTTTACAGAATGGCACGGCTGGTGGGTTGCTGCCGTTGGCACCTCTTTCTGGGCAGCACTGGGCTGGTCGGCTGTCGAAAGTGTTCTGGCTCTTGTCCAGATAGCGTTCCCTTACATTCTTCCATTTTATGTCCTTTTATATCTTCTCGAAGACTGGGGTTACATTGCAAGGATCTCCTTCCTGATGGATAAATTCATGCATAGGATGGGGATTCACGGAAAAGCCTGCATCTCATTCATCATCGGACTGGGCTGCAATGTTCCCGGTTGCCTGTCGTGCAGGATAATGGAATCGAAACGCGAACGATTTATCACGGCTGTGCTTGTCACCCTTGTCCCCTGCTCGGCAGTATCGGTTATAGTGTTCGGACTTGTCGGGAAATATGTCGGACTATTGTGGGCCCTTGGGTTATACGTTTTTGCAACAATACTCATTTTTATTGTAGGAAAGATCTCCTCAAAGCTTATGATCGGAGAACCCGTTGAGCTGATAATGCCAATGCCCGATTACAAGACTCCTCAGGTTAAAACAATTCTTTTACAGACATGGGAGGCACTCAAGGAGTTCATTTATATTGCCGCACCTATTGTTATTATCTCGGGAATTCTGATCCAGGCTATTAACCTGGCAGGGTGGATGCCGGCAATCGCATCGGTGATGAGTCCTGTCACCGTCAGCTGGCTCGGACTACCTGCGGTAACTGGCATTCTGCTGATATTTGGCATCCTCCGCAAGGAACTTATCCTTGTGATGCTTGCAGCTTACCTGGGAACGACCAATTTTAATGAAGTCCTGACCTCCACCCAGATGATCACCCTTGCAGTGGTAAGTATGTTCTATGTGCCCTGCGTGGCTACTATCTCCGTGCTGTGGAAGGAATATGGCTGGAAAAAAGCGCTTGCGATCAGCTTTATTGAAACTCTTTTTGCAATAGTGCTGGCGGGGCTGGTGAAGAGGGTGCTGGATATTTTCATGGTATAGATACGTT
>CAYQRF010000178.1:0-3180 GCA_964419775.1 uncultured Rikenellaceae bacterium
TGAGGCCGGCCAGGTCGACCCATTCGCCTTTACCCATTGTATGATCGGGCTTAAGTCGTTTCTGAAGTTCGCTGTTGGAGGTGAATTCAGTCTTCTCAAGCCGTTTTATCAGTGAATTACCAAGGAATTTGTTGATGCCTGTCTGGTACATCTGGATTCCCCTTTCCAGGGAATCGCCCCTGATTACCATGTTGTTGTAGGAATAAGAACCTGAAACTGGTCCCGACACCGACTTGAGTTTCCTGAGGAGTTCCCTTCCCTCGAACATCTTTCTTATTGTATAAGGACTCAGCAGATTGAAGTTCACCTGATCGAGTTTTACAGGGTCCCTGCGCCGGTCGCGGAGCGGCCATTTCTGGGCGTCCCTTATGGTCCCGACGCTTCTGAGGTTTATTCCCGGAACGAGAATACTTTCATCATTGCTCTCGATGAGGTAGGAGAACGGAAGTGATGAAGTATCCATGTTCTTGTAATGACGCCCCATAACGAGGGTGTAGGGCCCGATGCGGGCGGGCCAGAGAACGTATGAATCGCTTGTTGTCTTTGAACCTCTTTCCATGATGCCCTGATGTATGGGTCCGAGCTTATACATGTGGTTGCTCTGGTTCGAACCGCTGCCGGCATTCATGAATGAAAATATCCCTGCAATAAGGAGAGTTGATTTATGGTGGGTGACAGTGTAGGGCCCGGCGAAAATGGAACAGGCTTCACCATGATATCCGCCGCAGTTTGCAAAGAAAAGTGAATTTTCAGCGGAATAGTGTTTACCGAGGACACAGCCCTGACCTATAAAGCACTTATCGATCAGTGTCGATTCGGTAACGATCGATCCCGAGCATACAATAAAATGCTCCATAATAACTCCTGGGCCTATAAAGACCGGATCTTCAATGCAGCTGTTTATCGAACCCTCGTCGAGGTTTATAGCTCCGTCGATCCTGCTGTGGGGGCCTATCCTGACATTCCTTATATTGCGGCAACTGACAATAGTAGAGCCGTCACCAATCAGACCCCTGTCGGACCTGACTGACTCGGAATAGTCTGAAACCATCTTTTCCATATTCAGTATCGCCTTGTACCTGTGGCGGTAAAGGGCGATAATATATGCTTCGTGGGCTGACAGCTTATCCCAGATCCTTACGGTTCTCCCTCCGGTTTCATTAAGCACGGCCACTTTGGTCCCGTTGCCGAAAGTTGAGGTCCCCTCTGTATGAATCTTGCTGCAATTCTTTATTACTACATTATCACCAATACGGTAGTTAGCTATGTAGTCGCCTATGTTGCAGATTACTACATTCGATCCGATATCGCAGTTGTGAATATGGGCATTGGTTATGCCCGATCTGATCCTTACACCCGATTCGTCGGTATGTGTGCCGTTCAGACGGCCCAGCTTTATAATCCCCGAGAAGGTGACATTGACATATCTTGAAGGATCGAATCCCTCAGCGACCTGAATCCCCGACCAGTCTTCGCTGCTGCATCCGCTGCGTGTCAGGCTGACTATTTCTTCTTTTGTCAGTTTCCTGTATTTGATTGTGGACTTCATATGAGGAAGTGTTATCTGTTATTCAACGGTCACCGATTTTGCCAGGTTGCGGGGCTGGTCTACATTGCAGCCCCTGAGCACTGCAATATGGTACGACAGCAGCTGAAGCGGGATCACGGCAAGGATTCCCGAAAAGGGAGGCAGGGTATCAGGGACCTCAAGTACATAATCGGCCATCTTCCTTATGAGTTCATCACCCTCGGTCACTATTGCCAGCACGCTTCCCTTTCTTGCCTTGATCTCCTGGATGTTGCTTACTATCTTGTCATAGGTATCATCCTTCGTTGCAACAACAACGACAGGCATATCCTCATCAATCAGGGCAATAGGGCCGTGTTTCATTTCTGCGGCAGGATAGCCTTCGGCATGGATGTATGATATTTCCTTAAGCTTCAGGGCACCTTCGAGAGCTACCGGGAAAAGATAGCCCCTGCCAAGATAAAGAGCGTTGCGCTTGTTCTGGTAGATCGTTGCGAGCTCAAGAGCCAGGTCGTTAACTTTTAGAGCCTTTTCTATCTTTTCCGGTACCGAAACCAGTTCATCGATAAGCTCCTTATAGCTTTCGCTGCTGATGGTGCCTCTCAGGAATCCGATTTCAAAGGCCATCATTGCAAGAACGGTCACCTGGGTGGTAAAAGCCTTTGTTGATGCCACCCCGATTTCGGGGCCTGCATGTGTATATACGCCGGCATCGGTTTCGCGCGGAATGCTTGATCCCACTACATTGCATATCCCGATCACTTTAGCTCCCTTTTCCTTTGCAATTTTTATAGCCGCCAGGGTGTCGGCGGTTTCACCGCTCTGGCTTATTGCAATCACTATGTCGCCGCTTTTTATTATCGGATTCCTGTAACGGAACTCCGAAGCGTATTCAACCTCAACCGGGATACGGGTATATTCCTCGAAAATGTACTCCCCGAGCAATCCGGCATGGTATGAGGTGCCGCATGCAACAATTATGATCTTTTCAGCCTTCGAGATGGACTCCAGCTCATTGTGAAGCCCGCCCAGCATTACTCCGCTGTGATCGGGAAGAACTCTTCCCCTGAAAGTATCGTGTATCGCCCTTGGCTGTTCAAATATCTCCTTGAGCATAAAATGTGCAAAGCCTTCCTTGTCAATCTCACCGATTTTAAGGTCAACCTCCTTCACTTCGGGTTCAATGTTTTTCGGGCGGATAGTCTTAAGTACAAGTTCATCCTTTTTAATGATGGCTATATCATCGTCTTTCAGGTATATGACACGCGAAGTGTATTCGACAATGGGAGTAGCATCGGATGCTATGAAGTTTTCGCCGTCGCCGACGCCAATAACGAGGGGACTTCCCTTTCGCGCAGCAAACAGTCTGTCGGTCTCTCTGGTGCATATGATAACCAGTCCGTAAGCCCCTTCCACTCTGTTTAGCGCCAGGGTTATGGCTTCTTCTGCGGTAAGGTCGCCCTCGACATAAAGGTGCTCAATAAGGTTTGCAAGGACCTCGGTGTCGGTCTGACTGGTGAACTGAATTCCTTTCCCCTGCAAATGTTTCTTGATGAGGGCGTAATTCTCGATGATCCCGTTATGAACGACGATGAAGTTTCCCTTATGGGATATCTGGGGATGAGCATTGAGTTCATTGGGTTCGCCGTGGG
>CAYQRF010000179.1:0-3169 GCA_964419775.1 uncultured Rikenellaceae bacterium
TTCTATTTCCAGCTTGGTCTCGGCCAGGAAGGCAAAGGTCAGACTGCCGAAGCCTGTGCTTCGTTCAAGAGTGCAATGTTCGGACCTTTTGCAGAGCCCTCAAAAGCCAAAAGGACAAATCTGAAATGCCAGTAACCGGCTGATTATTGAGACTGATTCTTCATGTGTTCCGGTAAACAGGTACTAGTCTGTAATCCGGGCCGGGGATTTACGGAATGGATACAGGGTTTTCAGAACCCACTGCATTATCCTTTCCCTGACGGACAGTTTTCCTGAAGATATGAATTCGTTAAGAACGGCTGAGAACTGGGGAGTACGCAGATAACCGTACGCCTTGTGAGGATTCCTGATATTATTAAATTCATAGTCGTTAACAACCAGATGATCAACCGGTTTAACGCCGGAACTGTTCTCGTTGTAATAATCGGCAAGCCGGTAATTAAAGGCAACGGTATCGAGGATGTCGGAATAGTTGTGCCATTTCCCGGTTACTCCCGGAGGTGATTTCAGCCGGGTATCCCTTATGCCTTTCTGCCTCATCTCAGCAGCAATCTTGCTGATCACTACCGGTAATCCCAGCGGTGAACCCATGGTCACAAGAGTATTTATCCTGATTTCCGGAGCCAGGAATGTAAGCACGTCAAAGGCTATAATTGATCCCATGGAATGACCGATAAGCATTATATCGTCATTCCGGTGTTCAATAAGCTTATCCAGGAGTCTCTTCCTTATTACTTCCCTGTATGTTGACGATCCGCCATACGTTTCGACGGGTGTGTCGGAATAATAAATCTCGAGGTCGCTGAAATACCTGCTGATGATTGCATCGGTTATGAAAGAATAATTAAGAGTCAGGTCCTCGTTAAGGAAAACCCGGTTCATCTGGCGGCCGAGGAAATCGACAACTTTCTTCCGGGTACTGTAGTCTCCCGGATGAAAATCCGGTTGGGCTTCAACGTATTTCTCATCAATGAAATATGGACTTTCCGGATCCTCCACCGACGGGTCCTGGGAAGTTTTATGGATTATATCGGACCATGGAGCCATCTCGAACAAAGGAAGGCTGAACTTATATTTTCCAAGCCTCAGACCTTCTTTCATCGAAGATCTCCACCATGATTCAAGCAGGAGTGCCGGAGGCTTGTTCCCCAGTCCGTGAACACCGATAATTACCTGTGACATAAAAAACTGTTTAGGATGTGCCGGCAGAACCGGACTTTCATTCACTCTCAAAATTAAGGATTTAATACGTATCTGGTATCTCAGGGATATAATTCATCTCGTAGCCTCATTTTATGTAACTTTGCAATCACATAAGCCAAAATGATGTGTAATTGTAAATAATACAAGGGAAAAGTGACTAAACGTAAAGCATGGATACCCGATAACAAGGCCGTTGTACGGTTTGTGAGGACCACATTCAAACTGATGTTCCCATTTGGAGAAAAGATGGCGGAAGCGGAGCCTCACGACAGGGATGGTTCGGCAAGGGAGCATCTGCTTCTGGCTCTCGACAGCCTGGCCGACGACAGGGAGAAGATTGCGGCAGATTTCCTTGAAACCCTTCCTGAACTGAAAAAAACCCTGCTCCGGGATGCCGGGTTCATTCTTGAATCCGACCCGGCAGCAACACAGCTTATAGAAGTGGTGGCGGTATATCCCGGCTTTTTTGCCATATTTTGCTACCGGATAGCCCACTCGCTCTCAGGTGCCGGTGTACCGCTGCTGCCAAGGATGATAACCGAATATGCCCACAGGGAAACAGGAATTGACATCCATCCGGGGGCAAAGATAGGAAGCCCCTTTTCGATCGATCACGGGACGGGAATAGTTATCGGGGAGACAACTGAGATAGGTAACAATGTAAAGCTTTACCAGGGAGTAACCCTCGGCGCCCTGAGTGTAAGCAAGGGGAAGGCGGCAAGCAAGCGTCACCCTACCATCGGCGACAATGTGATCCTCTATGCAGGGAGCACTATACTTGGAGGTGAAACGGTGGTGGGAAGAAACAGTATAATCGGAGGAAATGTGTGGCTCACAGAAAGTGTGGCTCCCTTTTCGGTAGTCTATCACAAGAGCCAGATAGTGGTCAGGGACAATAATGAATTCAAAGAACCGATCAATTTCATTATATAGCATGAGTATTGGGAATTTCATTTATTCGCTATGACCCCCTTTCCCGTCCCGCAATGCGGGAGGCTTTGCTCCTTCCCCTTTGGGGGAAGGTTGGGAAGGGGGTATAGCTAGTAAAAAATAATAATTTTACTAATCCTTGCAAATGCTCACTTGACATAATTCATACTAATATTTTTATGAAAGCAGATTCCGTACTCGATCTTATTGGAAACACCCCGGTTGTAAGGATAAACAGGCTTTTTGATCCCTCGCTCAGTGTCTGGATAAAGCTTGAGAAGGCAAACCCGGGAGGCAGCATCAAGGACCGTATCGCGTTGTCGATGATCGATGATGCCGAGAGAAGCGGAGTGCTGCAACCTGGCAGCGTGATCATTGAACCGACATCGGGTAACACCGGCATCGGGCTTGCAATGGTTGCAGCCTGCAGGAATTACAGGGTTATCCTTGTCATGCCCGAGTCGATGTCGGTTGAAAGAAGAAAGATTATGAGCGCCTATGGGGCGGAGTTTGAACTGACGCCGAGAGAAAAAGGGATGAAGGGTGCAATTGAAAGGGCTTACCATTTGAAATCGGAGATACCAGGCTCGTGGATACCAATGCAGTTTGACAACCCTGCCAATCCTGCCATACATATTGAAACTACAGCACAGGAAATACTGAATGACTTCCCCGACGGACCCGACTACATGTTTGCCTGTGTGGGTACCGGAGGCCATCTGACCGGATGCGCCGCTGTCCTGAAACAAAAATTTCCTGACCTTAAGGTATTCGCCGTGGAACCCGAACAGTCGCCCGTGCTCAGCGGAGGCTCGCCCGGTCCCCATCCCATACAGGGAATTGGTGCGGGATTCGTGCCCTCTATACTCGATACCCGGCTTATCGACGAAGTGATAAGGATAAGCAGGGATGAAGCCTATTCCTTCACCAGAAGAGCTGCAAGGGAAGAGGGCCTGTTCGTGGGTATATCAACCGGAGCTGCACTGGCAGCTGTTCATCAGAAAAGAGACTCTCTTCAGAAAGGATCAACCATTCT
>CAYQRF010000180.1:0-3127 GCA_964419775.1 uncultured Rikenellaceae bacterium
AAAGCAGTCCTGACTTTCTGATCGGGAACCTCCTCAATATTATAGCATTTCAGGCCGAGAACCTTCTCGTAAAACGCCACCGAATCGGCCAGACTGGCGACTGCAATACCAATATGTTCTATATGTGTAGGTTTCATAAAAGAGCATGTTTTTGATGACTATAATTTAAGCAAAATTAACAGCTTAAAAATAGCTCAGGCAAACAAAAATCATGTTTGACAAGAATTTAGTTATTCCCCTGTTTCAGAAAGGAAACTCCTCCGGACTTGTGATTTCGGCTTCCTTGATTTCGGGTCTGGAGGCAGCTATGTGAACGGGATTTCCGTCGACGAAAATGGCCTTGTAAGGTGTAACCGGACATGCGAATTCACAATGTCCGCATCCGATGCATATGTCCTGATTGGTTTCCGGTATCACCAGATTACCCTCATAAGGCACCATGTATACTGCCTTTGTGGGACAGGCTTCCGAGCAGGCTCCGCAGGCAGTCTTTTCAGTCTTGACTATGCAGTTATCCTTTATAAAGAAAACCTTTCCTATCTGAGTAAGCTTTTTGGCTTCGAGGAGAAGAGGTTTAAGGGCATTCGTGGGACAAATCTCGGTGCAGACAGTGCAGTTAAAAGTACAGAAGCTCCTGTGATAATCCATAACCGGCTGCATGAATCCGGTAATTCCATACTGCATCACGGCCGGTTGAAGAACATTGTTCGGGCATGCATTGATGCAGAGGGAACATGCCGTGCACTTTTCTGCGAATTCCTCCATCGATCCGGCTCCGGGAGGGCATACCGGAAAATTCCTGGGCTCTTTTACAGTCGACTCTTTATGCGGAACGGGAACTCCTTTCTGATCCTGGCTTCTGGCACTGGATTTAACCCCTAAAAGCATCAACAGCGATCCTGCAACAAATTTCCGCCTGCCTTCGTCAGTTTGGGAGGGCTTTTCCTTTGAGGCTATAAAACTATAGGACAGCGCTTTCTCAGGACAAACATCAATGCAGTTAAAGCAATTTACACAGCGGCTGACATCTATGTTGTAATTAAGGAAATCGATGCATGATGATTTGCATCTTATGGCACACCTTCCGCAACGGGTGCATTTACTTTCACTGAACTTTACCCTGAAAATGGAGACCTTCGAAATCAGGCCCAAGAGAGTGCCAACCGGGCATATCATGTTACAGTAAAGCCTTCCCTTTAAAAAGGACATTGCTCCGATAAGCAGAAAGAATGCAACCGGAATAGCATATGTCATGGGGTCAAATCCCCTGATATCAACATGATGGAGTGTGTAAACATCAAATTTTCCAAGCACCCAGGTCAGGAAGTTATTGATAAGTAAAATCACAGGCTCACCCAGATAAGTCATGAACCGACCGAAGATACTGTAGGGATCAAGAAGTGTAACCAGGTAAAGACCAAAGAAAATGGCGGTCCCGAGAGTGAGGGCGAGCAGGGAGTATCTGATTATTGTATGCGGTTTTTTATATCCGAATCTCCTGAATTTCCTTTTAATCCTGCCTCCGATCCGGCTGAAGAGATCCTGTCCGATCCCGAGGGGACAAAGAAAGGAACAGTATGTCCGGCCGGTAAGAAGTGTCAGCAGGAGCACAATTATGAAACCTCCTGCTGCCATTGTCATCAGGTTGATATACTTAAGCACCGAAGGTACAAACTGAAGATAAAGAAGATAATTAATGTATTTCTCCGGTACGGCTGACCTGAAGTCTGCAAAAACGAAAAGGAAACAAATCAGGACAATGGAAGAAAACAAAATCCTTAATTTCCTGAGCAAGGAAGATGTCATTACGAATTACATTTTTATACGCTTGATATTGAGCGATTCAAGGTTCATGTTGCCAAGGCCCATTTTATGAGCAATGGGAATATAATCAACCTTAAGGGGATCAATGCTGAGCATCTTTGCAGCCGCAGCATCACCAGCGACCCAGTCGGAGGTTATAATCTGAGACTTCATCTGCACAACATCCTCTTTTGAAACACCCTGCGGTCCATGCTTTACCATTACATTGTAGCAATCCAGTATATTGAGGACGGGTTTCTTTTCAAACAAAGCAAAATCGGCTATACACTGGTGAAGATCATTCGAATGCCAGTACCCTCTGTCCCATACCACACCCATCATGTTTTTAAGACAGCCGGTCATTCTGGTTGAGTTATGGTCTTTCAGTATGGGAACATTTATGAAAACATCCGTCTCCATAATAAGTTCGTGAACCTTGGCTTTCTTGAGCTTTACAGCTGTGGGTATCTCGATATCCTGGTAATAGTTTTCAGTGTTGCCAGGAACAACCTTCGCTCCTGCATCCTTTGCAGCTCTTTCGATTCCCGAATTCCTGTAGGTATTTACCCAGTTATCGCAGGTATGATCAAAAACATAAACCTCCTTTGCGCCTGCCCTGAAACAATGTTCAATAATTCTTTTGACAAGACCGGGATTTGTGTTGGCTGCAAGTTCCGGAACGACGTCCCAGCCGATATTAGGTTTTACAAGAACCTTCTGGCCTTTCCGGATGAATGTACCCATTCCGCCAAGTTCCTGGATACCCAGGTCGAACATTGCAGCAGGCTCGCCACCCATTAATGCAACCAGATCATACTTTGCCGGAGAAGTCCCTGCTGCCCATAGTTTATTATATCCTCCAATGCTAAAGGCAGCACCGGCAGCAATACCGGCCCCGACAGATTTTCTAAAAAACTCCCTTCTCCTCATAATGAATCATTCAGGTTTTAATTTGTAACCGAAAAGTCATCAAAAATACGAATTATTTTTATCAATTCTCCAATGATTCTAAATTGTATATTTACGCAGGATTACTGATTATTATCCGGTTTATGAGATCTCAACATTACCGGGTCTTGTTTGTTTCACTCTATTAACAACTGTATATGAAAGTACTGTACTATGATTGTTTTTCGGGAATAAGCGGCGACATGAACCTCGGTGCCATGGTCGACCTTGGAATTGATATCGGATATCTGAGATCAGAACTTGAGAAGCTCCACCTTGAAGGATGGGAACTTGTCTCAGAAAAGAGTCAGCGCCACGGGATCACAGGGACTAAAATTACCGTAAAGCAGACCAGGCATGAGCATGTCCACAGGCA
>CAYQRF010000181.1:0-3114 GCA_964419775.1 uncultured Rikenellaceae bacterium
CCTGATGCCGGATTACGAAATCCTTTGTCTGGTGCTGGCTGAAAAAATCCTTGAGAATTGTTTCGGCGACAACTTTTTTATAGAAATCCTCCTTGTCAAGGAGCAGCAGTTCAACAGTCGAATTCATATATTTTGCCAGTTCCGCAGCATTCCCCGTTTTAATCGAAAGGGAGATTCCTGCGGGGATCTTTGCCTGATCCTCCTGAGAAATGGCGCCCGGTATGCTGAATGTGAACAGGATGATCGCCGTGGAAATTATGAATCTCATTTATTTCAATTTATTAATATTCTGCGTTCAGGTTACAGAATGCAAATTTACACTAATTTATAACAAAGAAAACCCTTTCCGGCCTTTGCCGCATAATGCTTGCCGGAGCAAGTTATTAATTATTATTTTTGTATGCGGTGCCGGACAAACGATTGCATGCAAAAGTCGGGCCAATAATTATGAAGATTGTCTTATTACAGACGGGAAAAACCACTGAAAGATATCTTTCGGAAGGATTGTCCAACTATGAGGAACGCATCAGGCGGTACTCATCCTTTGAGACAATCACCCTGCCTGATATACGGAAGACCCGCAACATGCCGGAGGAGGAACAGAAGGCTAAGGAAGGGGCCCAGATGCTCAGGATTTTCAGGGACGATGACTTCATTGTGATTCTGGATGACAAGGGCCGGGAGTTTTCAACAATTGAATTTTCCTCATGGCTTGAGAGGAGCCTTATGATTCAGAAGAAACGGATTCTGTTTGTTATCGGCGGACCCTGGGGTTTAACGGATGAAATCCGCAGGAAAGCTGATCTGACACTGTCACTTTCGAGGATGACTTTTTCGCATCAGATGGTACGATTATTGTTCCTTGAACAGCTTTACAGGGCGTTCACCGTTATCAGGGGAGAACCATATCATCACGAATAGATCATTACTGAGTAACCATGAAAGAAGGAAAGCTGAAGATCACCCCGTTTATACTGGCAGTGTTTCTGATCCTTCTTGCCATGGCTGCCGAACTGGTCTATATGGGTGATTTCGAATACAAGTACAAAACCCGCAGGTTCAACAGGATACTCAGGGAGAAGGAAAAGGTAATGGAGCAGTGCCTTGAAGGGATGAAGCCCATCCTCGCCAGCGGCGTGCCTCATGGTACGGAGGTTGAGACCAGTCTGTTTGCCCGGGCCCACGAGAATGGCATAACAATTCTCGAATACCTGGGAGTCAGGCTTGTAAGCTGGTCAGATACCGAATTTGATGCTCCGAGGGTGCTTCCCGATTCCTTATTCACAAAACCTTTTGTCTTTCTCCAGAACGGATGGTTCCTTACCCGCAAGGTGGAAGCAGGTCCGGAAAATATTCTCGGTCTTCTCCGCATCAGAAGCGATTACAGCCTTGAGAATGACATAATAAGCAACGGGTTTGATGATGATTTCCGCATCCCCGCCTCCACCGGATTCAGCAGGACCTATGATTCCTCCGGCTATAATGTATACTCCTCAGACGGCACTTTCCTGTTCTCATTGATTTATCCTAAGGAAAAGGGAAAGACAGGACTTATACATGTGCCGCTGATACTCTGGGGACTGGCATTTCTTGCGATACTGAACATGGTGCTGTGCCTGGTAAGGCACTATACCGGACGGAAGAAGGCCGGAATGGCTGTTCTCATTTCTTCGGGACTGCTTATACTTGTTTACCTGATTGTCCTGCTGTCAAAGAAACCCGCAGTGCTGTCACAGACCTCTCTCTTCTCTCCGTTCAGGTACACTATGAACGGATTTATTCCGTCGCTGGGACATCTGCTTATGCTGAGCATTCTGATTTCGTTCCTGTCCTACCTTGCTTTTTCTGTGCTGCGTGATCACGACAGAATAAAAAGAACTGACATTTCCAGATGGTATAATCTGGCTTTGCTTCTCCTGCCGGGCTCATTGCTGTTCGGCCTGTATCACAATGTGATAAGCCATCTTGTCTTCAATTCCAACATAAATTTCGAAACCTACAGGGTTCTCAATCTCGATCTGTTCAGTCTGGCCGGCTTTACAGTGATCGTTCTGCTGTTCACCGTCCCCCTGCTTTACATACTGCTGTTATTCCGTTGCAGGAATTGTCCGTCACCATACGGGGTATGCCTGGCTGCCCTTGCATCCCTGATACCATTCCCCATACTATTCGGCAGTGAACTGCTTCCGTTTCTTGCCATATCGCTTCTGTATTTTTCAGTAGTTGTCATACTGTGGTTTTTGAGCACACACGGAGCCAGCCGCCTAAACAGGTCGGTGATTGTCTCGCTGGTGCTTGCCATTTACTCGCTGATCATTATAGCCTGGTTTTCAGAAAAGAAGAACGAAGAAAACATCAAGATACAGCTTCTTACCTATTCGACCGAGAATGACCCGACGGCCGAGCACCTGCTTCTTGACATCTGGCCGGTGATATCTGCCGATTCCACCCTGAGGAGGATGATGGACCGCCCTTATTTCGGTACTGACGATTTCAACAGTATACTTTCTTACCTGCACGACAGGTATTTCGACGGGTACTGGGGTAATTACAACCTTAACATTGTCCTTTGCACCAGGCATGATTCCCTTAGTGTCGGCATTCAGAATCAGTTTTACGAGGACTGTTACAGTTTCTTCGGTGAGAAGATAGAGGAGAACGGTCATCAGCTTACCGGAACCGATTTTCACTTTATCGACAGCAAGCAGGGCAGGGCCAGTTACCTCGGAAGATTTTTTTATGATTTCGGAAATTCCAGGCACAATGGACTTTTCATCGACCTGTTCAGCGATGTCAGGGTATTTCAGCCGGGATATTCGGAGCTGCTGCTCGACAAGAAGTATCACGGTTATTCAAAACTCAAGGATTACTCCTTCGCAAAATACATAAACGGCGATCTGGTACTCCGGACAGGCGATTTTCCGTTCAACACCACCGATCTTATGTACGTCGATGATGTGATGGATTATGGTTTCTTCAGGGCCGACTCCTACAATATTTCACTCTATCGCAACGGTAACGTGACAGTGGCTATCGGAAGGCCTGTCGTCTCGTTTCAGGATATTCTGATATCATTTGCCTACATCTTTGTTTTCATATTCCTGTTTTCAAACC
>CAYQRF010000182.1:0-3108 GCA_964419775.1 uncultured Rikenellaceae bacterium
CGATCTCGTTTGCCGTCTGAACCGAACCAGTCAGCTCAATAATCGTCGGGAAAAAATCCACAGTTGAAACGGGAGTCTTCCTGACGATCCCCGGTTTAGCCTTATTAGGGTATTTAATAATAAGAGGGACCCTTATGCCTCCTTCGTAGAGCCATCCTTTGCCGGCTCTCAGAGGGTAATTGCAGGTTGGCGAGCCTTCGGACGTTGAAAGGCCTCCGTTGTCGGATGTGAATATGATAATGGTGTTCTCATCGTAATTCAGTTCTTCGAGTCGTTTTACTAGCCTGCCTATGTTTTCATCAACGCTGTATATCATGGCTGCATATACCGGGTTGCTTTGAATAATACGTTCCCTGTAGTTGTCGCTCATCGATTCATTTATCCATTCCCGGTCGCGGGTGAAGGCCTCAGTACCTGAAATTCCCATGGAATCAGCTTTCATGGTGAATTTTCTGATATGCTCGTCCTTTGCCTGCATCGGATTATGAACAGCATAATATGAAAGATAGATAAAGAAGGGATTGCCGCCTGAGTTCTCAATAAACTTAATGGCTTCATCAGTCTGGCGGTCAGTCAGGTATTCCCCTGCCGGCCCGTCTTCGAGACGGGGATTTCCGTAAGGCGAGAAGTACCCGTCGGAAGTTTTGCTCCTGTTTGGCTGTCCGGCTCCATGTCCTCCCCTGTTGATATCAAATCCCTGATGTTCAGGCCAGAACTCCTCGCCGGCTCCAAGATGCCATTTCCCGCTTATCAGGGTTGAATAGCCGTTTGTTTTAAGGACTTCGGCAATGGTGATTTCACTTCTTTCGAGCTGAAGCCTGAAGGGCAATGATATAAGCCTGTCGGTCGGGGCACCGCTTCTGGTAGCCTGACGGCCCGGTATCCAGTCGGTGATCCCGGTGTTTACCGTGTATCTTCCTGTCATTAAAGCAGCCCTTGTCGGTGATGAAACCGGGCATGCAGCATAGGCACTGGTGAATCTGATTCCCTCGCTGGCCAGCCTGTCGATATTTGGTGTTTCATAGTACCTGCTGCCGTAGCAGGCAAGGTCAGTGTACCCGAAATCATCCATAAGGATGAAGATAACATTGGGTTTCTGAGCCGGCTGCCTTGATGTTCCTGCAACTCCGGAAAGCGGTGCCAGTGCAAGCAGGCCTGCAGACAGAACACAGGTTAAATCGCTCTGTATTTCTTTTTTGGTTTCTTTCATCTGGCTTTTATGGAGTTCAGAAGATCTATTAATTCCTTAACAATGGCAGGCTCGCTTCCTGCCGCATTATTCTTCTCCCCAGGATCAGTCCGGAGATTATACAGCTGGTAATTTTCATCATATCCTGTTTCGGTATTCGTGTTGACCTGGATCTTTGGTCCCTTGCCCGGTTCGATAAGTTTCCATCCTTTACTGACTATCGACAGCCTGTTCCCGGATGGTTGTTCCACTACCCACTCACGGCTTTTGTGCGATTTTCCGGTCAGGACGTCCATGTGGTTCCTGCTGTCCGGTGCTTCCCCTTCAGGGATTGAAGCTCCTGCAATACCTGCAAGTGAAGCCATCAGATCGATCTGGCTGAATAAAGCATCTGAAACACCTTTCTTTATCGTTCCTTTCCATGAAGATATGAATACAACTCTTGTTCCTCCCTCGAAAGCGCTGTATTTTCCGCCTCGCAGCAAACCGGAAGGCTTATGTGAACCGATCAGCTCAACTGCCTGGTCCCTGTAGCCATCATCCACAACTGGACCATTATCGCTGGTCACGATGATAAGTGTGTTTTTCTGAAGCTTCATCCTTTTTACTGCCCTGACAATCTCTCCCACCGACCAGTCGAATTCAAGTATTGCATCTCCTCTGGGACCCATCCCGCTCTTTCCTGCAAAACGTCCGTTCGGAACCCTCGGAACATGGATGTCATGGGTTGCGAAGTAGAGAAAGAACGGTTTTTCATGGTTATCTTCGATAAACTTAACTGCCTTTGAGGTAATGACATCGGCCATATCCTCATCGACCCACAAAGCTGACCTTCCGCCGGTCATGTATCCGATACGGCTGATTCCGTTTACGATGGTCATATCGTGCCCGTGGCTGGGATGCATTTTAAGGAGTTCGGGATTCTCCTTTCCTGTCGGCCAGTCGCCGATTTTTTTACTGTAATCGACCGCTATCGGGTCGGAAGGATCAAGTCCGACGACTCTTCTGTTTTCGACATAAACACATGGAACACGATCGCCTGTGGCAGGAATCAAAAAGCTGTAATCGAATCCTATATCCAGCGGTCCGGGTCTGATTTCACCGTTCCAGTCGGGACCCCCTTCGGGACCAAGTCCGAGGTGCCATTTACCCACAACACCGGTTGTATATCCTGCACTTTTTATAACTGAAGGAAGGGTGATCCTGCCGGGTGTTATCAGTGCAGAAGCATCGCCGGGTAAAATACTTGTGCCTGCACGACGCCAGGCATACTGCCCTGTAAGCAATGAATATCGCGAAGGGGTGCTTGTTGCGGAGGTGCAATAGCCATTCGTAAAGCGAAGTCCTTGATTTGCAAGCCTGTCAATATTCGGTGTTTTCAGCCGGGTCGCCCCATAGCAACTGACGTCGCCATAGCCCAGATCGTCGGCAAGAATTACAATTATATTGGGTTTTTCAGAAGGCTGGGAAAAACCAGCCTGTGTCAGTGATGCCGAAATAATTCCGGCCGACCCTGCAACGAGTTTAAGGTTCATTTTACTTGCTTTCTTCAAAGGGGAATGGAAAAATTTCTGAAGGAACATGTGCATCATTCATCACTTGTTCCAGTTTCCTTACCAGTTCAGGATTGGATGTTGCCAGGTCAGTGGTTTCACCTTCATCAGCCGACAAGTCATAAAGCTCGATAGTGCTCTCCGGACCCTTGCCGGCATTCAGTTTAACCGCTTTCCAGTCTCCCATCCTTACTGCCATCTTGCCTCCCTGCTCGTGGAATTCCCAGTAGAGGTATTCGTGTTTTTTCTGTTTCTTACCCAGCAGTTCAGGAAGGAACGAAATCCCGTCAGTTCCTGCAGGGACATCAATTCCGGCTATTTCTGCAAATGTCGGCATTACATCCCAGAATGCTGAAACGTGATCAG
>CAYQRF010000183.1:0-3103 GCA_964419775.1 uncultured Rikenellaceae bacterium
TGTAAGTTATCATCATAACCTGCATTCCATCCTCGTCGTATTTCTTCCATGTCCTCTGTCTGATTCCGGTTCTGTAAAACTGCTCTTCCCTCACCCTGCCGCTATCGTAGTAGTAAGTCAGCTGGCCGTCGGGATTTCCCTGTATGTAATTTCCCTTGAACCTCAGAGTACCGTCGGGATAATATGATTTCCATAATCCGTCGCGCAAACCTACAATATATTTTCCCTCCTCGGTATTGTCGCCCGTATCATATTTCCAGGCTCCGTTCTTCTCGCCGTCGGTGTAAACTCCCTGCGCGATTATCTTTCCGTCAGGTGCAAACTCGCTGTATTCTCCGTCGCGCTGCCCCTGGAAGTATTCTTCCTCCCTGAGAATTGATCCGTCCCTGTAATACCATTTCCACAACCCGTCGGGCCTGCCGTTGTTGTACGAACCCGTTTGTTCTACCTTTCCTTCGTTGTTATAAAACTTCCACAGCCCGGTCCGCCTGTTGTCGGTATATTGACCCTCAGCCTGAATTTTTCCGTCGGGATACAGATCCTTCCATCTGCCGTTAAAACGTCCTGCTTCGTCTACGATTCCCTCCGAAATGAGAAGTCCGTTATCATTATATACGAATGCATTTGTGACCTTTCCGTCTGCACCGTATTCCCTGTGAACCCCAACCGGAACCTTATTTCTGAAAGGACCGCTGTAAACTAGCCTGTTGTTTTCATCATACCTGTTTTCTATCTCAATATCAGGCTGATCTTCAACTTCCGACTTTACTATTGATCCGCTGTCGTACAACATTGTCATTACAAGGACTCCCCTGTTGTCGTACTCCTTGAAATATCCGTGGAGCAGGTCGTCGCGGTAGTTCTTTTCCGTTTTTACATTTCCTGCCGGGTAGAAGTCCTTCCATACCCCCTGCTTCAGACCTTTTCCATCAACCCTGTTAATCCTTTCCCTGCTGATAAGGAAATCATTGTTGTATTCAAATATAGTTATCACATTACCTTCCCTGTCGAACTCCTTCGACAATCCTTCCTTTTTTCCGGCGTTGTAGGCTATGGTCTGCTGAACTTTTCCATCAGGAAAATATGAATAAGCCATTCCTTCCTTCCTGTCGCCGGCATAAAGCTCCTGTGTCTGAACAAAAATTCCTTCGGAGGGATCTTTTTTGTACCTGAATGAATAACCGTTCCTTTTTCCGAACAGGTAATTTATTTTTTCAATTGTGTCACCAGCCTGGTCAAAGAACACCCACACGCTGTCGAGCTGAAAATTATTGTACTTTCCTTCTGACTTTTTTACTCCTGTCACATAATAGCTAAGCCATAATCCGTCGGGCTTTCCGTTTTTAATAATTCCTTCGCTCGAGATTGTTCCGTTTGGATATCTGAATACCTGGTAACCGTCCTGCAGAACATCGCCGGACTGTCCGGAGGAGACAAGTCCTGTTAATAAAATAACACTAAACAAAAATATCCTCTTCATTTTACAATCCAAGTTTTTCAGATATTTCCATCATCCTTACTATCGGCTTACGTGCTTTTGCAAGAATCCTGCGATCTATCCTAATCTCAGGTTCTTCATCTCTCAGGCACCTGTAAATTTTCTCCAGGGTGATCATTTTCATAAAATTGCACTCGCTGCATCCGCAGGTGGAATCTTTAGGAGGCGCAGGAATGAATTTCTTTCCGGGATTCTTTTTTATCATCTGATGAATTATTCCCGGTTCGGTTGCCACGATATATGCGGAGGAACTGTCTGTGGATGTGAATTTAAGCAATGCCGAAGTTGAACCTGTGAAATCGGCGATCATTCTTACAGGAAGCTCACATTCGGGATGAACAATTACTTTCGAGTCAGGATTCTCTTTTTTCAGTTTCAGAATTGCTTCCAGCGAAAACTCCTCATGAACATGGCATGCTCCGTTCCATACGGCAATGTCGCGGCCTGTCTTGTTAAGAATGTAATTTCCAAGATTTCTGTCGGGACCAAAAAGTATTTTTTCACCTTCCGGAAGAGACTCAATTATCTGAACTGCATTTGTAGAAGTGCAAGTAATATCCGAAAGAACCTTTATATCGATGTTTGTATTTACATATGTCACGACGGTCCTTCCGGGATTATCACTGATGAACTTCTTGAATTCTACCGGATCGCAGGAATCGGCAAGGGAGCATCCTGCTTCCATGTCGGGTATAAGAACCTTTTTACCGGGTGCCAGTATTTTTGCTGTTTCAGCCATAAACCGGACACCCGCAAAAAGTATAATATCTGCATCGTTATCTGCAGCTTTCTGCGACAGGGCAAGACTATCGCCAATGAAATCGGCAATATCCTGTATATCGCCGGTCTGATAATAATGAGCAAGAATAATTGCATTCTTCTTCTTTTTAAGCTCCATTATATTTGAGACCAGCTCCGTATTATCCTTTTCTTTCATCTGCCCGTTATTCTAAAAGTAAGACGGTTTGACTACCTTTGGATTTCCTTTCAAAAATAGCAACCAATTTCTTAAGTCCCGTCATTTTATCACCCTGATATTTTTATTATTATTAACTATAGAAATTTTTAATATTTAATGGTTTTTATGATGTGCTGTTAATTGTGTTAAAACAAAAATCGTATTTGTCTTTTATTTCATGAAATTATAATCCCGCGAACATCTTTTCAACAGCTCAAAAAATATACCATTTTTGAATATCAGCAAATTAACGAAAATATTAACAACTGTTAAAACAAGGTTTCAAATGACCATTGTTCAACAAAAAATCGGGTTTTGATGTTCATTAAAGGTTTACATATCCTGTTAATTTCATAAAAACTTTTTAAAAGAACCCGATGTCTGGCGAAATTAACGGCCGGTGGTTAATAACCCTGATGTTATCAGCAGAAAGAAACCGGGGTTTAAGGGGTTGTTAACAATGGAAAAATGATTCAGGTTAAGTCTACCCCCCAACCCCCTCATAGCTAATCTAAATGCGCATCTTTTTTTAAGTAGGATCTCTTAATTTCCATTTTACGTTCTACCCCCCAACCCCCCTAAAGGGGGGCTCTAAGAATCAGACATTGAATGTTTTATATTATTAAAGAAAAATAAATCCGCCTATG
>CAYQRF010000184.1:0-3101 GCA_964419775.1 uncultured Rikenellaceae bacterium
CAACTGCCAACTTGTTTAAGGCTCTTTCCTTTACGCCTTTACGCCTTTACGCCTTCACGCCTTCACGCCCCCTTTAACGCCTTCCTTTGAAATAACGGCTTTCAATATCCTTCACGCACCTGAATCCCACCGTCGAATTTCTATCGTATCCCGGCGCTACCATGAGCATAATCTGAGTCCTGTCAAGCGGCTGGGGACCTCCTTTCACGTACCACCAGCTTGATTCGGGATTAAAGTAGCTGCCTCCCCTTATGATCATCATGTAATATGACCCGTTGAAATACATGTCGTTGGTCATCTGCCAGACATTTCCGACCATGTCAATTACTCCCCAGGGGCTCATCCCCTTGCTGAAGGCATCAACAGGAGTGGGCTTGCCAAATGAGTTGTTGCATAAAGTACCGTGGAACTCATTTCCCCAGGGCCATTTCCTTCCATCAGTACCCTGGGCTGCAAGCTGCCATTCTGCTTCAGTCGGAAGCCGTTTCCCAGCCCATTTTGCATAGGCCTTCATGTCCTCGAGGCTTAGATAAACAACCGGGTAATTTTCCTGACCCGGAAGATAAATACCGTATTCCCAGTGCCTTAAATACCTTGCCGTATCAACAGGCCGGTAACCAGAGCTTTGAATGAACTCATAATACTGGGCATTTGTAACAGGATATTTGTCGATAAGGAAGCTGTCGATGCTGATAGTAAGGCCGTTGACCTCGGGGTAAGGGATGAAATCCTCGGAGGCGCCGACCTCATATGTAAACTCTGTTCCGGGAACCAGAATCATATCCGGGGCCACTCCGGTGGCCCGGACTGTAGGTTCCACTTTGCTCACCAGCCATGGTCTTCCCCCCTCAAGATAATGAATGTTTTCATCGAGAAGGAGTTTGTCGTCAAGAAGCTGTACCACTATCTTTCCCTGATAGTAGCCAAAGTGATCCTTGAGGCTCACGATCGTGTCGCTTCTCAGCCGGAATTCCTTGAATGAAGTCTTGTTCGAAGGATTTCCCTTCCACACAAGCACCCTGTTATCGTCTGCCGACCTCAGCATAAGGGAATCGCCCCTGAGTTTCGATCCGAGAAGAAGGGGAAATTCAGCAATGCAATCAAGCGAACCCTCCATGCGGGTACCCGACACTGATGCCGGCCATCCCTCCGTGGTTGATGTCAGCCAGGCCGTCCCTCTTTCTGTAACGGGAATGATATTCTCATGATTCCAGAGCGACACATAATGCCGGGCAATGTTACCGTCGATCCTGAACAGTTTTCCCTCAAAGCCTTCATGACGCATGTTCAGAACAGTATAAAGAGTCTTCTCCCCTGACCTCCACCTGTTCACGTATATCCTGTCGGCCAGGGTTCCGATCATTGGGGTCCAGTCCATGTCAAGAAAGGCATCGTTGTTCTGGCGGAGAATGAATGTTGTCCTGGCAAGATAATCAAGGTCTTTCTGGTAATTATCATCCCGTCCCCCCGGCCGGAACAGATTCAGTTCGGTGCCGTATCCGTTGAAGAAAGAAATGGCAATCTCCCGGTGAAGTACATCTTCTCCGACATCACATACCCTGAAGATGGAGAAATCGGGTTTTATCAGTTTGTTGAGGTTCAGTTCAGGACTGAGGAATATTGCATTATGAACCCTTCCCGACAAGATTCCCGGCATATCCCGCGGAACTGCCATTCCTTCGGAGTACATCACCACTCCTTTCCTGACACTGTCGGCAGCAGCCTGCAGCTGACGGCTCGAGCTGCCCTGAGTATCGAGAACCACCCCGTCTGCATCGGTTTCTGCAATCAGAGAGGCCATTCCCTTCATGTGGTTTTCAAGCCTGGTGCTTGTATCCCATGGATTGTAGGCAATAAACATCCTTGTATTGTTCTGACGAGCCAGACCTCCGAATATACGCAGCTGTCTCAATCCTCCGGGCAGATCCCTGTAGAGGTCCCACTGGTTACGCTGGTCGAGTCCAAGGCGTGGCCATGTTGGCCACAAACCGTACACATCAATATATCCGAAGGTATCCATACCTTTTCTAAGGACATCGGCAAAAGTGTATAAGCCGGTCGATCTGTCGAAAAACTCCCTGTCCCAGGCCATCTGCAGCATAATCACGTAACTTTCCCTGATCCAGGCCAGGTCGGCCCTTTCATACAATGAATTGTCAAAATCCCTGATATCATAAAGGTATCGGTCCCTGAACATCAGTTTCAATCCATTCTGCCACTCACCCCTGAATATGCCGGCATAAATCCTGTAGCTGACCTTTGCTTTGGGAGGCAGGATGGTCTTGTATCTCCGGTTCAGTCCGCCCGATGTTTCTGTTCGTCTTGCAACAGCAGAAACCGATAATCCGTTCTGAACTTCAAAAGAGGTGTAGCCAAGTTCCCACGCGTTATCGGGAAGAATAACCCTTACCGGCATAAATCCCGGGCGCGACAGCCTGGCCCGGGCAAGATCGTCGGGTCCGATACCTGTTATATTGACTGAAGTACTGTCGGAACCGAAAGGGATCACGTTGCTCAGGGTCACCGTATCTGGAGAGATATTTTCAAACACCACATCACATTGCCATCCCAGGGAATCAGTAACAGGTTGATTCAGCTGAATTCTGACCGAGTTTCCAACCTGCAGGGAGTAGTCATTCCCTTCAACAACAGCCGGAGCCTCGGCTGTAGAGTGTATTTTTTCATCAAGAAGGAAACTTAAAACAGGTTTTTCCCGTTTAATTGGTAAGCCTGAATTATCCGAAAGGGTAAGGCTGTCGGTCGAAAGACCGGCGAGGCCCGAAAAATGGACCTTTGACAAGGACTGAGATAAGGCCGGACAAGGAATGAAAAAGGATAATACAAATAATGTCCGTATTAATGTTTTAAAGTTAAACATAGACAGGATCGGTATAGTTTTCTAAAAACTGATGCAATTTAAAACATAAGCAAGATTTTTAAAACTGTTTTAAAAAGTATTAAGGAAATAATGCAAAATATGGCACTCCTGAAAAAAATAATGAACCTTTTCTTTTTGTTGCTTCTTTCCACAATCATAATGGGAGGATGTGCTTCATCAAAGAAAAATCCGTATTACGAAAAAAGGATTCAGGCATCAAAGA
>CAYQRF010000185.1:0-3094 GCA_964419775.1 uncultured Rikenellaceae bacterium
AAGGAAAAAGCTCCCTGTATAGTATTCATCGATGAAATTGACGCTGTCGGAAGGGCCAGAGGAAAGAATGTTAACTTCGGATCGAACGACGAGAGGGAAAACACACTCAATCAGCTTCTTACAGAGATGGATGGCTTCGGGACAAATATGGGGGTTATCATACTCGCCGCCACAAACAGGGCCGACATTCTCGACAGGGCGCTGCTCAGAGCCGGAAGGTTCGACAGGCAGATCCATGTGGAGCTTCCCGAACTCACCGAACGGGAGGCTATCTTCAAGGTTCATCTCCGTCCCATAAAACTTGAGAAGGGATTTGATGTCGCTTTCCTGGCTAAACAGACACCGGGATTTTCGGGTGCCGACATAGCGAATGTATGCAATGAGGCTGCCCTTATAGCAGCCAGAAAAAATAAGAACATTGTTGAGAGACAGGACTTCCTCGATGCAATCGACAGGATAGTGGGCGGTCTGGAGCGTAAAAGCAAGATCATCTCAATGGGTGAAAAGAAAACCATCGCCTATCACGAGGCAGGCCATGCCACTGTCAGCTGGCTTCTCGAACATGCAAGCCCGCTTGTAAAGGTCACAATAATACCGCGCGGAAGAGCCCTCGGTGCAGCCTGGTACCTGCCTGAAGAACGACAGATTACTACAAGTGAACAATTGCTTGATGAGATGGCATATGCCCTTGGAGGAAGAGCCTGCGAACTGCTTATGTTCGGAAAGATATCAACGGGAGCCGTGAACGACCTCGAAAAGGTTACTAAACAGGCCTATGCTATGGTCTCCTACTTCGGGATGAGCGAAAAGATCGGAAATATAAGCTTTTACGATTCATCGGGGCAATCCGATTACGGCTTTACAAAACCATACAGCGAAAAAACAGCGGAACTGATCGACCGTGAGGTTAAACAGATAATCGACGAATCGTTCGAACGGGCTACCAACGTACTGAAAAGCAATATTGAGGGATTGACAAAACTGGGTGAGCTGCTTCTCGAAAAAGAGGTGATATTCAGTGAGGACCTTGAAAAGATCTTCGGCCAGAGCAAGGCAGATATGGCAAGGGAAAAGAGGGATAAAGCGACCGGCAACAAAATCCAGGCTGCCGTGGAGAATACAGGCGAGGCACTTTCGCCCGAACCCGCCACACCTGAAGCAGCAACGCCTGATCCTGCCACTCCTGATCAGCCGGAGGAAGAGAACACTCCTTCACAATAGCCTGCCGGTAAGGTGAGGTTTATAAGCAATAAGATCAAAATACAGCAGAATTGGGAAACTTTTTCACGAGGACACTGACTGCCGTTTGGATAGTAGTTTTCATACTTGGAGGATTCTGGCTCCATCCGGTCTCATTTTCCCTTACCGGGCTTGTCCTGCTTGCCGGCGCCTTGTACGAGTACTACCAGATGGCTAAAAGCACAGGCGTAAATCCCCAGACAATTACCGGGATAATCACCGGAGCAGCCATGTACGTTATTTCCACCATGGCAGCAGCAGGTATTGCCGGCTTTGAGTGGCTCCTTTTACTTGTTTTGCCTGCATTGACCATCCTGATAACCGAGCTTTACAGAAAACAGGAAAGACCTTTCGATTCCCTTGCTCACACATTCTTCGGAATTATGTATGTGGGAATACCTTTTTCATTGTTTCCCTTTGCCGCGTTCTCAAGAACCGGATTCAGGTCGATACTTCCCCATCCTGATATTGTTTTTTCACCCGGACTGGTAATAGGATTTCTGCTTCTGTTGTGGGCATATGACACTGGAGCCTATCTTACGGGAATAGCATTTGGAAAACACAGGCTTATGGAGAGGATATCTCCAAAGAAATCGTGGGAAGGCTTCTTCGGAGGAATGCTGGTAGCCGTTGCTGTTGCATGGCTACTCTCAGGATGGTTCGGAATAACAGGCACCTTCGGCTGGATCATAATTGCCCTGATAATTGCGGTTGCCGGAACCTATGGCGACCTTACAGAGTCGATGCTCAAGAGAAGCATAGGAGTAAAGGACTCAGGTTCTCTCCTGCCCGGTCACGGAGGTCTGCTCGACCGCTTTGACAGCGCCCTCTTTTCGTTTCCTCTGGTTTATCTTTTTATAACTCTATTTGGTTGATTGACAAGTCTTGATTAGTTTTGCGGAAATTTTTTGAGGAATGGCCATTCACAGGGAAGGATACAGGATTCTCGCTATCGGATTTATTATTCTGCTGGCTGTAAACATAATCACAGGCCTGGCATGGCCCGATGACACCCTCCTGAAATGGATGGTCATGCTGATCTCCCTGTCGCTTTACGTGTTCCTGCTCTTTTTCTTCCGCCTTCCCGCAAGACATCTGCAACCGGATCCCGGACTTATCTATGCACCCGCCGACGGCAAGGTGGTTGTCATCGAGGAGACAATTGAAAAGGAATATTTCAAGGACCAGCGACTCCAGATCTCGATCTTCATGTCGCCTTTCAATATGCACAGCAACAGATATCCCGTGTCGGGATCAATTAAGCTGGTCAACTATCATCCCGGGAAATACATGGTCGCCTGGCATCCCAAATCCTCTGAACTGAATGAAAGGAGCAGTGTCGTTATCGAAACCGAGAACGGAACAGAGATACTGGTACGCCAGATTGCCGGAGCTGTGGCAAGGCGTATCGTGACATATGCCAAACCCGGGCAGAAGGTAACCCAGGGCGGCGAACTTGGCTTCATAAAGTTCGGATCAAGGGTGGATGTTTTCCTCCCGGTCGGTACTGAGATTGAAGTGCCTATCCTCCAGCAGGTAAAGGCAAATAAGAGCATTATAGCTAAAATCTGAAAAGAGCAAACATGGAACTAACTGACGACAGGGTTATAGATATTACCCCCGATGTGAAATGGATTGGAATTCTTGATTATGATATCAAGACCTTTGATATCGTAATGACAACCGAATACGGGACAACTTATAATTCCTTCTTCATCAATGCAACAAAAAAAGCGATTGTTGAAGTTGCAAAGGAGAAATTCCGGGATGTGTATATTGAGAAGCTTCAGTCTGTATGCGATCCTTCGGAAATAGAATACATAATTCTCGATCATACAGAACCCGACCATTCAGG
>CAYQRF010000186.1:0-3085 GCA_964419775.1 uncultured Rikenellaceae bacterium
TCCTGGCGGCTTTGGTTCCCGGCCGCTCGCTGTACTTGAACATATAGGCGAAATCATATCCGGCCCACTCCATAAGCGACAGGGTTTCGAGATGATCTTCCTCAGTCTCGGTGCAGAATCCCGTAATTATATCAGTTGAGATTGCACAATCGGGGATAATTGACCTGATGGCCCTTATCCGGTCCATATACCATTCACGCGAATATTCCCTGTTCATCAGTTTAAGGATACGGCTGCTTCCGCTCTGGGCAGGCAGGTGAATATGCCTGCAGATATTCGGATGCCGGGCCATCGTATGAAGAAGCTCATCCGACATATCCTTGGGGTGTGATGTTGAAAAACGGATTCTCATCATCCGGTCGGCCATGGCCGCTTTTTCGAGTAGTTCCGGGAATGAAATTGTGTGGTCTCCCGCCAGATATCCGTAAGAATCAACGTTTTGTCCGAGCAGGGTGACTTCCCTGTAACCTTTGTCGCGCAGGTCCTTCACCTCATTTATTATTGATTCAGGATCCCTGCTTCTTTCGGCACCTCTCACGTAAGGCACCACGCAATAGGCGCACATGTTGTTACAGCCTCTCATTATCGACACGAATGATGTGACCCCGTTGAGGTCCATCCTGACAGGTGCTATGTCGGCATATGTTTCTTCGCGCGACAGCAGCACGTTAACCGCCTTATGTCCCGACTCTGCTTCCCCGATAAGCGAAGGAAGGTCGCGGTAAGAATCCGGTCCGGCAATAAGGTCAACCAGCTGCTCTTTTTCAAGCACCTTCTCCTTCAGCCTTTCAGCCATGCAACCCAGAAGCCCGATAACTATTCCGGGATTCTTCTTTTTCAGATGCCCGATCGCCCTGAGCCTTCCCCATATCCTCTGTTCGGCATTATCCCTTATTGAACAGGTGTTGATCAGAATAAGCTCCGCCTCCTTAATATCGCTTGTATGTGCATATCCATGATCCGAAAGAATTGACATAACTACTTCACTGTCAGCGACGTTCATCTGGCAGCCGTAGGTTTCAATATATACTTTTTTATTGGTCATTCTTTGTTGCTTATTAACGGCGTGCGGTACGAGGTACGCGGCATTTAGCCTGCCTACTGCCTGCTTTTTCCTTGTTCTTCGTTTATCGTTCGTCGTTCCTCGGTTCTTCCTTCTTCTTCTTCTTCAGTCTTCGGTCTTCGGTCTTCCCCTCACGCCTTTACGCCTTTACCCACGTATTTTGACTGCAAAAGTACATACAATGAATGATGTATTAAAGAATTATTTAATTTTGCATCTGAAATTAAAAAGCAACTTATATGTCAGGTCACAGTAAATGGTCGACGATTAAGAGGAAGAAAGGTGCGAATGATGCCAAGAAGGGTAAGATCTTCACCAAGATCATTAAGGAAATAATGATTGCTGCCAGGGAAGGCGGAGGCGACATTGACACAAACGCAAGGCTCAGGCTGGCGGTTCAGAATGCCAAGGGGGCAAACATGCCCAAGGATAATATCGAAAGGGCCATCAAGAAGGCTTCAGGAGCTGATGCTGACAGTTATGTTGAAACCACTTTCGAGGGTTACGGGCCAGGCGGTATAGCAATATTTACTGAATGCCTTACCGACAACAACAACCGCACGGTTGCTTCCGTCAGGGCGACCTTCAACAAGCTTGGAGGCAAGCTGGGGACAAACGGCTCCCTGAGCTCTCTTTTTGAAAGGAAAGGTGTGTTCACTGTAAGCAAGGAGGGCATTTCCCAGGAGGACATTGAACTTGATCTGATTGATGCCGGAGCTCAGGATTTTGAAGATGATGATGATACGTTTACCATTACATGTGCCATGGAGGATTTCGGCAATGTAAACAAGAAGCTTAATGAACTTGGTATTGAGCCTGAAGAAGCAGGCCTTAAAAGAATCCCCAATACAACCAAGACACTCGATCTGGAATCGGCCAGGAAGGTACTGAGATTCATTGAAGTACTTGAGGATGATGATGATGTCCAGAATGTATATCATAATCTGGAGATCACCGACGAGCAGGCCAATGAACTCGGATAAGATTTTACAATGATGGGCAGGAAGGTTATAATACTGTTACTTTTTATTTTTCCGGCAGGTTTCTGCATGGCTCAGCAGACCGGTTCGACCGCCGACCTGTTCCGTAAAGATAACATACAATACGGATCAGGGAATCTGACTATCAATCACGATCCGGGGATTGACACCCTTATCAACCGTTACATTCTGTATAACATGCGCATGAACGGGATGGAGGGCTTCAGAATACAGATTTACAACAGTTCAGAGAAGAATGCCCGGGAGGAATCAGGAAAGATAAGAGCCGAATTCATCGGACAGTTCCCGGATATAGATTCCTATGCAACTTTTGACAGGCCAAGTTATTACAAGATAAGGGCTGGCGATTACAGGACAAGAATAGAAGGCACAAGGGATCTTATGATGATCCGGAAAGCTTTTCCGGACGCGATCCTGGTACCCGATATAATAAATTTCCCCGATCTGAATTAACTCCATCCATGAGTGAAAGTATAAAACACGAATGCGGCATTGCGTTTCTCAGACTGCGAAAGCCGCTGGAATACTATTTCGAAAAATACGGGTCGTGGGACTGGGGTCTCCAGAAGATGTACCTGATGATGGAGAAACAGCATAACAGGGGTCAGGATGGTGCAGGAATCGCAGGTATAAAAATGAATGTCAATCCCGGGAACCGGTATATTTTCAGGCAGAGGTCAAACAAGCCGGATCCCATCAGGGAGATTTTCGATCTTATCTATGATGATATTGTCAGCATCAAAAGGAAGAATCCTGATAAGTTTTCCGATCCTGCCTTCATCAGGCTGAATGTGCCTTTTGCATGTGATGTGTATCTCGGGCATCTCCGTTACGGCACTTTTGGCAACTACAATATCGATTACGTGCACCCGGTAAGCCGTGAAAACAACTGGAAATCGCGCAGTCTGGTGATGGCCGGAAACTTCAATCTTACAAATGTTGGTGAGATATTCAAAAACCTTGTGGAACTTGGTCAGACACCCATCGATTTTTCTGATACGGTAACCATTCTCGAAAACGT
>CAYQRF010000187.1:0-3075 GCA_964419775.1 uncultured Rikenellaceae bacterium
TCCACACTACTGTCGACGAAGGAAAATATTCTTCGGGAGTCTCCCGGCTGTCGTCCAGGGAGTTATCGGATATTGTTCAGACTCAGATCGTGGAAGACATAAGAAGGGATTATGAACCTGACTGGACCCGCAGAGGACTGTGGGACAGACCTTATTCGGAGGTCCGGCGCCCGGATGTGACTTCAATGCTACTTGAGCTTCTCTCTCATCAGAACCTGGCGGATATGAAGTATAACATTGATCCGAGGTTCAGATTCAGCGTCTCCCGGTCGATATACAAGGGAATTCTTAAGTACCTGTCATTTACAGAAAACCGGAAGTATGTGGTGCAACCTCTTTCTGTTAAAGGTTTTGCAATCACACCCATCGGCGGCAAAAAGATCCGGCTCTCGTGGCAGCCGGTGACTGAGGCCGGTGAACCTACCTCCGTTCCCGACAGGTTCATGGTATATTCGCGCCAGGGGGACAATGGTTTCGACAACGGTCTGGTTGTGCGGGATACTATATTCGAAACGGAACTGCCGGCTTACGATTCAATTTATTCCTTTAAAGTTACCGCGCTGAACGATGGAGGTGAAAGCTTTGACTCTGAGGAACTGTCGGTCGGCGTCAACAGCAGGAGCAAAGGGAATGTTCTGGTTGTAAATGGCTTTGACCGTGTTTCCGGTCCTTCATGGACCGATAACGGGATCGCGGGAGTTGCATGGTGGGATGATCGCGGGGTGCCATACCTCAATGATATAATCACAATAGGCGATCAGTATGATTTTGACAGGCTGAATCCCTGGCTCGACGACGATTCTCCCGGATGGGGAGCTTCGTATTCCGACATAAGCGGAAAGGTGATTCCGGGCAACACTTTCAACTTCCCCTATATCCACGGCCGGTCAATAATGGCTGCAGGATATTCCTTTTCTTCCGTATCCGACGAGTATTTTGAATCGACGGGCGATTGTGCAGACGGATCAGACATTATAGATATTATTTTCGGTGAAGAAAAAGCAACTCAGTATTTCAGTGATACTTCCAGGCTCGATTTCAGAATTTACACTCCGGAATTCATGGACATGGTCAGGAAAGTGACAGGAGAGGGAAGATCAGTTTTTATGTCAGGGGCCTATGTCGGATCAGACCTGCTCGCAGGTAATGATTCCACAGTGCTAAAGTTTGCAGAAGAGACCCTCCATTTCATTCCCCGCACCGGACACGCCGTGAGGACGGGAAAGGTTTATGCAACTGATTATGCAAGACCTCATTTCGAAGGATCCTTCAGCTTCAATACCGGGTTTTCGCCTTCTGTCTACACTGTTGAGGCTCCGGATGCGATTGAACCTTCCGGAAAGGGTGCTGTGTGTTCCTTCAGGTACTCCGAAAACAATTCATCAGCGGGAACAGCTTTCAGGGGAGGTTATAACAATGTTATAACAGGCTTCCCGTTCGAATCCATCCCGGATCAGAAAGAAAGGGATATTCTTATGAATCAGATCCTTGAATTTTTAAATAAGAAATACTGACAATCTGAAATGATAGCAAAATCATCATATTTGTATTTACCCCCTTCCCAACCTTCCCCCAAGGGAGAAGGAGCAGGAAGCTTTTCACCCTTGGGGGAAACGGGAAAGGGGGTGCTTTACAACAAGAGGAAACTTATTGATAATTACATGAAATAATATACTATGGAAAAACCAATCACATCCTTCATACTTTTTAAAGACACAAAATGGCTTTGCAAAACAGCTGTTTCGCTTAGGAAATCGGGAGTAGTCGAACGTATTGTAATTGTTGGCGGGGAGGATCCCCGGGGCGCTACCTGCTGTCCTGATACAAGTTTCCTGCAATCCGCCGGAATTGCTTCCACCGCTGCCGTCAGGGAGATGGCGGCTATGGCCGGTACTGAGTATATTCTTGTTTACACCAAGTCTTTCCCCCTTCAGGTTGGCCAGTTCGCACTTCAGAGGATGATCCGGGTCTGCGAAGATACTGACGCCGGCATGGTATACTCAGACTATTTCGAGAATAAAAACGGCCAGCTCATACCTCACCCTGTAATCGACTATCAGGAGGGCAGCCTTCGCGATGATTTCAATTTCGGATCGGTTATGCTGTTCAAAACTTCGGCTTTCAGGGATGCATGCCGGGAAATGGATGAGGATTTCAGGTTTGCGGGATTGTATGATCTGAGGCTCAGAATTTCTGAACGCCAGCCGATTGTCAGGATTCCTGAAATGCTTTATACCGAGATGGAACCTGATACCCGCTTATCGGGAGAGAAACAGTTTGACTATGTTGACCCGAGAAACAGGGAGGTTCAGATCGAGATGGAAAAAGCCTGCACCACTCACCTGAAAAGAATAAACGGGTGGCTGAAGCCTGAATTCAGTGACATCAGCTTCGATACGGAAGAATTTCAATTTGAGGCCTCTGTTATAATCCCTGTCAGAAACAGGGTTAAGACAATAGGCGATGCAATCAATTCGGTCCTTTCACAGGAAGCTGATTTCATGTTCAACCTGATAGTGATCGATAACCACTCAACTGACGGGACGACCGAAAAAATCAGGGAAATCGCCGAAAAAGACGACAGGGTAATCCACCTTATCCCTGAACGCCGCGATCTTGGAATAGGGGGATGCTGGAATGAGGGTGTATTTCATGAAAAGTGCGGAAAATTTGCAGTTCAGCTCGACAGCGATGACCTTTATATAGACAATAAGGTATTGGACAGGATGGTGAAGGCCTTCTATGATCAGAAATGCGCAATGCTTGTGGGTTCGTATAAAATGGTTGATTTCAACCTTGAGGATCTGCCTCCGGGCCTGATAGACCATAAGGAATGGACTCCCGACAATGGCAGGAACAATGCCTTGCGGATAAACGGACTGGGTGCCCCCAGAGCTTTCTACACGCCGGTTATCAGACAGATACAAGTGCCAAATGTGAGCTACGGTGAGGATTATGCAGTCGGACTTGCAATCAGCCGTGAATACCGGATCGGCAGGATATATGAACCTCTCTATCTCTGCCGCAGATGGGAGGGCAATACCGATGCTGACCTCGACATAACGAAGCAAAATT
>CAYQRF010000188.1:0-3062 GCA_964419775.1 uncultured Rikenellaceae bacterium
TTCTGTTGTTCTTTCTTCAGTTGTTCTTTTTCCCTGATCTGGCTCTGAATCCTCATATAGTGTTCTTTGAGCCTTCTGGCGTTTTCCTCAAGTTGTTTTTCAAGGCTAAGCTTGTAGGGGCTTATCCTTACTCCTTTGTACAATTCCTGTGTTTCCATAGTTGCCAGTTTTACTTTATGGTACCTAATCCATAAGCAGGTGACACATATTAAACGTATAACCTGACAAAATATTCTAAAACCACAGCAATTTTGTTGATTGCTGCAGCCTCCTCAGTTCCTCAAAGAAGGCCAGCACCCTGCTTGTTTAGTTGTTAATCAGTATTTTATTGTGCTAAATTCCAGAATTGGAAAGGTGAAAGGTGCTGGCCGAAATCAAAGTTAAGAAAAACCAGATGAAATGAACCCTTTGTTTAAGCAACAATAATCATCAAGTTATGAACAAAATTTTAAAATGGCAATCGGTACGCGGCATGAGGTTCGTGTTCTCTGCCACAAACTGAACCACTGACAGACCAGGGGAAAAAAAAGACAGTCAGGATATGAAAACTGTTTCTACTTCTTTTTGAAGATCAGATTGAACAGGAACAATATGATAATTGCACCTATAGCTCCGGTGAGTATTGCTGCTATCCAGCCTGTTCCCAGGCTTAAACCAAGCTTCCCGAGCAGCCAGTAACCCAGAAAGCTTCCTGCGATACCTACAATGATATTTCCAATAAGGCCAAGACCACTGCCTCTGTAGAACACGCTTCCAAGCCAGCCGGCCAAAGCTCCAATCAGAAGAGTTACTAGTATTTCCATTTTTAGACGGTATTAATTAGAAATTATTAATATCACAATTTAGAAAATATAATGTTATAAAACAACCCTGAAACCTGTAAAAACATGACCGGTGAAAAATGAAATATCATAAATACTATTTTATTTCTTTGTGTAACTTGGTGCCTTCGTGTCTTTGCGGCAAAGAAATGGCACTAAGGCGCTAAGGCGCTAAGATTCACTAAGTCATTAAATTAAAAATTACATACTGATGAAAAAATCAGATTCAAAATCCGGATCATTGCTGACAATCATGTTGTTGATTTTTCTTCTGCCGGTATCACAGGCGTTAAAAGCCGAACTAAATCCGAAGGAAAGAAACATTCTTGCAGCTGAAGCCAAAGCCATTGGTCTGTCAGGGTCCATTGTAAATGATAACACATGGAACAAGCTTCCTGGGTATAATGACCGGCAGTTCTGGGAAGGGCTTTCCGGCAGCATCAGGCAGGAGTACATAAAAAATGCCGAAGCCTATCTCGATTATGACTGGCCCGTTGTGAAAGCCACCGATTATCTCGAATTCATTCGTTCGGGCGACCGACGGCAGAGCGTTTATTCAGCCTGCAGCAACGCGCTTATTTCGCTTGTTATGGGTGAATTGATCGAAGGCAAAGGCAGGTTTCTTGACCAGATAGTAAATGCAGTCTGGTATTACAGCGAGCAGACATGGTGGGGCTGGTCGGCACACCTTGGAGCCCAGAAGGCAGGATCGGGATTGCCGGATGCAAATGAGCCTTATGTGGATCTGGGAGTAGGAGAGGTGGCAAGTAACCTGTCGATGACCTGGTACTTATTCAGGGACGAATTCGACAGGATTCACCCTCTTATCTCACAAAGGCTGAAGCAGGAAATAGAAGAGAAGGCACTCGATCCGTATTTTGCAAGGGACGACTGGGGATACATGGGTTTCAGGGGAGGCCGTCCGAACAACTGGAATCCGTGGATTAACTACAATATGCTTACAAGCTACCTGCTTATGGAAACTGATCCGGAAAAGAAATCAGCCCAGGTGAACAAGATTCTGAATTCACTTGATAAGTTCCTGAACGGCTATTCCGACGACGGGGGCTGCGACGAGGGTCCTTCATACTGGGGAGCCGCTGGAGCGTTGCTGTATGAATGCCTCGAGATAATGAAAAATGTTACTGACGGGAAATTCGATGTTTTCAATGATCCTCTGATACAGAACATGGGTAATTACTTTTACAAGGTGAACATTCATGCGCCTTACTTCATAAATTTTGCCGATGCCGATGCCACTACAGGCGGTAATCCATCGGTGGTTTACAGGTATGGCAAGGCGATAAGCGATCCTGTGATGCAGAAGTTCGGAGCTTATCTTGCTGAACTCGGAAACTGGGGAGAGAAGGCAATGTCGGGAAGAATCTTTGACCAGGTAAGGAACCTTGGTCTTATCACCGAGATCCGCGCCGCCGAAGCAAAAGAAGCCCTGGTGGCCGGTTTCTGGTTCCCGGATACTGAGGTTGCCGGTGCAAGGGACAGGGAAGGAAGCATTTCCGGGTTCTTCTTTGGAGCAAAAGGAGGCTTCAACGCCGAGAGCCACAATCACAATGATGTCGGATCCTGCCTGATGTATTTCGATGGTAAGCCTTGTCTTATTGACCTTGGAAGGGAAGAATATGTGGCGAAGACGTTCGGTCCGCGGCGGTATGAAATCTGGACGATGCAATCGGGATATCATAACCTTCCGGTGATAAACGGGACCGATCAGAAGGAGGGAGAAGCTTTCAGGGCCAGGAATTCCTCGTATACATCCAATGCCAGGTCAGCAGCCTTTGCGACCGACATAGCCGAAGCTTATCCCGAAGGGGCAAAGGTACTTAGCTGGGTCCGGACCTATACCCTGAACAGGGGCAGAAGCTTCGTGATAAGCGATAAATATGAACTTAAGGAAGTGACCGGTGCTCCCACAACCTCGAACCTGATGACTTACTGCAGAGTAACCCTGGTTAAGCCCGGATTGCTGAAATTTGAAGGTGACGGATTCACTCTGAATATGGCATATAATCAGAAAGTCTTAACGCCTGAAATTGAGTACATAGAGATTTCTGACCGTACACTTAAGAGATACTGGCCCAACGGAGTGACAAGGGTAAAGCTTAAGGTGAATAATCCGGCTTTGAAAGGAAGTACGAGCGTGGTTTTTACTAAGGGATGAACAATACAATCTCCGGAAGAGGCAACACCCGGAATCTACTTAATTTCCAAACCGTAAAAATC
>CAYQRF010000189.1:0-3052 GCA_964419775.1 uncultured Rikenellaceae bacterium
GTGTAAAGCTTCACGCTGTCCGATGGAGCGGAAGCACTTGTATTAAGCGATAAGCATAACAGAATCGCTGCAAAAAATGCTTTCAACGAACAAGTACTGATTGACATAAACGTTCCTCCAATAATTAAAATGACAATAAATACTGCCGCAAATTTAAAAAGCAGACATTTTTTTTAAAAGCCCGATTTTTTAAATTACTGTTGGAATTTTCTTAAATTTTTGTTAAAAATCTCCATCCGTCTGGTACAATTGATGTTCAATATCCGGATATTTGCATTGGGCAAGGCTTTATATATTTACAAACACCATAGAAATGACACTAACAGAAAAAATTGCAGCCGATCTGATCACTGCCATGAAATCGAAAGACACTGTATCGCTTGAAGCTCTCAGGGCAGCGAAGACAGCATTTCTGCTTGCTCATTCAGAGAAGGGCTCCGGCAGCGTCCTGACAGCGGAAGAAGAGACAAGGATAATCCAGAAACTTGTAAAGCAGCGACGCGAATCCGCACAGATATACAGGGAAAACAACAGGACAGACCTCAGCGATAAGGAGACATCCGAAGCGGATGTGCTTGAGAAGTATCTTCCGGCAAAAATGAGCGAAGAAGAACTGGAAGGAGTCATCAGGGCCATAATCGGACGCGTCGGTGCACAATCGGCATCCGACCTTGGAAAAGTGATGGGCCCTGCGATGAAAGAGCTTGCCGGCAAGGCTGACGGGAAAGAAATATCAGCTGTGGTTAAGAAGCTGCTGGGATAAGAAGAAAAGTCATGCAGTCGTGCAGTCGTGCAGTCATGCAGACGTGCAGGTTTCGTCTCTAAGTCACTTCGTCTTCTTCAGCCCTTCACCTGTTATTATACCTGTCCAAGAACTCCGGTTATTCCCTTCATTATCATTTATGCTTACTGTTTCTTTTCGTAGACCATCTTCTCGATAAGGTCACCATACGAAGAATTGGCAGTCGATTCGATAACAAGATTCTCTCCGTCGAGTTTGTAAACCTCGTTTATTGTAATGTCCCCACCATCGCCCATCGACATCTTCGAAACAACCTTCAGTGATGCCTTGTCATCCGACCATGCGCAGGTCGATTTCTTCTGCATCTCCTGGAACATGGTATTCGTGCATTCCTTTCCGTCGAGAGTGTATTTGTCGGTGCTTACCATTGACTGTCCCTGAAATTCAGAATGCTTTTCAACCGACATGTCATTTCCGGTCTGTGCAATGATCACTTCCTTGGGAGCCAGTGAGAACTCAGCACCCAGGGTGCTTTTGGTATCATTCAGCTTCCATGATCCGCTGAAATCAGGTCCCTGTGCAAAAATCGCTGAAGAAAATATCACAGCGGCAAAAATGAGTAGTAGCTTTTTCATAATAAGAATTGACTTAGTTTGATAATAAAAAATAATGATACAAAATGTGTTTTTTAATTGCAATTATACCAAAGTTCCTCGTTTATGGTTCCTTGTTTTTCGTTGCTGGTTGGGTTTAACCACGGAGTAAATCGGAGTTAAAACGGAGTAACCAGCCTTTGTTGAAACTGCGGCTGGCAAAGCACGGAGTTAAAGAAGTTATGTGTCGAACGTCTCTAAGTCATTTCGTCTCTCAGTCTCTTCGTCTCTTAGTCTTCCTCACGCCTCATGCCTCACGCCTTTCCTCCTGTTTTCTTATCTTACCGGCCTATTTTTTATACGGCTCAGTGACTCTCTTCAACAGGGCAATGGTTGCCTTTATTCCCTCATCCTCGCTGAGCTTGTTGCCTTCATACTCGACATCGATATAGCCCCTGTAGCCTGAATCGTAAACGATCTTCATCATCCTCTCATAATCGATCTGGGTATCGTTTCCGTTCTCGTCGAAATCATGAGTCTTGCCACTAACTCCCTTGGCGTAGGGCATCAGTTCCTGGACACCTTTGTAACGGTCGTATTCATAGAAGTTGCCAAGGTCGGGAAGTGTTCCGCAATTGGGTTTGTTGATGCATTTCATTATTTCGGCAAGCCATTTTCCGTACGAGGAATTGCCTCCATGGTTTTCTACTATCACGTTTATCCCAAAATCTTCGGCATAGGCGGCAAGTCTGCCAAGACCGTCGATTGCTGCTTCCTGCATCTGTCCCATTGTTCCGCGGCCTGCTGCATTTACCCTGATCGAATGACAACCCAGGAATTTGGCAGCCTTCACCCATTTGTGATGGTTTTCAATCGCTTTGTTCCTTGCTGCCAGGGAGGTATCGGCAAGATTCCCTTCCCCGTCGACCATGATAAGAAGACTTTTTACACCGTATTTTTCACACTCGCTTTTAAGCTGGGCAAGGTATTCCATGTCCTCTGCCTTTCCCTTGAAAAATGTCGAGACATATTCCACTGCATCGAGGCCATAGGTTTCCTTTGCAATCTTCGGGAAATCCATGTTGGTGATCGTGCCCTTCCTGAGGGTGCGGTTAAGCGACCACTCGGCAAGTGATATTTTGAAAGCCGGCTCCTGACCTAACAGGCTGATGCCGGTAAACATGATAACAAGAATTACTGTAAAGATGGATTTGATTTTCATAGTGATGGATTTATGGTTTAGTATTATGCCAAATTTAAATAAAAGCATCAAACATCCTTCAACGGGCTTAAAATAAAAATGTGAAACAGCCCGATTGCAGGCCCTCAACAGCTTCACATTTGACAGGAAAGCCATTTATTCTGCCTTTTTGCCGTTGACGATCACATTATTAATTGTGAAGCCCTGAACGACATCCTTTTTAAAGGTATCATTTTCAGCCTCTATCGACAGGTTTTCGAAGGTGAAGGCGGCAAGCCTGTCGTTCTCGGTAATCGCCACATCGAAGAATATCCTGCATTTCAGGTCGATATTCCTCATGGTTATGTTCTCTGAATAAGATATCGGCACATCCTTTCTGCCCTTCAGATCGAAGAACTGTGTCCATGGCTTTATATAAATCAGGCTGTGGGCATCGCCGGTGATGTTCTCCACTGAAATATACTCGTATTTCTGAGGAGTGTCAGGACGCATTTTGAGCCAGAGCACCCTCATTGC
>CAYQRF010000190.1:0-3036 GCA_964419775.1 uncultured Rikenellaceae bacterium
ATTGTATCCTGCCCCACCACCATGTCGAAGGTTGCCGGCCTGTATTTTCTTGCTGATACTATGAAATTTTCCATAAAACTGTTGACTCCAGCCCGAATGAAATTTGATGAAATACAAATATAATCAAAAAGCATTCGGCCTGAAAACGGAGGGACAAATTAACCCGGGAGGGATTGTCCGGGAGGAACACATAATTCATCCATTTCTTTCAGTATTAAAATCATGCAAAAATTTTTCTTTAATGAAAATTATTGTACTTTTGCGAGCCAAAATCATTCTTAACAAAAACAGTTAACTATTATGTTGAATCAGTACGAAACCGTTTTCATTGCAACTCCCGTTTTGTCTGAGAACCAGATGAAGGAAGCGGTACAAAAATTCAAGAAGGTCATCACCGAGAACGAAGGTGAGATCGTTCATGAAGAGAACTGGGGCCTGAAAAAGCTGGCCTATCCAATTCAGAAGAAGTCGACAGGCTTCTATTATCTAATTGAATTCAGGGGAACCGGAGACCTTATTGAGAAACTTGAGGTGCAATACCGCAGGGACGAAAGGATAATCAGGTTCCTGACTTTCAGGATGGAGAAACATGCCGTCGAATATGCAGAGAAGAAGAGAAGACAAAAAGAATCAGGAAAAACCAAGGAGGAATAAGCTATGGCACAGAACGAATCAGAAATCAGATATCTGACTCCTCCTACAGTGGAGGTAAAGAAGAAGAAATACTGCCGTTTCAAGAAGAACCGGATAAGGTATATCGATTACAAGGACCCCGAGTTCCTTAAGAAGTTCCTGAACGACCAGGGTAAAATTTTACCCCGCAGACTCACGGGAACATCTTTGAAATATCAGAGGAAGGTGGCAAAAGCCGTAAAAAGGGCCCGTCATATAGCTCTTCTTCCTTATGTAACAGACCTTTTAAAATAAGGAGGGATAACTATGGAAGTAATTTTATTGCAGGATACAAGCAAGCTTGGACAGAAAGACGATATCGTCGTTGTCAAAAACGGATATGCAAACAATTATCTGATACCAAAGGGATATGCGATTGCAGCAACACCATCGGCCAAGAAGATGCACTCAGAGAATCTGAAGCAGAGGGCACACAAGGAAGAGAAAATCAAGGCCAACGCACAGGAGATTGCTGCCAGAATGGCTGGAATTTCACTTGTAGTTGGAGCCAAGACCAGTACATCAGGCAAGATTTTCGGTTCCGTGAACACAATTCAGATTGCAGAAGCGCTTAAAGAGAAGGGATTTGAAGTTGACCGCAGGAGCATAACACTCCCGGAAGACCAGATCAAGGAAGTCGGCAAGTACAAGGCTGTAGTCAGGCTTCACAGGGAAGTAAGGGTAGATGTTGACTTTGAAATTATTGCCGAGTAACAATTCTGAAGGATATTATGGAAAAGGACATGTTTTTACATGTCCTTTTTTTGTGACCGTAATATCGGGATTCCTGTCAGAAGTTATCGTGAAAGTCCTTGCGTCGTTCGTATTTCAGGTCGGCCAGAACCGAGGATTTAACCCGGATGGTAAAGTTCCACATTTTCATCGATCCGTTGGGTACCCAGTTGAAGCTCATAACCCAGCAATGAAGGTCGCGGGTTATTCCTATTTGTGTCATCGTGATTTCCCTGTGTGTAAAATCATACCCGGTGGCATATGTCAATGCGGTCTTACCGGTCAGGTTCACGTTGCCGTTTGCTGATAAGGTCTGGGTCAGGTTAGACTTCAGTCCGGGTTTTGAGTAGTGGAAAGTGTAGCTCACCCTCATCGACCACGGAACATCGAAAATATAATAGCCGTATTCGTCGAACAGCATGGATGTCGGATCGCCAGGATTGTTCATATTACGGGCTGCATCTTCAGTCATCATGCCCTGGTTCGCCGGGTTGGTTGCCGTCCTTTGCGCAGATTGCTGTGATGATTTGTCCTTATCACCCATAATAAGGCGTCCCAGGTCGAAGTCGAGGCTCATCGAAAAATTGGTAAGCCTCATCAGTTTCCTGTTCTGTTCAAATGCAAAAGTATTTATTGGAGTACCCCTCTGGCTCAGACCGTAGAGCGAAAAACTGCTGGCTGCCGATACTCCTATATTATTCATAAGGGTGGTCCGCATGCCCATCGAAACCGGCGCCCATCTCATTGAATCGGCAAACACATTGTAGGACGTGGATATCCCCAGGTTATCGATAAGCTTGACTTTTTTAGGTTTACCGGAAGTGTCATTCTTTTCGAAAACCTTGGCTTCCAGAATATTGGTTATATTGAAGCTGATATTGCTGCTTCGCCTCGACAAGGAAGGCGTTCCATATATATTCCTCTCAAATATCGAATATTCTGTGAAGTTTCCCAGGGTATCAGACTGCACGGTCCGGTAAAGATCACTGCTCAGTCCCTTTAAAGAAGGAATATAGCTGAAGCTGACCGAAGGTTTTATTACATGCCGGATTGCCTGCACCCTTGATTCGGGTTTGAAGTTGAAGGTTCCGAAGATCTGGGGATTGAATCCGGCACTTATCGAAGGATTCATCGAATGACCGTAGAAAGTACCACGTATCGTATCGGTGACCACCTGGGGAACTATCTCATTTCTTGAAGGGTTGAAGTAATCAGGATCCCATCTTTTCTCAAACTTCTGAGTATAGAGAACACCGCTGTAGGTCAGCTGGGGTGATATTGAAAAGTTTCTGAAAGGGCGGAACTGTATGCTGACAGGAGCCTCATGCTTGAACCCGTTTCTCATATTGTTCCAGACCTTGTTTGAAAAAAGAAGGCTGTCGTAAGTATTAATCTGATTATCAAGTGAAGCAGAATATTGAAACTGAAGGTCCTGATACCATTTGGACGGTCCTGCCGCACCTTTCCTTTTCAGTGGGTAGATGCGTGCCATGTTGAAATTGATTTTAGGCAGGTTCACGGACACAGTTTTGTTCCTGACGTTCTGACTATGGTTCATGCTGGCCGAAAGGTTGAACGGAGTTCCTGTCCAGGTTTTTGAATAACTGACGCTCGACTGCCTCTGGGTCGTGA
>CAYQRF010000191.1:0-3019 GCA_964419775.1 uncultured Rikenellaceae bacterium
TCAGGACTGAAAATCACACAATCGCAATTGAAGGATTGCATCCCGATCTTGAAGGGCTGAGGATAGTCCACATATCAGACCTCCATCTCCCCTGCTTTTATCATCATAACGATATGCTTGAAGAAATTATGCTCAGCATCAATGAGCTTGAGCCTGACCTTCTTGTAAACACAGGTGATTTCATAAATGCCGGATGGAGGGAGTTTGACAGGTTCGACACAATCCTGTCGAAGGCCTTAGCCCGGTACGGGCAATATGCAGTGATGGGCAATCATGACTTCGGAACCTACCATCCCACTTACACCGAAGCTGAAAGGGAAAATAATGTAAGGCTGATGAACAGGTTCATTTCCGAGTCGGGTTATAAAGTCCTGAATGATGAATTCACAATGATCAAAATCGGGAACGCTTCGGTTGCCATTCTTGGAGTAATAACCAAAGGGTCGTTTCCGGACATAGAACACGGAAACCTGGAAAAGGCTTCCCAAAGGATTTATGGAGAAGATTTAAAGATACTGCTGGCGCATGATCCCAACCAGTGGGACAGGGAGGTTGCAGGAAAGACCGGTATTGACCTTACGCTGTCGGGGCATACCCACGGACTTCAGGTCGGGATATTAACGAAACGTATAAAATGGAGTCCCGCAAAGTATTTCTATCCAAGGTGGAGTGGAATTCATGAGGTGAACGGGCAGTATCTTGCAGTAAACAGAGGGCTTGGTGTTCTTGGCATCCCTTTCAGAATATGGATGCCGCCTGAAATCACTGTTATCACCCTGGTACAGGATCGATAAAAAAAAGATACGGACGGCAGCATTAAGCCACCGCCCGTGTTCGACTGGTCCGGCCTTATCTTCCTTCTGCCTAACTAACCTGATTAACCTGATCATCCTTTTCAACCTTTAACAGGTATCGGACGAATCTTTGAACCATGAAATAAAAAGATAGAACTTAAACCAATCTATTTTAACTCACATCAACCTGTGCGAATTACCGCATTTATTTCTACTTTAGACAGGCTATAAAACATGTTTATTCCTGCAACGGCCAGTTTTAATTATTTTTAACAACCCCAAATGAAACAACGACTTGTAATATTATCAGAAATGCTTCTTTCTGCAGTCATTCTGCTGATTTCATGCGGAAGGAGCCACGAAGGATGGGTAAGGATAAACCAGCTCGGTTACAGGCCGGGCGACGTAAAAGTTGCAGTTTATATGGGAAAGGGCGCGAATGCCCTGAGATCATTCAGGGTGGTTGATGCTGTGACAGGAAAGGTGATCATGGAAAAGAAGGATCTAACAAAAACGGTTCCGATGGAACCGTTCACCGGATGTTACAGGCTCGATTTCACTGATGTGAACAGTGAAGGAGTTTACAGGATTGAGGCTGGGAAAATAGTATCGCCCGATTTCAGGATAGCTGATGATGTTTATGCCGGCACAGCCGATTTCCTTCTTACCTATATGCGTCAGCAAAGATGCGGATTCAATCCATGGCTGAATGACTCGTGCCATGTATACGACGGCTATGTAATCTATGGGGGAAAGGATGATTCGATGCATATCGACGTGACCGGTGGCTGGCACGATGCCGCCGATTACCTTCAGTATGTGGCAACTTCTGCTAATGCCACCTACCAGATGCTTTATTCCTTTTCGGCCAATCCATCATCTTTCGGAGATGAGCATCTCGCAAACGGACTGAAGGGGAAAGACAACATTCCCGATGTTCTCAACGAGAGCAGATGGGGTCTCGACTGGCTGATTAAGATGAATCCGGCTCCGGATGTTATGTACAATCAGATTGCAGACGACCGCGATCATATAGGGTTCAGGTTTCCCAACGCTGACACAGCTAAATACGGCAAGGGAAAGGAACGGCCCGTTTACCGCTGTACTGGAAAGGAACAGGGTTTGTTCCAACATAAGAATCGTGCCACGGGTATTGCTTCAACGGCAGGCAAATTCGCATCTGCCTTTGCAAGAGGATCGTCCGTTTACCGTACTTCCGATCCTGAGTTTTCACAGCTATTGGAATCAAAAGCTATTGCTGCATTTGACTATGGCCTGAGAAATCCGGGGGCTTGTCAGACAGCTCCGGGCACAGCACCATATTTTTACGAGGAAGACAACTGGGTTGACGATATGGAGCTTGCCGCCGCAGAACTCTACCGGCTGACAAATGACAACAAATATCTTGAACATGCAGTTGACTTCGGAAGGCAGGAAAAGACAACACCCTGGATTGGTGCCGATACTGCCCGCCATTACCAGTGGTATCCGTTCATGAACATGGGGCATCCGGTAGTGGCATCGGAATCAGACATTTCGGAGCTTAGTGAAGAATTCCTCGGGTATATGAAGGAAGGATTGCAGCTACTGGAGGCAAGAGGGAGGAAGAATCCCTTCCTGATCGGAGTCCCGTTTATCTGGTGCTCAAACAACCTGGTAGCCGCAACTCTCACTCAGGCTCACCTTTACAGAAACATAAGCGGCGACGATACATTCAGTGAACTTGAAGCGGCTCACCGCGACTGGCTGTTCGGATGCAATCCCTGGGGCACAAGTATGATAGTCGGCCTTCCTGAAGGAGGGGATTACCCGGTGAACACTCACTCTTCCTATGTGGTAAAGGGGGAACAGGTTCCGGGAGGACTTGTCGACGGCCCGGTTTACCCGACCATTTTCAATAATCTCAAGTTCATCTACCTGTCGGAAGAGGATGAATACGCAAGCTTCCAGACTGATCTTGCGGTGTATCATGACGATTATGCTGACTACTCCACCAATGAATGCACGATGGACGGCACTGCCTGCCTTGTCTATTATCTTTCGGCGCTCCAGAACGCAAACCCGGCTGAGTAATGACGGAACTGACATCATCCGCTGAAGTAAGCGGCAGGGGCTTCAAATACAGGATCATCTTTTCGCGTCGCCGGAACATCAGCATTATAGTAAGTCCCGGCAAGGGAGTGATTGTGAAGGCTCCTTACCGGACCCCTCTGAAGGCTATCGAC
>CAYQRF010000192.1:0-2992 GCA_964419775.1 uncultured Rikenellaceae bacterium
GATCATCCCTGTGGTCGCGGTACGAACATGCCTGTTTGGTGCATCCTCCGGTCATGGCAGCCGGATAGAAGTAAATCACGATATAGTTTGTGCCAAGATAATCGTTTATATCCCAGATCATTCCATCATCTGCCGGAGCCTTGAATCCGGGGGCAATATCACCAATAGATAATCCCTGCTGCCCGTTTATGGCAGCGGAAACTGTAAGAAAAAAGACTAAAAGGCCTATTTTTATTTTCATCTTGATTGAGTTTGATTGTTTTCTGCTTCAACAATATATGAAAAAAAATGTTCACAGCTCTTCTGCAATCCGGACTATAAAAGGAAGGCCGGCAACTGTTTGTTTGGTAGTTAATCAGTATGTGAATTGTGCTAATTTCCAGAAATGGAATCAGTGATAGTTGCCGGCCCGATCCAAAGATATGAAAAAATGCAACACCGGCAAAAAAGAAGCCGGTAATCCTGCTGTCAAAAGAGAGCTGTGGGCCAGCAACGGATTGACAGCGTTTGGAAAACCGGCTCAGTCAAAAGTACAAATAATTAAAATGTCTTAAATAGCTGATAGACAGTTTTTTGACTAACGCAGGCTTTTGTGTGGTAAACTTTAATTATTTGATTATTAACTGCCACTGTTTTCCTTTGGTATTCCCGTTTGAATTAAAATGCAGGTAAACAATCAGGTGCAGTATACTTTTCATTTTATCCTATCGTTTTTATAATTCACAGGGGTACTGCTTACTATAATATCTATCTCACTTACTACAATGCGAAAGATCTTAAAACGCACCAGGACTCAGATGATGCTTGAGATCCTGAAAGATCCTGAACGGAAACCGCTGACAGGTATTTTACGCGACAACCTTAATCTGATGATTCATCACAGGGCTTTGCCTGTCCATTATTTCAGCCGTTATCTGTTCAAGAAGGGAATGACGAACATCCGTGATTTCGTCCCCAACGGACTCGCCATGAAAATTGCTCCGGCACTAAATGACGGAAAGGTCAAGGACGTTTTGGATAATAAATTGTACTTCAGTTTGTTTTATGGACAATTCGAGCTTCCTCTGCCGAAAATTCTGATGTATAATCACAGAAACCGATTCATCGCAGACAATAATCCGGTGGATATCGACAGCCTGGATGATTTCAGAGTGCAGATTGAAGATGTTTTCATGAATAATCCCGACTGCGATGGACTTTTCATTAAGAAGACCTATTCCAGTGCAAGCGGGAGGAATATCCATTCCATTATGCGGACTGATCTAAAATCCAACGATCAGTTGATCCGGGATGTGTATTCAGGTGTGAAGGACTCGGCATTCATATTTCAGGAAAAGGTGAAGCAGCATCCGGATCTTGAAAGGCTTAGTCCGGCTTCATTGAACACCATCAGGTTAGATACATTCATCGGCGATGACGGAAAGATTGAAGTTATTTCCGGATTTCTCAAGATGAGTACAAATGATGCTGTCGTCGACAATGTAATTTCAGGTGGCTGCGGGGTGGGGATCGAAGCTGATTCCGGAAGGTTGAAGCGCTTTGGTTATTCTAAGATCAAACTCATGGGAGTTGATGTTCTGACAGAGCATCCTTTAACCGGGATCAGGTTTGAAGGTTATCCCGTTCCCTACTTTCAGGAGGCTATGGATCTTGCAGCAAAGGCAGCTTCTTTTATGCCCGATCTGAGGCTCGTTGGCTGGGATGTCGGCATAGGGGAGAGTGGTCCGGTTCTGATCGAGGGCAATTCCGATTACGGCATCAATTCAAACGATCTGACGTATGGCGGTTATATGGCAAACGAAACATTCAGGAAGGTCATTAGTGCTGCCGGGAACAAACAGAAATAGAATCATTATTTCCATTTACCACTTTATAACAAGAGGTTTGGATTGACAGGTAGAATTCAAAACGATAACTTAACATGCCAGAGAACCTAATTATCGATTTTACCCCGACAGGAATGATTCCCACAAAGGGTATGACACCAAAGGTGCCAGTTTCCATTTCGGAAATTGTTGAGGACGTTCATGTGGCATGGGAGCTTGGCATTACCAAGGTCCATCTCCATGCCAGGGATCAGCAGACCGGAGAACCAACCTTCAGGAAAGAGGTTTATGCCAGTATGATCGAAGGAATAAGGAAATTTGCTCCTGACCTGGTAATCTGTGTTTCACTCAGCGGGAGAACCTTTAATAGATTTGAGGAGCGTTCTGAAGCCCTGGATCTGTCTGGAGACTTAAAGCCTGACATGGGAAGCCTGACTCTTAGCTCATTGAATTTCAATAAAGTGGCAAGTATTAATACTCCGGATATGATCCAGGATCTGGCTGCGAAGATGAAGAATCTGGGAATAGTACCGGAACTGGAAGCATTTGATGCCGGAATGATTAATTTTGCTAAATATCTGATAAAGAAGGAACTGCTTATTCCTCCCTATTATTTTAATCTATTGTTCGGGAATATTGCCTGCGCACAGGCTGACATTATGTACGCCGGTATTATGATTCGCGATCTTCCAGAAAACTCGCTATGGAGTATAGCGGGGATAGGTGAACACCAGTTGATGATGAACTCAGTATCGGTTGCAATCGGGGGAGGGGTCCGGGTTGGGCTCGAGGATAATATATGGTATGATTCGACAAGATCAAAATTAGCGGGCAATATTGACCTGATTAAGAGGATTCATGTTCTTGCTGAAGCAAATGACCGGAAAATAATGTCTTCGGAGGAATTCAGGCAAAAAATGAAGATGGAGAGCGGTGATGGTAAATATGGTCGTGTTTATGACGAAAAATGAAATACGAAATGAGCGGTAAAAAAGAAGAAAAGAACGAAGCGTCAGTTATTCAAAAAATAATGACAAGGCTGCGTCATGGCTTGTTTTTACAATCTGTCAGGAACAAGCTGATCACGATTGGAATTGATTTCTCTCCTTACTATTGGTTTCAGGAAGGAATCAACATGACGAAAATACCTGAAATTGCAGGTAATG
>CAYQRF010000193.1:0-2963 GCA_964419775.1 uncultured Rikenellaceae bacterium
TCCTGGCACAACAGCTTCTGCGGCAGTATCAGAAACATCAACAATGCAATGGCCTTTAGAATCTTCGATACTGTGCCATTGACCGACATTTTCCTGATTGTTTGTTACTTCCTTTTCAGATGGTAAACATCCCCATCCCTGGTATAACCAAGGTTAAAGCTAGCACAAATTAAGCGAATTATTGTTTCCTGCGGCTGATTATCGATTGGCGAGGTCCAGGTATGTGAAAGGATTCCCGGATCATCAGCCACTATATCCATGTTGTATACTTTCTTGAGGTCCCTGAAAACTATGTCAAGGGTCTGGCCGTCGTATACAAGAAGACCTGTGTTCCACGACATGTAATTCGGGTCGGTGTTAACGACCTTCTCAGCCCGGTCGGGATAAACGGTCCCTATGTAGCCCGGCTCAAGCACCAGGTCGCTGTTATCAGCAACATCTGTTACCATAACCTTTCCGGTTCTGACGAAGACTTCGACCGGTGAATCCTGATTACTGTTTCTGATGTTGAAGGATGTTCCAAGCACTCTTACAATGGCTTTCCCCGCATCAACGGAGAAAGGATTTGACTCATCACGGGCAACATCAAAGTAAGCTTCCCCGGTGAGAGTCACTCTTCTTTCTTTTTCACCGAAGTTACGTGAGTATGTGACCTGAGTGTTCCGGTTAAGGAAGATGATGCTCCCGTCGGGAAGCGTCACTTCCAGATTCTTCTGGTCTTCAGTAGTGGCAACAACGATTTTATTGCTAAAGAGGTCTTTGTTATTCATATAAATCAATGCGGATCCTATGCCCAGGAGAAGAAGCAGTGCAGCGGCGACCCTGAACAGGGCGGGGGTGAAAAATCTTTTCCTTACTGCAGGCTCTTCGCTCATCAATCCATTATCCTTAAGCCTCGAGTAAAGCTTGTCCCAGGCCTGATCCACATTTATTTCCTTTTCTTTGTCCATCTCTCTTAATTCCTTCCAGTATTTTACAGTATTATGTTTGTCCTCTTCAGCAAACCGGCTCAGGAGTTCCGTGTTGCCGGTTCTCTCTCCCGACAGATGAGCTGCAAGTTCTTCCCAGTCCCTGTCAGTGTATTTTCCGGTGTTGTCTGTATCTTTCATTGTTCTGCAAGTGCTTTTCTGAATTCCTTTAACGCCCTTCCCATGTTTGCCTCAACGGTCTTTACCGACACCGACAGCTTTTCAGCGATCTCCGAATACTTCAGACCTTCAAACCTGTTCATGCAGAATATTCTTCCGCATCTTTCAGGAAGCCTTTCCAGTATCCGGGCAATCTTTGCCTGAAGGTCGTTGTAGTTGACCAGATCGGCAGTGTCGTCTCCTGTCCCGGAGCTTAACATCACAACCTCATGGGCATACTTCTCAACTACCTTGTTGTGGCTGATGTGATGCAGGCAGCGGTTGTGAACAGCCCTGAAAAGGTAACCGTTCAAAGAACTTTCAATCTGAAGCTTTTCCTTGTCTTTCCAGAGCCTGAAAAAGAGATCCTGAACAATTTCCTCGGCGGTGTCATGATCTCTTGTCATCGTTCTGGCATATCTTACCAGGGAAACATAGGAGGACCGGAAAAGTGACTCAAACTGTCCTTTATCACCTTGTCTGATCCTCCTTACTATCTCAGAATCCCCCGGCATACGTTTAATTATTTCTCAATATCATCCCTGTCGCTGAATTTGAGCTTCCTGCTCAGGCGCCTGATTGCCGATTCTATGCTCTGGTCGGGTTCAATCACATTATAGTCGCCCCAGAACTCAGGATCGGTAAAGGCACTAACCTGCTCGGAGAACACATCGTTGTACCTGAGTTTCTCCTTCCCTGCAAATTTAATCACTTCTTCGTTAGTACGGTCGGTTATTGCCATTTCCGACATGGTTGTATAAAAGGTGTTGAAGAGTTTCTTCTTCCAGTTCACTTTGAACTTGACTTCAGCCCTTGAATATGCGAAGTACCACTTGCCGTCCTGTTCACGATACTGAGTCCTGTAAGTTGCTATCTCAGGCGTTACTTCCATTCCGAGCGGCTTCTTCTTTATGAATATTGACGATACGGCATCCTTGTCCTCAAGATTGAATCCGAATTCTGCTTCGGTAAGAGCATAAGAGTCGATGGCTATGTAAAGGTTCCCCATGAAAAGCGGCATGTCAACATGAGGCTTCTGCTTGAAGGTGACCACATAGTGAGGCCTGTCATCGATTTCGATTACCGACGAAAGTGAATAGTCATAATACTTCATGGCATCGACAGTCAAAATGGCCTCGGTATTCTTTGCAATATCAAGCTGAAGCACGGTAATCGGTCCACCCTGAAGCTTGAACAGAACGGTATCCATTCTCTCGACATCCGATCCCTTTCTTCCCTTGTAGATCCTGGCTCCGTCAAAACGGATATCGTTGGCATAGGGAGCTTTGAAAATCTCGACAACAGCCTCACCTATTGAAACGTATGTCCTGTTCTTGCGGATTGTCTCCCTGTAGAAGGCAGTCATCAGGTTGGGCTCATCGGCGAAATTTCTGCCTATCCTTCCGATAGCGTTCCTTACTATGACTTCAGGATCGATCGGCTTGACTATTATCTCCTTGATTGGAATCGGGGCAGGTGTTAAAGCAATCACATTATTGTATCCATTCTCCCGTAATTCGGTAAGCGGGACTGTCTTGTTCCTGTAACCGATAAAGGTCACCTCAAGGTTCCTCGATACCTGAGTCTCAAAGATCTTGATCTGAAATTCCCCGTCAATATTTGTAATGGTGGCAACATTGGTTTCCTTTACGGCTACCGATGCAAATACCAGCGGGCTTCCCGATTCAGAATCTATTACCTTTCCCTTGAAGGTAAGGGTCGTTTCCTGCGTGTTCTTCTTCCTGTCGGGAGAAGTGCCTGCATAGACTGTTGCGGCGGTAAAGGCCGGCAGCAGAAGCAGTGCGATTAATGATAAGTTCCTGATGGTTTTCATGG
>CAYQRF010000194.1:0-2925 GCA_964419775.1 uncultured Rikenellaceae bacterium
GTTTGCAGGAGCGAAGAACGGTTCAACGAAATCCTGAAAGAGTTTGCAGAAAAAAAGGATGAATTCTACAGTGTGGTAAGCTCATTCCCTTATTTACCCGATAAAACAAAAGCCGGTATGATAAAATACCTCGACGAGTTCTATTACGGTATGGACAAGCGGAACAGCCTTGTCAAGAAACTCAGCAACGATTGCCTGTGGTTCGAAAGCCAGTCGAACCTGAGGGTTAAATAGAAAGTTTGCTTACCTTTGCCCCTTAATTTTTTCAGCTTATGAAGTATGACATCCAGCCCGGGGTGAAGGGATTGATTTTTGACCTCGACGGAACTCTAGCCGATACGATGCCCTATCATTTCCAGGGATGGCAGGTTGCCTGCAAAAAATATGGAGCCAGAATTGACACGGCATTTCTCCGGCTGCACACAGGAAGTCCGGGATGGCTGATTGCCTCGGAGATTATTAAGAACAGCGGCCTGGAGGGAAAAGTTTCAGTCGATGAGATTGTCAGTGAAAAGCTTGACCAGTTCTTCAGGGTTCAGCATAATGTAAAGGAAATCGTGCCTGTGGCTGATATTGTGAGAAAATATCATGGCAAAATTCCAATGGCGGTCGGAACCGGAGGTCACAGGGAAGCAGTTGAGAGAACACTCACCATAACCGGCCTCAGAAAATATTTCGATATAATAGTAACAGCCAACGATGTGGACAACTTCAAGCCTCACCCTGAGACATTCCTCAAATGCGCGGAAATGATGAATGTTGAACCCGCTGATGTTGAAGTCTTCGAAGATGGTGAACTTGGACTTGAAGCCGCCCGGATGGCCGGAATGATAGCCACTGATGTCCGCTCGTGGTATGATTCAAACTGGTGATGACTGAGATAATTCTCACCGAAGACGGATCCCACACTCTTTTTGTCCCTGAGCTTTCAGAACATTATCACTCAATCCATGGAGCTGTTCAGGAATCACAATTCATTTTTATCAACAGCTGTTTAAAATATACTGACTTATCCCCTGTCAGGATCTTCGAGGCTGGTTTCGGAACCGGACTGAATGCTTATCTGACCGCTATGGAGTCATCATCAGACAACAGGAAAATTTTCTACACCTCTATTGAAAAATATCCTCTACCCGCAGAAATTACCGGAAGGCTTAACTATTCCGGATTATTTCCCGGTGCAAAAGACGGATTATTCAGCAATATTCATTCCTGCCCATGGAATATGCCTGTGGACATTACCGGTACATTTACCCTCACCAAGATTGAAGGTGACCTCACTAAAACAGCACCTGAAGGACGTTATGACCTGATATTTTTTGACGCGTTCGGGCCGGACAAGCAGCCGGAAATGTGGACAGGTGAGGTTTTTGAAAGAATTTCCGCCATTACCGAAACCGGGGGAGTCTTTGTAACATATTCGGCAAAGGGAAGCGTTCAGAGGTCGCTGAAAAAAGCTGGTTTCGATGTATCTCTCCTTCCGGGACCTCCCGGGAAAAGGCAGATTATCCGTGCGGTAAAAATTTGAAAAATTATATTATCCGGTCTTTTTTACTGAAGCCAAAGTATTATCTTTGCCAAAATTTATAAATTTAAATCGATATCAAATGAAAATCAAGGGATTAATTGTTCTTACCAGTGTCGTTGCCCTCATGCTTGGCTCATGTGCAAAGCAGTCCATATCAAATGCTAAAATAAAAACAAGTGAGGACTCGCTTTCATATGCCTTCGGAATCATCAATTTCAATGCACTGCAGGCTGACTCACTCCAGTTGAATCCAAAAATCGTGGCCAAAGCAATGTTTGACGGTGAAAACGGGAAGCCTGAAATGACCGATGAGATGGCAAGAGGCGTCATAATGTCGTATGTAACCGGCCGCCAGGCTGAGATGGCTGAAAGACAGGCTGAACAGGACAAACTACAATACAAGGACTATATAGCAGAGAATGAGGCATTCCTGGCAAAAAACAAGGAAAAATCAGGCGTCACTGTTACCCCGAGCGGACTTCAGTATGAAGTTATTACTATGGGAACAGGCGAAAAGCCTTCAATCAACAGCACAGTTAGTGTGCATTATGCCGGAACTCTTATCGACGGTACTGAATTTGACTCCTCAATACAAAGAGGCGAACCGGCTCAGTTCCCTCTGTCAGGAGTTATTTCAGGATGGACAGAGGCTCTTCAGCTTATGCCCGTCGGTTCAAAATTCAGGATTTTCCTTCCTCAGGACCTTGGTTATGGCCCCAATCAGGCCGGAGAACTTATCAAACCCTTCTCCACTCTTATTTTCGATGTCGAACTTCTTGACATAGTTGAATAGTATGAGAACAGCGGAAATCCATACCCCTAAAGGCATCATGAAGGTAAGCTTCTATGAGGATGATGCCCCCGGTACCGTAGAGAACTTCGTTAAACTTGCAGGAGAAGGATTCTATGACGGACTTGCTTTTCACAGGGTTATCCCCGACTTTGTAATCCAGGGCGGCTGTCCCTTCTCAAAGGACATGAGCGATCCAAGGGTCGGAACCGGCGGTCCGGGATACAAGATCCCCTGCGAGCTTTCAGGCGGAAACCAGTATCACGACAAAGGGGTCCTGTCAATGGCCCATGCCGGAAGAAACACAGGTGGCTCCCAGTTCTTTATCTGCCACAGCAGAAACAACACCAGCCACCTCGACGGCCAGCATACATGCTTTGGAAAAGTGATTGAAGGCCTCGATGTAATTGACAAAATTCGTCAGGGCGACAAGATTGATAAAATAACAATTAACGCAGAATAATATGTCATTCGAGATCACAGGCAGGATTGTAGAAATAATGCCAGTAAACCAGGTAAGCGACAAATTCAGAAAACGTGAATTTGTTATCGAGAAAAAGGAAACCGGCGGATCAGCCGTTTTCATTGATTATATCAAATTCCAGCT
>CAYQRF010000195.1:0-2904 GCA_964419775.1 uncultured Rikenellaceae bacterium
ATGACAATTCGGGGGTCGGTCTTAGGTCCTCGAAAAGAAACACCTCAAAACCGTTCGCTGAAAAAATGTCTGCAGCAGTCTCGGCAAAGTACCTGCTGTTGTTTCTGCAGTCGTGGGCAATGGCTACCCTGAGGTTTTTGTCTCCAAACGCCTTTATTAAATAGTTTGAAAGTCCCTGTGTTGCCATCCCGAGGGTGTAGATGTTCATCCTGTTGGTTCCGGCACCCATGATTCCCCTTAATCCACCGGTTCCGAATTCAAGGTCCTGATAAAAAGCATCGACGAGCTTTTTCTCATCCTTTTCGAGCATCTCCCTGACTTCCCTGCGGGTTTCTTCATTGAATTCAGGTGCAAGCCACTTTTGTGCTCTGGATCTGATTTGGTCGAGTGATAACATATGTCAGTTATTTACAGTTAGTTTTTCTAAGTCAATTGGTTATTTCATTCGCTTTAACCCTTCTCCCTCCCGGCCCAATTGCTCCTTCCCCCCTGGGGGAAGGTCGGGAAGGGGGTGTGCTTTGATAAAATGAAGATAAGAACATCATTTTAAATACTCATTTTTAAATATTATTTCCAGGCATTTCTTCAGACTCTTTCTCCAGTGCGGTATTTCAAGACCATAATCCTCCTTAATCTTGGTTTTGTCCAGGACCGAATAGAAAGGCCGTTTTACTGTTGATGAAAAGTCTTTTGAAAGAATAGGATTCACCTTGCATTTCAGTCCTGCTTCAAGAAAAATCTCCGTTGCAAAATCATACCAGCTGCAAACACCTTCGTTTGAATAATGATAAGTGCCGGCAACGAATGCAATCTGATTTCTGATCACCCTGGATACAATATATAATATGGCTTCAGCCAGATCAGCCGCATAAGTCGGTGTTCCGGCCTGGTCAAAAACGACATTGACTGATTCCTTCTCTTTCCCAAGCCTGAGCATAGTCTTCACGAAATTGTTACCGACTGATGAATAAAGCCATGATGTCCTTATTACCATCGTTCCGTTATGAAGCAGGGCAAATTTCTCTCCCTCAAGCTTCGATTTGCCGTACACTGATTGCGGATTAACCTCTGAGTTTTCATTATAGGGAGTATTGGAGGAGCCGTCGAAAACATAGTCGGTCGATACATGGATCAGCCTGGTCTCAGTTCCCCGGATCGATTCGGCCAGATTCCTAACCGCAGTTGCATTGATTCTGAATGCAATTTCAGAGTCTGTTTCTGCCTTGTCAACGAAATTGTAAGCAGCGCAATTTATTATCCAGTCGGGCTGATTTTTGATAACAAGGTCTTTAACAGCAACAGCATCAGTGATATCCAGATTGTCTGCATCTGTAAAAATGAATTCATATCCCGAATAGTTTCTTGATGCAGCTTGAATTTCGCTTCCAAGCTGACCTGATGCTCCTGTTACCAAAATTACTGCCATATAGATTGACTAAAAGTTTATCTCTGCATCCCTGAAGCGGGGTTGATTCTGATCCTTGTTGCTTATTACCGGTTCAATATTTTCAATAAGCCAGTCAATTGCAAGATCCGGATCCTTCACTGAAATACCTTTTTCATACTGAGGTTGATACAAATTGTCACATTTATATTGTATCACAGCGATGTCGCTAAGTACTGAAAATCCATGAGCAAAACCCTTCGGAATAAAGAACTGTGTCTTGTTCTCCGAATCGAGCTCAACACCGTACCACTTCCCGAATGTAAGGGAGTTTTTCCGCAGGTCAACCGCAACATCATAGATTTTCCCAACCACCACCCTTATAAGCTTGGCCTGGGCAAAAGGATTCAACTGATAATGCAATCCTCTTATTACTCCATAGACAGATCTGGATTCATTATCCTGGACAGGATTAAACGGAATTCCGGCCATCAGGAAAGTCTCGAGCTTGAAACTTTCGAAAAAATAGCCCCGGCTGTCACTGAATACCTTTGGCTGAATTATATATAATCCCTCGAATCCTGTTTCTGTTATCTTCATTGGTCTTCCTAAATCATCTTACATAAGCCTGAACTTCCCGGATTTGTTTTTATCCGGTATTCCGGTTTGCCGGAGAATCTGTTTTCCCGGAAAGAGCCCGTGACAGACCTTCATGCTGTGCCTGAACAGCTATCTTAACGTGGCAAATCCGTCAATCTCCTCCGTTGCAATCTTAAGGAGATATTTGCCATACTGGCTCTTTTTTACCGGTTCTGCAAGCGAAATTAACTGTTCCCTGCTTATAAACCCTCTTTTGAATGCAATTTCTTCAACACATGATGCCTTTAACCCCTGGCGCTGTTCAAGTGTAGCTATGAAATTAGCTGCCTGAAGCAGGCTCTCGTAGGTTCCGGTATCAAGCCATGCCATTCCCCTTCCCATTACCCGCACCTCAAGTGATCCATCATTGAGGTAGAGACGGTTGAGATCCGTAATCTCAAGTTCTCCTCTTGCTGATGGTTTAAGCGATTTCGCTTTTCCGACCACCGTATTATCATAAAAGTAAAGTCCTGTTACCGCATATTTTGATTTCGGCTTCTCCGGTTTTTCCTCGATGCTCACGGCTTTCAGATCCTTGTCAAATTCAACCACTCCGTATCGTTCGGGATCATTTACATAATAACCGAAAACAATTGCACCATTTGTGAGCTCTGCAGACTTTAGGAGGACATCGCCGAATCCATGGCCGTAGAAAATATTATCACCCAGTATCATGCAGACATTTTCGTTGCCGATGAATTCTTCTCCAAGAATGAAGGCCTGAGCCAGACCGTCGGGCGATGGTTGTTCCTTATAGCTGAATTTAATTCCCAGTGAAGAGCCGTCGCCCAGGAGATCCCTGAAACCGGGCAGATCTCTTGGTGTTGATATTACAAGTATGTCCCTTATTCCGGCCAGCATCAGCACCGACAGCGGATAAT
>CAYQRF010000196.1:0-1505 GCA_964419775.1 uncultured Rikenellaceae bacterium
TTTTTCCTGACCCATGATCATCCTGAAAAGGGTTGTCTTGCCGGCCCCGTTCGGCCCGATGATGCCCACTATGCCGTTGGGAGGAAGGTTGAACTCAAGGCCCTCGAAGAGGAGCTTGTCACCAAATGATTTGGATACACCTTTCGCCCTTATCACCTTATCCCCGAGCCTCGGACCGTTGGGGATATATATCTCGAGCCTTTCCTCCTTGGCTTTCACATCCTGGTTGAGAAGGTTTTCATAAGCACCCAGACGGGCCTTCGATTTTGAATGGCGGGCCTTGGGAGACATTCTTACCCATTCCAGTTCACGTTCGAGTATCTTTCTTCTCTTCACATTGCCTTTCTCCTCAACTTCCAGGCGTTTTGCCTTTTGTTCGAGCCACGATGAATAGTTGCCCTTCCAGGGGATCCCCTCTCCCCTGTCGAGCTCCAGAATCCATCCTGCAACATTGTCGAGAAAATACCTGTCGTGTGTTATACAAATAACAGTGCCGTGATACTGCTTAAGGGTAGTCTCGAGCCACTGTACCGACTCGGCATCGAGATGGTTGGTAGGCTCGTCGAGCAGTAATATGTCGGGCTGCTTCAGAAGTAGCCTGCAGAGGGCAACCCTTCTCCTCTCCCCTCCCGAAAGAATGCTTACATTCGCGCCGCTGTCGGGACATCTGAGTGCATCCATTGCCCTTTCAAGCTTATGATCGATGTTCCATCCGTCGGAATAGTCGATCTTCTCCTGGAGCACTGCCTGGCGGTCCATCAGCTGCTGCATCCGGTCGGGGTTCTCATAAACCTCCGGCTCCCCGAATTTCTCATTTATCGATTCATACTCCGAGATAAGGTCAATTGTGTCCCTGACTCCCTCTTCAACGACCTCCCTCACAGTACGGCTGTCGTCCAGAAGAGGATCCTGGGGCAGGTGACCCACGGTGTAACCCGGAACGAAAGTAACTTCACCCTGGTACTCTTTTTCGATTCCGGCAATTATCTTCAGAAGGGTTGATTTCCCTGATCCGTTAAGGCCTATTATTCCGATTTTGGCGCCAAGGAAAAAGGAAAGAGATATATCCTTAAGAACCTGCCGGTGAGGAGGAAATGTCTTCCCAACCCGGTACATCGAGAAAATTATCTTGTTGTCGTCAGCCATGGAAAATAATTTGCGACAATTTAGAAAAAAAACAGAGCTGTCTGACTTTTGAATATCGGATTCCACATCTCAAACGTCATTTTAATTATCTATAATCCGCACCGGTATTTTCTAACTTTCCCCTTTAAAGCTAATTTTTGTAGACATCTTTTTGCAAGTTAGATCATTGTCCGATCCCCCCTTTTTGTTTACCCCCCCACCCCCCTAAAGGGGGGCTTAGTCTCCTGGATTACAATTACATATGTGTCTTGTATCTAATGATATAAATCACCCCACATACACTTTTGAACCGAAAACGGAAAAATATTAGGGTATGGATTATCCCCAGACTACTAAATTTCACATTATCTGTTCTTTAA
>CAYQRF010000196.1:1605-2887 GCA_964419775.1 uncultured Rikenellaceae bacterium
GGGGGGCAGGGGGGTAAACAAAACTGTTAGGAAAACAGGGGGTAATAAAGTCAGGGGGACAAAACTTCCCTACCGAACCATATGAAAAAAAACAGGGATATCCTCCCTGTTGATGTATTTTGCGGCTTAATCAGTAAAAGGACAGGTTCATGAAAACCTGTTCACTTTCTGCCGCAGCATTTTATGACCGGGACTTAAACCCCGCCTGCCGTGGTCTGACTGCCATTAAACCTTTTGTTTTCAAACAATTTGACAGTTTCGTCCTGAAGCAGTACCCAGAGCGAATAAACCCCCTTGAGCGTCCCGATAGGAATATTGAGGCATCCGATGGCCGCAACTATCATCACTATGAACCTTGCCCACGGCTGGTATGAAAGGAGTCCGATTCCCCCTACCAGACCCAGGGTTGACAAAAAACCTATCAGCATGGGCAGGCTGGCCGATAAAAAGTTGAGCACCATTGAGGGAATCTCCTCATTGCTCACGAAACCATGAGCAAATCTCAGCGCAAAAAAGACAGCAAGAGCGCCTATCAGACCTATGAAACCGAAACCGATATGGATGGCTCCGACCACGGTCACATGTTTTTTCATTTTATTTATATCTTCCATGACAGTAATGTTTTAATTCCTTTTGTTTTCCATTCCGGATTAATGACACCCGTTTTGAAAAATAGTTGCATCAAAATACCTAATATTTTTTAAAATTATTCGTTTTTGAAGGAAAAGAGGGGCACAATTCTTGCATTTATTAATTTTGTAAAAAACCGGCATATGAAGCGGATAATAATAATCGCCACATCATTCATTCTCCTTACCGTTGCATTCACTTCATGCGAAGTCCTCGGAACATGCAAGATATGCCGCGAGATTACCTTCCAGACAGGCCGCGGAATAATAAATGAGGGCCCCGAAGCAGAGTATTGCGATGCCGAACTGATAGCAAAAGAAACCCAGGACGATCTGGTGATCGGCGACAAGCGATATTACTGGGAATGCAGGTAATCAAACCTTTCTCACTGTTTTGACGAACGGCTGTTTTCTTTGACTAAAACCTTTGATAATTGGGTTTACGGCATTAATTTTGTTTATAAGTTGTTAATAATTGTGCCTGCTAATGAAGCTGACAATTATAAGTTGTCGTAAATTAGTAACAGTCAAATTCAATTTTAGATGTCCTTGAACTTCAGCAGCTTAGAATTAACAGACAAGACAATAGTCATTGTAGAGGATGATGTGCCTTCCATCAGGTATTATGAAACTCTCCTTCAAAGTTCAGGGGC
>CAYQRF010000197.1:0-2886 GCA_964419775.1 uncultured Rikenellaceae bacterium
TTTTTTTGTTTTCTAAAAATAAAAATGTATAAAATTGCTGCCTGATCTGGAATGTTACATCAGTAGAAGTTTTAACAAATACGTTTCAAATGGAGGCAGCAATGGAAGGAACACGCAGGGCGGATATAAGACCGGGAATTGATGTATTGGTAGAACTTACGGAAGACAAGCGCACCGGAAGGCTTACAGGAGGACGGGTTAAGGAAATACTCACCTCAGCTCCCAATCACCCTCACGGAATAAAGGTAAAACTCGAAAACGGCCTGGTTGGCAGAATCAAACAGATCATCCAGTCAAACTGATATATATTTTTCTGGCATTTCTCTCGGAATCCGTTCAGTCGCAGCCATTCCGGTTCACCGTGAACCGGGCGGATAATTGTGCCGCAAGTTATTGCATGCCAATAATTATTTTAACTAAATTTGAGCCGCAGGATTCCTTTTACCTGCACCGGCAATATTTCTAACAATATTCCTTACTATAATGAAATACGAGGATTTAATAGTAACCGCTTTAGGCAAGTGCAGTGTTGTTTCACCTTTGAAGACTTCACAGCACGAGGACAGTCCTGTTTATAAATTCGTTAAGGACGACGAGAGGATACTCTATGAGGGTACTCTGGAGAGCTATCACCACTACAGGGAAACCAACGAGATTCCGGCTTCCTTTGAGAAGGCCGGACCCAAGGAAACCATATATTTCGAACCAGCAAAAACCAAGGTTGCTATCGTTACATGCGGAGGCATATGTCCCGGACTGAACAACGTTATCCGGGCCCTTGTCAACCAGCTCGTGTACAGATACGGCATCACACGAATCCTCGGAATCCAGTACGGCTATGAAGGGCTTATCCCGAAATACAATCACGCGGTAATTGAGCTTACGGCTCCGATGGTCAGTGATATCTATCAGTCGGGGGGTACTTTCCTTGGTACCTCAAGGGGCAACCAGGATGTGGAACAAATGGTTGACACTCTCGAGATTCTCAATATCAACGTGCTCTTCTGCATAGGCGGCGACGGAACCCTAAGGGGAGCGCATGCCATTTACAAGGAGATTGATAAGCGGAAACTAAGGATTGCCGTTGCGGGAATTCCGAAAACCATCGATAATGATATCGACCTGATGCAGAAGTCTTTCGGATTCGAAACAGCTTTCTCGATTGCCAATGATATCATTATGAATGCCCATAATGAAGCTCACGGAGCTTACAACGGAATCGCCCTGGTCAAGCTCATGGGACGCGATTCCGGGTTTATTGCAGCCAGTGCCGCGCTTGCCATTCAGGAGGTGAATTTTGTACTGATACCGGAGGTTCCTTTCGATCTTTACGGCCCGAGAGGATTTCTCAAAATCCTACGCAAACGGCTCGAGGAAAGGCATCATGCCGTAATAGTAGTGGCAGAAGGGGCAGGGCAGGATTTCTTCGACTCTGAAAGCGCCGAACGTGATGCATCCGGTAATGTAAAACACAAGGACATAGGAATTTATCTTAAGGAAAAAATCAGCGAGGAATTCAAGGCTAAAGAGTTCCCCCACTCCATCAAGTACATCGATCCCAGCTATATTATCAGAAGCGCCCCGGCTAATGCCAACGACAGCAAATTCTGCAACCTTCTGGCACAGAATGCTGTTCATGCCGCGCTTGCAGGAAAAACCGACTTCGTGGTCGGTTACTGGAACTATGAATTCACGCTGGTTCCCATATCAATGGCTGTAGCCAGAAGGAAGAAAATCGATGTCGAAGGAGAACTCTGGTGGAACGTGCTTGAAGCTACCGGCCAGCCTATCAGCATGAAAAATCACTGACATGATCAGAAATATAATCTTCGACCTTGGAAACGTACTTATAAGCTTTGTTCCTTCAGATTACCTGCTTAAGAAAAATTACCCCGGGAACATAAGAAATACAATTCTTACAGATATTTTTCAGAGTCCGGAATGGAAAATGCTGGATAATGGCGATATCACTGTTCCGGAAGCAATCGAATCAATAGCTGCAAAATCATCCCTGAATAAGGATGAAATAGCCCTTGTCTTCAAGTTCAGGCGCGATATAATGTTTCCCCTCGATGACAATGCAAGACTGCTTCCTGCGCTTCGTAAACAGGGTTACAGACTATATTATCTGTCGAACTTCCCCCTGGATGTCTTTGAAGAGGTGAAAAACGATTACTTCTTCTTCAGGCACTTTGACGGTGGAATCATATCGGCCGAAGTAAAACTGTCAAAACCCGACATCAGGATTTACGAATATCTTATCAGGCAATACGGCCTCAATCCCGAAGAATCGCTCTACATAGACGACATTGAAGAAAACGTCATGGCTGCCGAAGCCTCAGGTATGAATGGGATGGTTACCAACGGATCGCCCAGGATAGCTGAACAGCTGGGAGCAAGGTTGGGAATTAAGGTGCAGTGATGGCGTTAATGCGTTAAGGCGTGTCCCGGTCAGCTGCGGGACATATCCTGATTGTGACCGGTGTTGAAAAAACATATTGTTTTAGGTAAAAAATTTGTTGTTTTACAATAAGCGAGATATCGTTTTACGATAATTATTCTGTTGATTTTAAAGCATTTACGATACTGATTGGCATAAGTATTTATCCAGCCTTGAGGGCTGGACTTGAATTTGGATAACTATCGGGATCCCGTTCACGTAAAAGGCTCTGCCCTGTGGCTTTTTCCCGTTCTGCCGGTTTTAACCGGCAATACCGAAATGTTAAAATTTAAGTTTCCTTTTTAGGCTGTCAAATTCCTGACTTAACCCACATTGCAGGGGAATGTTTATAAATGTCTGATATTATGAGCTGTCATTTTTAAAAATTTCAGCAGGGGTCCCTACAGATTTTTTTCTTGTAAAGGGAGCATATTTATATTTTAGCA
>CAYQRF010000198.1:0-2854 GCA_964419775.1 uncultured Rikenellaceae bacterium
GGCAATCTTTTCACACGTAGAACAGTCGTTTTTCGATGCCTCAGGCAGAGGCGATTATTCGACTGCTATCCCTTACATCGTGGTCCGTAATGTACCCGATCTTGGTTTGCTGACCTCCCTGAGGTTTCTCGAGTGGGTCGATGTGAATCCTGAAGGGGTGATAAGTCTGCCAACCGGCAGAACTCCCGAATATTTCATCAAATGGACGACCAGGCTGCTTAACGGATGGGACGAAAGGGGAAACCGCGCAATTATGGATAAGTACGGCCTGTTGCTGAAGAAGAAACCATCTCTGAAGGGGCTCCGCTTTGTGCAGACAGAGGATTTCTACCCTATTGATCCTGACCAGCATAACAGCTATTATCATTATGTCACGAACTTCTATATTAAAGGATTTGAACTTGATCCGGCCAGAGCCCTGCTCATAAATGACAATGATATAAAACTGGCGCAGGGAAAGCATTTCACAGAGGTGTTTCCGGATAACCGGATCGATCTTTCTCTCCGCAACAGGGAAGCCGGATCGAGACTTGAGAAGCTTCAGCAGGAATCGATATTCAGGATCGACAACTGGTGCACCTCTTATGAAAACCGTATAAGGGAACTGGGCGGCATTGGTTTCTATCTGGGAGGAATGGGACCCGACGGATCTGTCGCTTCAAATACAAGGGGCAGCGATCATAACTCCACGACACGGCTTACTGCGACCAACTTTGAAAACCAGGCTGCTTCGGCCGGCGACCTTGGCGGTATAGAGGTTTCCCGCACGAGGCTTGTAATAACTATCGGTCTGGGAACAATAACCTATAATCCTGAAGGGGTGACAATCATCTTTGCAGCAGGAGAGGCAAAGGCCCCTGTACTAAAGAATGCCCTTGAAAATCCTGTCGATAACCTTTACCCTGCCACTGTTCTGCAACGACAGCAGAATGCACGCTTTTATATAACCGAAGGAGCCGCAGTGAGGCTCCATGACAGCGTGGAACTTTACTTCAGGGAAGGCCAATGGACTTTTGCCAAGACTGAAAAAGCCATTTTTGACCTTTGCCAGAAAATAAATAAATACGCCCACAAACTGGAACTTGAAGACCTTAAAAATGACCATTATTGCAGTCTGATACCTGATCTCAGCATGGATCGGGTTCAGGAAGTGATCGATGCCACAAAGAAAAAGATCGCTAAGGGTCTGCTTAAGGAAAAAGACCAGGTCTTTCTGCATACCGGACCCCATCATGATGATATAATGCTTGGAATTTTCCCATGCATAATCCCGCAACTGAGAGAAGCTTCAAACAGGTTCCATTTCACCGTTTGCACTTCGGGCTTTACAGCCGTTACCAACGATATGCTGATGAACTTTCTTGAGGAAACCCTCGATCATGTTAAACAGGATAAGATAAATATGATAGAGTATTCCGACTTCTTCGAAACGGGTTACATGTATAAATTCGACAAGGATGTCAGCCACTATCTCGACAAAATTGCAGCCAACGATGAAGCCGGAAAGCTCAGGGGAATCTGCCACAGGATCGTCAGGGTCATGGTTGATGTCTACAAGCTGAAATCCAGGGAAGAACTTGTTGAGCAGCTTGAAAAGAATATCGAATTGCTCAGAACAAGTTACGGAGGACAGAAGAATCCTCCGGATATCCAGAAACTGAAGGGCATGATGAGAGAGTTCGAGGAGGAACTGGTATGGGCCCATTACGGTGTAAGGGTGAAAGACATCCAGCATCTGAGGCTTGGCTTCTACACCGGAGATATTTTCACACCTCAGCCCAGTACAAAGCGCGATGTTGAACCGATACTTGAGATGTTCAGGAAGGTCAGACCGACAGTTGTCAGCATGGCCTACGACCCGGAGGGATCGGGGCCCGACACCCACTACAAGGTGCTGAAAGCGCTTGCCCAGGCACTCAGGATATGGAAGGAGGAGGAGGATCTCTCGAACCTCAGGATTATCGGCTACAGAAACGTGTGGTTCAAATTCGCCCCTGCGGAGGCAAATGTGTTTACGCCGGTTTCGCTGAACTCAATGGCTGTTCTCCAGAAGTCATTCAAGGACTGTTATATAAGTCAGGTCAATGCCTCATTCCCCAGCTATGAACTCGATGGTCCATTCAGCGACCTTTCACAGCAGATCTGGGTTGAACAGTTCAAATGGGTACAGCTTATTCTCGGTAAGGACTTTTTCTATGAGAACGACAGTCCTAAAATCCGTACCACTCACGGAATGATTTTTCACAAGGAGATGATGCTTGATGAATTCCTGATGCACGCCAGCGAACTTGAAAAGAGCGTTGAGGGAGAAGTCCGCTGATACAACTGGACGGCGCCTGTCCTAGTAAAGGAAATATTTGGCGGCCCTTGTTCTGAAATCGTTTACCGGACCGTTCCACAGACCAATTATGGATTCCACCCTGAAAGTACGGGTGAATTCCTTCCTGATTTTGTCGGTACCGCAAACCTTGTCGAACATCTCAAGCCTCGATGGCTCGCACATGGAGAACAGGTTCTTGCCTGGCCGGAGTTTGTGAACTTCCTGAAGAATATAGAATTGAATCAGTGACAGGGGAGCTGTCTTTTCATCCATAATATGAATCTGGACTCCATGCACCATTTTCCCCTGTGATACACTGTAATATGGTTTGTAATGAACTGGCCTGAACCGGATACCAGGAAGGTTGAGGTTGTTAAGGTTTGCAGCCAGCGAATCCGCATCTATCCACTCGGCGGCAAAGGTCTGGAAAGGAGTTGTATAGCCGACTCCTATGCTTGCAACATAGAGCTCCCCGATGATCCCTGTTGCCGGGTACAGGAGGCAGGTGGAAGCGTAAGGTATATGAGGTGAAGA
>CAYQRF010000199.1:0-2838 GCA_964419775.1 uncultured Rikenellaceae bacterium
GACGGCAAGGACAACCCACTCCCTGTTTCCGGGACTTCAGTCCCAGGGTAAAGGACAAAAGGGGCTAAAGCCCCACGTGGGGGGGGGTGTTTCACAATGTTATCAAAATACCTGAAATTGTAAAATTTAATCCCCTTTCCTGTTGTTTATTGAATAAATTCAAGCTAGTTTTGGCAGGAACTTGAAAATATTAATATGTTAATCACTGGCCGCTATTATTATTACTACTATTATTATCACTGGCTTCCCGGGGGTAAGTCGTGATTGATAACAGATGCGGTCATCAGATATCAGAACAAGGCTTACCCGAAACGGTAAGCCTTTTTATTTTATAACCAAAAACAAAACAAATAATGGAGAAGATTTCTACGAATGCTACGGTAAGGTTTTTCAACGGGAAGGATATTCCTCTTGAGATGCACAAGGTAAAGATAGTCCAGTCGATAAGCCTGGTTCCGGTTGAACGACGCCTGGAGGCGATAGGGGAAGCCGGATTTAATTCTTTCCTGCTGAAAACCAAGGACATATTTCTGGATATGCTTACCGACAGCGGCACCAATGCCCAGAGTGATGCGCAGGTATCGAAGATGTTCATTGCTGATGAAGCTTATGCCGGATCGCAGAGTTTTACCCGTTTTGAGGAAAGCGTTCTGCAGGTCTTCGGCAAGAAATACGTCATGCCCGCCCACCAGGGAAGAGCAGCGGAGCATCTTTTGAGCAAGACATTCGTAAAGGAAGGATCGGTGGTACCGACCAACTATCACTTCACCACCACCCTGGCGCACATTCAGCTTTGCGGCGGCAAGGTACTGGAGATATTCACATCAGAGGCAATGAAGGTAAAGAGTTCTTTTCCGTTCAAGGGGAACCTCGATATAGAAAAGCTCGAAAAAGCTGTAAGCGACTATGGCAGGGAGAACATTCCGTTTATAAGGATGGAGGCATCTACCAACCTGCTGGGAGGTCAGCCCTTCTCAATGCAAAACCTCCGCGAGGTCAGGAAAGTTGCCGACAAGCACGGCCTGCTGATTGTACTTGATGCCAGCCTTGTCGGTGAGAACGCCTACATGATCAAGATGAGGGAAGAAGGCTACAAGGATTGTTCCCTCGCATCCATCCTCCTTGAGATGAGCAACATGTGCGATATCATCTATTTCTCCGGAAGAAAGGTAAGTTCCTCACGGGGAGGCGCCATATGCACGAACAGGCAGGATGTATTTGACAAAATCAAGTTCCTGATACCGGTATATGAGGGATTCCTCACTTATGGAGGTATCCCCATCAAAGAGCTGGAGTCTATGGCCGAAGGGCTGAAGGAGACGGTTGATGAGCATGTTGTAAATCAGTCTCCCCGTTACATTGCATATATGGTTGAGCAGCTCGACAAGCTGGGCATTCCTGTAATCATGCCCGGAGGAGCGCTCGGATGCCATGTTGATGCCGGTCAGTTCCTTAGTCACATTCCTCAAAAGGAATATCCTGCCGGAGCCCTGATTGCGGCATACTATATAATATCAGGTGTCAGGGGAATGGAAAGGGGCACCATGAGCAACAACCGCGACGAGAACGGTGTTGACATACTGGCCGACCTCGAGCTGATGAGGCTTGCAGTGCCCAGGCGCGTATACACCCTGTCGCAGATCGAATATGTTATCGACAGGCTGAACTGGCTGTATCACAACAGGGAACTCGTTGGCGGACTGAGGTTCACTGAAGAGCCTCCGCTGCTCAGATTCTTTATCGGACGCCTCGAGCCCCTGTCGGACTGGCCTCAGAAGCTTGCTGCAAAATACAGGAGTGATTTCGGTGACAGCCTGTAGTCAGTCTGTCATAATAGTTAAAGAGTAATCAGAAGATCAGCTCGGATATCTCCTTTCTTGCGGCCTTAAGCCTGCGGGCTGAGTCATCCTGGTCTGCAAGATTCACCGATCCGTGGATCTTCTTATGGAAGAACAAGGTTGTGTCCATGCCATAGCCGATCGGATCACCCTCGAGGATATTTACAAGCACCTCGTTTGGTCCGTCGCTGTTCCCGTTAATGATTGCCATTGCCTTGGAACGGGCCTTTTCTGTTTTCAGGGTTATGGCATAGAGTCCGGGTACGGGCAGAAGCTTGCACTCTTCCGTAAGAGGCACCCTTGCAAGGTTTATCTCGTAGAAATTATTCCGGTATTCATATTTTTCCGGCTTTCCCATAACGATATAGTAGTGGTCGAGATAGGCGTTTGCCTTCTGTATGAATCCATCCTTAATGGCCTGCCTTATCTTTGTCGAACTCACCGTTTCGTGCTGGACCTCCTGTTCCGGTATCTCCTCAGCTTCAAAGCCATATTTTTCGCGCATCTCCCATAGCTGCCTGTAATCACCCTCCTTATTAAAGCCGAAATGATGGTTAAAGCCTACTACAACGACCTTTGCCTTAAGAATCCGGTGAAGGTACTCCCTGACAAACTCTTCGCTTGTTGTCCGGGCAAAATCACGTGTGAATTCCACGATTATAATGTTGTCCAGGCCGGCTCCCTTCAGCAGTTCGAGTTTTTCCTGCTGAGAGTTTATAAGCCTGAGGTTCTTACCTGATGTTTCGGGGTAGAGAACTTTGCGGGGATGAGGATCAAAGGTGATGAGGACCGATTCGCCGTCGTGTTTTTCGGCAAGCATTCTTAATCTTTTCAGAATAGTCTTATGGCCGATATGAACGCCGTCGAACGAACCCGTTGTAACAACCGGTTTCCGGATGCCTGCTGCCTCTTCAAAGCTCTTGAAAATCTTCATTCTGCCCGGGCTTGAACTATAGGGTGTTTTCCTTTGCAAAATAGGCCACTTTTTCAAGGGATGTAA
>CAYQRF010000200.1:0-2795 GCA_964419775.1 uncultured Rikenellaceae bacterium
CAACCAGAAACTTCGAAAACTATCTCAGGCTCGAGAAATCGCTGTCGGAGAACAGTATTGAAGGATACCTGAATGACGTCCGCAAGCTTGAGGAATTTGCCAGTGAAAGCGGATGCGAACCGGGTCCTGCATCAATGACACACCATGATCTGAGGGAGTTCGTCAACCAGGCAGGTTCAGGGGAGGTGAGCGCCCGGACTCAGGCTCGGCTTATATCGGGGATCAGGGCCTTTTTCCGGTTTCTGCTGATTGATGGCGAGATAAAAGAGAACCCTTCCTCCCTTCTTGAGTCGCCCAGGCTGGGGCTGAAGCTGCCGGAGGTTCTCACTATTGAAGAGATCGACCGGATTGTTGACGCCATCGATCTCAGCAAGCCCGACGGCCACAGGAATAAGGCCATCATTGAAACACTTTACGGATGCGGTCTGCGCGTCTCCGAGCTGGTTAACCTGAGGCTCACCGACATTCATTACGGCGAAGGGTTCGTAAGCGTCACGGGAAAAGGCAACAAGCAAAGGCTGGTTCCTGTCAGCGGCAAGGCGTTGAAGGAGATAGACCTGTACAGGGTCGACAGGAACAGGCTTCCTGTAATACACGATGAGAACATTGTATTTCTCAACCGGAGGGGCCGGAGGCTTTCAAGGGCAATGATCTTCACGATAACAAGGGATCTTGCAGGTAAAGCAGGAATTCTGAAAAAGATCAGCCCGCATACCTTCCGTCACTCATTTGCAACACACATGATCGAAGCGGGAGCCGACCTGAGGGCGGTACAGGAAATGCTTGGACATGAATCGATAATGACGACCGAGATCTATACACACATAGACAGAAGTTTCCTCCGCGACACCCTGATAATGTTTCATCCGAGGTCATGATTTTCGCGAGCTATTCTGAAATTCAAATTTTAATGTTAAATTTGCACCTTAATTTTTCCGGATCAATTAATTAAGTTCATCATAAATCAAAAAAAGTATGTCGAAAGTAAAAAGAGTTTATTCCTTTGGCAATAAGACTGCAGAGGGTAAAGCAGATATGAAGAATCTACTTGGCGGCAAGGGAGCCAATCTCGCTGAGATGTGCCTCCTGGGGCTGCCCGTTCCAGCCGGTTTCACTATCACAACCGATGCCTGTAATGAATACTATTCAAACGATTGTACTCTTCCCAAAGAGCTGATGCCCGAAGTCTGGGCTGCCATGAAGCTGACCGAAAAAAACATGGGCATGAAGTACGGTGATCCGGAAAATGCATTACTGGTTTCATGCCGCTCAGGTGCACGTAGTTCCATGCCCGGTATGATGGATACAGTTCTCAACATAGGACTTTGCAGCGCAACCATTCCCGGTTTTCTGAAAAAGACAAATAATCCCCGTTTCGTATGGGATTCATACCGCCGTCTGATCATGATGTACGCCGATGTCGTTATGGAAAAGGCTGAAGGCATTGAGGCTGCAGAAGGCAAAGGGATCCGCAAGCAGCTTGACGAAATGCTTGACCAGTTCAAGAAAAGCAAAGGTTACAATTCAGACACCGACATAGCTGCCGAAGAGTTAAAGGACCTCGCCGAGAAATTCAAGAAGAAAGTCAAGCAAGTGCTTGGCAAACCTTTCCCCGATGATGCAAAGGAACAGCTTGAAGGAAGTATCAAGGCAGTATTCAAGAGCTGGAATGGCAAGAAAGCCGTTTCTTACCGCCGTATTGAAGGTATCCCGGATAGCTGGGGCACAGCCGTTAACGTTCAGGCAATGGTATTCGGAAACATGGGCGACTCATCCGCCACAGGTGTTGCTTTCACCCGTAACCCCGCAACCGGAGAGAACCTCTTCTATGGAGAATGGCTTGTAAATGCACAGGGCGAAGACGTTGTGGCAGGTATCCGCACTCCCAACCCTCTCAACGACGCCACAAAGAATGAGCAGAACAAGCATCTGCACAGCATGCAGGAAACCATGCCGAAAACATACAAGGAACTGGTTGATATCCGCAATATTCTGGAGAAGAATTTCCACGATATGCTCGACATCGAATTTACCATTCAGGAAAACATACTGTTCATGCTTCAGTGCCGTGTCGGAAAAAGGACTGGCACAGCAGCCGTCAACATGGCTATGGACATGATCAAGGAAAAACTCATTGATGAGAAGGCTGCCGTTCTGCGTGTTGATGCATCACAGCTTGACGAGCTTCTTCACCCGATCTGCGATCCTGAAGCCGAGAAGAAAGTTAAGCCTATAGCCAAAGGCCTTCCTGCAGGACCAGGTGCAGCAGTTGGCAAAATAGTATTTACTGCCGAGGATGCCGTCGCATGGACCCGTAAAGGTCACGACGTTATCATGGTCCGTGAAGAAACCAACCCCGAAGACGTTGAAGGAATGAGGGCCGCAGTAGGTATTCTTACCGCACGCGGAGGAATGACATCGCACGCTGCACTCGTTGCCCGCGGCTGGGGAAAATGCTGCGTTGTAGGCGCAGGAGCACTGCATGTGGAAGCTGGCAGCAAGAAGATAAAAGTTGCCGGAACCGACATCGTCCTCAAGGAAGGTGATGTGATCACAATCAACGGAACTAAGGGAAATGTATATCCTGGCAGCATCAAACTTATGGATGCTTCTGAGAATCCCCGTTTCCAGGCTTTCATGAAGATCGTCGATAAATTCCGCAAGATGGGAGTCCGCGCTAATGCCGACACCGCAGAGGATGCAACGGTTGCACGTGATTTCGGTGCCGAAGGTATCGGACTCTTCCGCGTTGAGCATATGTTCTATGGCAAGGGTTCGGAACAGCCTCTGTTCCT
>CAYQRF010000201.1:0-2714 GCA_964419775.1 uncultured Rikenellaceae bacterium
ATCCCCGTATCGACATAGGGATAGATATGGGACACGCTCTTGTTATCGTTCCACATCCTGAAAGTGTACTCGTAGGTGAATGCATTGGCGCCTTCAATGGGTATCTCGCTGTTCTTGTCACTGCTCAGGAAGTACCTGTGAAGATTACCGTCATCACCTGTTATCCCCTCGCATACTATCTTGAAAATATAGCTTCTCCATTTCTCATTATAATCCCCTTCGGTCGGATTAAAGGGCCCAAATACATAATAGCTGTTGTCATATGTCGGTTCGTTTCCGAAAACCCTTGATGCCAGAAGGTTCCCCTGCTTGTAGTTGTCCGAATTTTTAAGTCCTCTCGATTCAATGTTCTTATCGGGATCGACACCCTTGCCTCCATAAACCGAAAACATTGTTTTTGAATCAAATACCCCCTGGATCTCATCATGCTGTCCGCCGCAGTCCGGATCAAATACCTTTATATAGAACTGCCTGTTGAAATCCCTGGGAATGGTAAAAAAGAACAATGAATTGAAGTCATCATCTCCCCACGAAGTTTCCCCAAACTTACCGAAGGTGACGAGAAAAGGTATGTTTTCGTCCTTTCCCGGAACTGCCTGCCCGCGGGCCGTTTTAACCGGCATTGACGCGGCAAGCATCAATAAAACAAGCAACTTAATAACAACACTCCCTGATTTCATGAATTATATATGTCGTTTGTGAAAATTTTCAAGGTCTCCTCCCGATTGTGATACTCTTTGTGACGCATGCTTCCCGGGCAATTCCTCCCTCACCCGGCCGGGAAGATACGATCAGCTGAACGTTGAACGTTCCGTTACGGGTGAACGTCTTCTCCACATTCTTCCCTATACCGATAGTCTCATCCCCGAAGCTCCAGTAAAATTGTGCGATATCCCATCCCGGGAGATTGGTGCTGTCGGCGCTGAATTGCACAACAGCTCCGGCATCTGCAAATTCAGGACTGGTAATATAAGGCTGTTCCACAGCTTCGACCACCAGCATTTCTGATTTCTGATTAAGCTTGACCTCCTTTGTCACCATGTTGGTGACATCGAGCTGAACAAGATAACGGCCGGGACCTTCATAGCAATGTTCCACTATTCGTCCGACAGCCTTCTGACCGTCACCAAACTTCCATTCATACCTGAATGGCATGGTGTCGTACCTGACTGCATTCTCCTCAACGAACTCATAGCAATAATTATTTATCTCAAGAGTATCGCAATCTGCCTTTCTTATAATTGCCGAGGTGAATTCATAAATATCGTCATTCCTTCTCCTGTTTGAAGCGAAATAGCCTTTCCTCAGGTCAGGCATTGCGACGAAGGCAAAATCATCCGAAGATGAGTTGACAGGAGCCTGAAGCTGAACAGGGGCTCCCCATTCACCTTCAATCCGGTCGGAGTAGTAAACATCGAGTCCGCCCATACCGCCCTGACGGCCGGATGAGAAATAAAGCCTGCCTGATGTGTGAATACAGGGAAAATTGTCGGTAGCCGTCGAATTGATTACCTGGCCGGCATTGACCGGAGCGCTCCAGTCGCCGTTGACCCATTCACAGAACCATATATCCGACCCCCCCAGTCCGCCCGGCATGTCGGAAGCAAAATAAAGGAACCTCCCGTCATCGCTTATTGAAGGCTGACCCATATCGTAGTCTGTCCCGTTATATTTGAACGGCTCTATCGAATTAAGCCGGGTACCTGACAACTGTGCCCTGAATATCCCGCTGTGATTCCTGAACTTCCTGTTTCTTGACTGCACACCGGTTTCAATTTCGCTCGTGAAATACACTGTCTCACCGTCAGGAGCAATGCAGAGGGGTCCGGTATTGAACTGGGCGGTCCTGTCGCTTTCAACGGGAACCGGTTTTCTCCAGTCGGAAGTGTCTTTTTTTTCTACAACATAAATGCTGTATAGCCTCCTGTTGTCAAAGGATGTCCTGTCGGTTATACCGCTGAGACGCCTGTCGGAACAGAACAGGATCCCGTCGTCAGTTATCATGGGCGAGATTTCGCTGTAACCCGGCAGGTTGAATGAGAGACGCCTGATCTCAAAAGGAGATGTCTCCTGAGCCACAGCGCTGTTTACCGTAAGAACAGCTGTCAAAAACAATAATATATAGCGAACCTTATTCATTATTATCAGAAATACCTTGGATTGGCGGCACTTACCTTGTACCTGAATTCATACCTCAGAACAAACTCCGTTGAACCCTTTGAGAATGAATTCATCCTTCCGAAGGGATAATCATACGAAAATCCAAACATCAGCTGATGATTAAGCTGAACCTGCAGGATGGCAACCGCCACCTGCTCAGAAACCCTCCACGATCCTCCTGCCCAGATAAGGTCAGCGATTATGAAGTTACCGTTTATGTCAAACTGCCTTAGCTTTTCGGCATCTCCCAGCGAATAATCGACAAGAACCGATGGCTTGAATTTCAGAACGGGAGCTATTTCTATCAGTCCGCCTGCCGTGATGAGGAACTCATACTGCCCGAAATCGTGATATGGTGATGCGGTGCCATTGCTGTTGCGCCTGTAATTAAGAAACGACGGAACGGCCAGCCCTGCAAAAATCCTGTCGGAGAAATAGTAAACTCCTGCTCCTGCATTGGGCAGCACAAGTGATTTTTCATCCGACTGGAAAACCGGATCGCCCGGATCGTTCAGGAGCAATCCTGTATAATCGGTGTTGGAGAGATCGACTCC
>CAYQRF010000202.1:0-2714 GCA_964419775.1 uncultured Rikenellaceae bacterium
AATTCACGACGGTTGTTGTTTTCCATGTCCAGCTATTTTAATTGATGACAAGTACATATCAGATCACATTGACCGGATTGCGCGTATAAATTTCTGAAATATTTGGGAGAATTCAAAATTCAGGATCGAACCTGGATTTTGAATTAATCCCGGAGTAGCGATCGCACTCTTTCTGATTTCGATACCGTGAAGGATGCCTTTTGAGCAAATGTGCCATATTTGCAATATCTTTGTCATTAATTGAATACAGCCTGAAGCTGGCTGCTACATTTTGTTATGGAATTATTGATTATTTCTTTGCTTATTCTTCTTAACGGAGTATTTTCCCTTTCGGAAATCGCGATCATTTCAAGCAGTAAATCGAGGCTTGAACAGATGAAAAGCGAAGGCAGGAAGGGAGCTGCGACCGCCCTGAAGCTTCTTGGTAATTCGGAGAATTTTCTTTCTTCGATCCAGGTTGGGATAACTTTGATCGGAATTGTCACAGGCATGTACGGAGGAATAAGCATTGCCGATGATATTGCCCCTTTTTTCCGGAAGTTTGAAATCACTGCTAATTCTGCTCAGGAGATCTCGCTTGCCCTTACCGTAATTGTAATAACTTATTTTGCGATAGTAATAGGGGAGCTGGTTCCCAAAACCGTCGCACTCAGCAATCCCGAAAAGATTGCCTCAAGGGCAGCTCCTTTTGTTAATTTTTTCAGCATACTTTTTTATCCGGTTGTCAGGTTCCTTTCGTATTCCACCACCTTGATAAACAGGTTGCTGGGAATAAGGAAACATCCCAGGCACCTGACTGAGAAGGAGATCAGACAGATCCTCAAAAGCGCTTCCCTCGATGGTGTTATCGGACAAGGACAGGATATGATCCACCAGCGGGTTTTTTACTTTTCGGACAAGAATGCCAAACACCTGATGACTCACAGGATGGATATTGAGTGGATAGATCTCAACCTGCCTTCAGAGAGGCTTGGAAATGCAATCATGAATGCCAGGCACAGCAGGCTGGTCTGCTGCCGCGAGAACCTCGATAATTTCCAGGGGATCCTTTATGTTAAGGATTATCTTGCCGCCCGTACTCCGGAAAAGGAACCGGTGATACAGAAGCTGATGGTGCAACCTCCGTTTGTCCCGGAAAGCGCCGAAGCCCTGAAGGTGCTCGACAGGTTCAAGAACGACAAGATAGACTGCTGCGTCGTGGTTAATGAATACGGAACCCTTGAAGGCATCATTACACTTCATGATATCCTTGAAAACCTGATAGGGGAGATCCCCACCGAAGATGAAAAGCATGAACCCGATATATTTGTACGTGATGACAAATCATATCTGATCAGCGGCGATGCACCGGTTGAAATACTCGACGGGGTGTTCGACAACTATATTACTGACCTTGAGAATGTTGAATATGCAACGGTAGCAGGATTCGTTCTTGACCATATCGACAAGGTTCCCCAGGTCGGGGATAAATTCACTTTCAGGAAATACATCATCGAAATCATGGATATCGACGGCAACAGGATAGACAAGATTCTGGTAAGGGAAGATAAGGAATAGACCTTAATGAGATTCTTATTCCTTATATATTTCCAACTCCGGATACTGGTCTGATGGTTTTGATATCCTTCCTGACTTGTGACAATCAGTGCGTCAGGTATATAATCATGCTCATTTTATACCATCCTGATCGAGTCCCGATAGCTATCGGGATGACGGCAGGAATGGCGGAACTGATTGTATTCCTGTAAGCCAATATCGCCGATTCATAAACATTTCATCATGTTTTAAATCATTTTAATCTCAATATGGTGTTTAATATGCAGATATTCAATGGTATAACTTTCCCCTCCTTCGCAAGGAGGGGTGGCCCGGCTGCTGCTTTTTATACCGGACTGGGATTTACTTCCGGGCCAGGGTGGTTATTTCCATGAAGAGTAGTTTAAACAAGAATTAAGAACACTTATCCTCTCCTTTAAATGCATTTCTTATTTCTGAAAGTATGTATTCAGGCTCCTGAAATACCAACCTGATTTCAAATCGAAGTACAGTAATGCCGGGACCCTCAGGAAACTTGTCCTTTATTTGGTCTTTTTCAATGCGGATATAATCACCATGAGGTTCACCTCAACCACCCCGGCCCGTGATCGAATTCCGGCCCGTACAAAAATGCTGCCCGGGCCACCCCTCCTTGGAAAGGAGTTAACCACCCCGGCCCGGGATTGAATTCAGGCCCGTACAAAAATGCTGCCCGGGCCACCCCTCCTTGGAAAGGAGGGGAAAGTTAAAGAATTAGATATCAGCCTGTTAAAGATACTCCAAGTACCTGATAGGCACCAAAATCCCCTGAACTTATTTTAAAGTCGACTGGCCTCTTTCAACGCTCAGAACAGAAATATTCGTTAGTTCGGTAAAAATCAATTTTAAGATTTTTTACTACTCATATTGAGTGTGTTATAAAGTAAAACCGCACTAATTTAAAGAGATGTCACAAGTCAGGAGTAAACCTTCCGGCGATGATTATTCCCTGTATGTTTCCAGCTCCGGATACTGGTCTGAGGGTTTAGATATCCTTGTATTTTCAAAAGTGAGATTTTGAATCTTCGGGCTCCATGTTTTCCTCACCATGTTCCACACATCCCTGTCGTTGTATAGCGAAAATGAATTTTTTACACTCATCTTTCCGTTTATATCCGACCATTCGTAGTTATCTCCGT
>CAYQRF010000203.1:0-2699 GCA_964419775.1 uncultured Rikenellaceae bacterium
TACGGTTTCAAAAATTATTATGAGCAGTATTCCTATCACAGGGATGTTCACGGAGCTGACGGCAAGATTGTGGAGTTTCCTCCGCGGATAATGAAGATTGCTGACTGGCTGTCAAAAAGACCCGGTTATGCTTTCAGACATTTCGAAATGGCAAACAGGCAAAAATTCTATGAGGATTTCGTTGAGATCTACAATTCAGCCTGGGCCGTTTTCAAGGAAGATTTCACCCCCGTCACAACCGAGGTCCTTGAAGCCACCTTCCGCAAAGCCAAACCCATTATCGACCAGGAACTGATCTGGTTCGCCTATCACAACGAAAAACCAATTGCCTTCTTCATTCTCCTCCCCGACCTTAATCAGATCATCAAACCCTTTAAAGGCAAACTCAACTTCTGGAATAAGCTGAGATTCGTCTGGGCAAAAGCAAATCACAGGATGACAAGAATCAGGGGACTGGTCGGCGGTGTTCATCCTTCGTACCAGAACAACGGCGTCGAATCTGCAATATTCCTTCACGTGTATGAGAAGGTCAGGCACAAACCATGGTACAAGGAACTGGAACTGTCGTGGGTTGGCGATTTTAATCCCAAAATGATCGCCATCTATGAAGCATTGGGAGGAAAAAGGGCAAAAACCCATGTTACATTCCGGTATATGATCGACAGAAATGCAGAATTCGTAAGGTACAAGGACGAAATGGTGCTTTATGGCAAACAGGAAACAGCTTCCGGAAACAATGAATAATAATTTTTTGTTCCGCTTTGTTTTTCTGATAAACTTCATTAATTTTGCGAACCCTAATTATGGGATATTTTTAACATTAAGGAATAAAACATCAGAGCAATGAAACAGGGTATACATCCGAAGAATTACAGACTGGTGGTTTTTCAGGACATGTCAAACGGACACTCATTCATTACCAGGTCAACTGCCCCGTCAAAAGAAACAGTGAAATGGGAAGACGGGAATGAATATCCGCTTATCAAGCTTGAAATCTCCAATACTTCACATCCGTTCTATACCGGCAAGATGAAGCTTGTTGACACCGCAGGAAGGGTCGACAAATTCATGAACCGTTACAAGGATCATGTGGGGAAAAAGAAATAATTACATTATATCAGATTAATCCCGGGCTGCAACGACCGGGATTTTTTTTTCTGGCATAATGATTGCAATACCGGGGGCGGAATCACAGTTAAAAATTATATGTAAATTTGACAGCACTCAAATCTGATGGAAAAGAAATTCAGAAAACCTGTCCGCGAACTGCTTCTTCCCGACATTCTTGACGGAGATGGCGATATTGTGCCGATTATAGCTGACGGAGAGGACGGAGACCTGGAGGATATCGATGTTCCTGATTCAATTCCGATTCTTTCGCTCCGGAATACTGTTCTTTTTCCGGGTGTGGTACTTCCCATCTCCATCGGTCGACCCAGGTCGGTGCAGCTCATAAAGGAGGCCTACCGCACCGACAAGATCGTTGGTACTGTCGCCCAGAAAGATCCTGAGACTGAAAACCCTTCATTCGAAGAACTTCATAATGTCGGAACAATAGGACAGATTGTAAAGCTCCTCGAAATGCCCGACGGCTCAACCACTGCGATAATACAGGGCCGCAAGAGAATGGTGCTCAATGAGCTGATTTCCGACACTCCATACTTCATTGCCAGGGTAAGGACAATACCGGAAGTGAAACCGGAAATTCCCAGCAAGGATTTTGACGCAATTGTAGGTTCTCTCCGGGACCTGTCATTGAAAATAATCAAGATTAATCCCAATATAAGCCCCGAAGCTTCCTTTGCCATCAAGAACATCGAGAACAACACCTACCTCATCAATTTCATCTGTTCAAATACTGATATCAAGGTACAGGACAAGCAGAGGCTTCTTGAAATAAACAGTTTGAGAGACAGGGGATTCACCCTTCTTGAGTTTCTGGTGCAGGAGATTCAGGTGCTCGAACTGAAGAACGAACTGCAGTCGAAAGTGAAAAGCGATCTCGATCAGCAGCAGAGGGAATTTCTTCTTCATCAGCAGATGAAGACCATACAGAATGAACTCGGAGGAAATCCGATTGAAAAGGAAATAGAGGAGTTCAGGAAAAGAGCCCTGCTAAAGGTCTGGCCTGAAGAGGTCGGGAAGACTTTCGAAAAGGAACTGGGAAAACTCAGCCGCCTCAACCCTGCGGCAGCCGAGTATTCCGTTCAGGTAAACTACGTTCAGACCTTGCTCGATCTGCCATGGGAATCCTATAGTGTTGATAACCTCGATCTTAACAATGCACGAAGAGTGCTCGACAATGATCATTTCGGTCTCGACGAGGTAAAGGAAAGAATACTTGAACATCTTGCTGTCCTTAAACTTAAGGGCGACCTTAAGTCTCCAATACTGTGCCTGTACGGACCTCCCGGAGTGGGAAAAACCTCCCTGGGCAAGTCGGTGGCAAAGGCACTCGACAGAAAATATGTCAGAATGTCACTGGGAGGACTTCATGATGAGGCTGAAATACGCGGTCACAGGAAAACATACATAGGGGCAATGCCGGGAAGGATAATCCAGAACCTCAAAAGAGCCGGATCGTCGAATCCTGTTTTTATACTTGATGAGATCGATAAGGTGGGGCAGGACTTCAGGGGAGACCCTTCATCCGCATTGCTCGAGGTTCTCGATCCTGAACAGAACAGCACCTTCTTCGA
>CAYQRF010000204.1:0-2688 GCA_964419775.1 uncultured Rikenellaceae bacterium
AGATAAAGCAACTCTTGAAAAATTATACCCGGACAAGTTCAGATTGTATCATGATTTAACTGTAAAGGCAAAAGACGTAAAGGTTTCAGAGGAGACACAAAATCTAATTTATAACCACCTGACCCAGTTCTTCTCGCGGTACTATGATAAAGGCGATTTCATAAGCAAGCGGAGATTCGGTAAGAATGAAAAATATGTTGTTCCCTATAATGGCGAGGAGACACATTTTTATTGGGCCAACCACGATCAGTATTATATTAAATCATCCGAAACCTTTCAGCACTATGCCTTCAGGGTAAGTACACATACAGGAACACTTACGGTACATTTTAAATTACACAATGCTCAGATTGAACAGGGCAATGTCAAGGCTGATGAACCCAATTTTTTCATGCTTGCAGAAAAATCTCCGGAAATTAAGGAAAATGATGAGGAACTGAACTTCATACTTGCCAATAAACAACCGGAAATTGGAGACCATGAGGTGACTTTCTATTTCGACTACAGGCCGCTTGATGATTCTGAAAAAAATAAAATAAAAGTAAATAACAAGCAAGACGCCCTTGATGAGATAGCGTACGAATTCTTGAAAAAGGAATTTAGCACCAATCCGCTTTTTGCAAATCTATGGAAAGAACAGGATGGGAAGCCTCTCCTCCTTAAGAAACTCCGCCATTACACACGTAAGAACCAATACGATTTCTTTGTTCACAAAAACCTGAAAGCATTTTTAGCAAGGGAGCTGGATTTCTATATTAAGACCGAACTGGTGAATGTGGATGACCTGTACGTAACTGATACTGAGGAGCACTTGGGACGGCTGAAACACAATCTTAGGACTATCAAAGTGTTTAAATCCATTGCCGATATCATTATTGACTTTGTACACCAGATTGAAGATTTTCAGAAGAAACTGTGGGAGAAGAAAAAGTTTGTGATCAGCACAGACTGGGTGATTACAATCGATAGATTGGTTGAATACTTAAATAATGAAGAAATATTATTTCTTCCAATTCTTACCGAAGTAATTCATAATAAAGAACAATTATTGGAGTGGAAAGCATTGTTCGGTGAAAAGATAATCCCTTCAGGAAAATTAGACGCTAATTCCTTAAAACATGATCTACTCTCCTTGAAGAAATTGCCAATAGATACCACAAACTTTGATATCTCTTTTAAAAACAAGCTTTTAAATATTCTCTCTGAGAAAATTGATATTGATAAGAAAATTGATGGCTGGATATTGCAGTCTGATAATTACCATGGGCTAAAATTGACAAATGAAACTTTTAGGAATATAGTTCAATCAATATATATTGATCCTCCATATAATACTGATGCATCTGCTATTTTATACAAAAACGGCTATAAAGATTCTTGTTTTGCATCTTTAATTGATGAAAGAGTCAGGCTAGCAGCAGATTTTTTAAAGCAAGCTGGCATAATTTGCACAGCGATTGATGACGAAGAACTATTTGTCGTGCGGAATATCCTAAAAAGTACTTTTATTAAACAAGTTGGATTAGCTACTGTAAGGTCAAATCCAGCTGGTAGAAAGACCAAAGGGAAATTCGCACCAGCCCATGAATATGCACTATTCTATGCAAAAGGCTTAAATACTACACCTGCACCTTTGGAGATTTCTGAAAACAGGAAATTAAGGTTTCCGAAAGTAGATGAAAATGGGCATTTTGCATGGGCAAATTTTATTCGATCAGGAAACAATGATCGAAGGGAGGATCGCCCAAAATTATATTACCCAATTTTTATTTCCAAAGACAACCAGATTAGGGTTCCTAAAATGGAATGGGATGATCAGGCAAGAGAGTATAAATTGATGGAAAAACCTAAAGAGGGAGAACAAATTGTTTTTCCAATAATTAAAACTGATGATGGCGAAATTCAAAAAAACTGGCAACGTGGACATAAACGTTTAATGACTGAATTAGAAGAGTATAGAGTTAGAAGGTCAGAAGATAATCAGATTAGTATAGATTTTAAAACAAGAATGGATGAAAGCTCACTACCAATTACATGGTGGGATAAAAAGGAATATGCTTCTGCTAATTATGGTGCAGCAGAAATGAAAGCACTTTTTGGGGATAATCCCTTTGATTTCCCCAAAGCACTTAAATTAGTTGAAGATTGTATAAGAACATCTGGTAGTGATGAAAATGGATCTATAGTATTAGATTTTTTCCCGGGTTCTGGTACGACGTTTCATGCTTGTCAGAATTTAAATTTAAGTACTAATTCAAAAAGAAAGACTTTGCTAATTGAACAGGGGGAATATGTATACTCAATAATAATCCCTCGCATAAAAAAAATAGCCTACACCTTTGATTGGAAAGACGGCAAGCCGAAAGACGGCAGCATGAATGGACTCGGAATATTCTTCAAATACCAACGCCTGGAGCAATATGAAGAAGCTCTTGAGAATATAGCTTTTAATGCTCCTGAAAAAGCTGTGCAAAAAGCACTGGAATTCGATCAGTATATACCGAAATATTTCCTCGAGTTTGAAACAAAAGGGAGCAACACACTCGTCAACACCGAAGCAATGAAAGATCCGTGGGACTACAGGCTAAAGGTCTGGGACGGATTTACCTATGACACGGAAATGGCTGTTGATATGGTTGAAACATTTAACTACCTTATTGGGCTTCATATGCAAAAATGTATAACCAA
>CAYQRF010000205.1:0-2684 GCA_964419775.1 uncultured Rikenellaceae bacterium
CACGAATTTTTATCGTAAAACGATAACCCGGTTATTGTTATTCGACAAATTTTTTACCTGAAACAATATCAATTTTACATAATTTACAAGTGTCGAATTCCCGGATGAGTTGTATCTTTACAGAACGATACCGTAATAACAAATCTTGAAATAAAGAACTTTATCAAAATCTAACCCATGAAAACACAATCTTCCCGCAGAAAATTCCTCAGGCAGATCGGAGGCTCATCGCTTCTTCTTGCAGCCGGATCTCTCGAGACACTGGCTATTGATGATACAAGAACGGTTGAAATTCCCTGGTCGCCGAAGATCAGTCAGAACGACAAAATCAGGATCGCAACGATAGGGATGGGCATCATGGGCCATGCCGACACCGACACTGCCCTTAAGGTCCCGGGTGTGGAACTGGTTGCAGCATGCGACCTGTACGACGGCAGGCTGGTCAGGGCTAAGGAAAAGTACGGCAAGCAGGTTTACACGACCCGCGACTATCGTGAGCTTCTTGTCAGGAAGGATATTGACGCGGTGATTATTGCGACCAGCGACCAGTGGCACTCGAGGATATCCGTCGACGCCATGAACAGCGGCAAGGCAGTCTATTGCGAAAAGCCAATGGTTCACAAGATCAGCGAAGGACTCGAGGTAATCGAAACCTGTAGGCTTACCGGCCGGCCAATGCAGGTCGGGAGTCAGCGGGTCAGCAGCATTGTTTATGCCAAAGCCAGGGAGCTCTACAAGTCGGGAGCAATCGGACAGCTTAACTGCATCGAAGCCTCGTTCGACAGGCAGGATGCACTCGGAGCATGGCAGTATACATTGCCCACAGACGGTTCGCCGCAAACTGTCGACTGGGACCGTTATGTGGAGGGAATGAATAAAATGGCATGGGATCCCATGAAATTTTTCAGGTGGAGAAACTACCGCGATTTCGGGACCGGTGTTGCCGGCGACCTGTTTGTGCATCTGCTGTCAGGAATTCATCTTCTTACAGATTCACTTGGCCCGGATACCATCTTTGCTTCAGGCCAGCTCTGCTACTGGAAGGATGGCCGCGATGTGCCCGATGTGATGGTCGGTATTATGCACTATCCCGAAACGAAGGAGCATCCGGAGTTCCAGGTTATGCTGAGAGTGAATTTCGTCAGCGGGCAGGGCGATAAAGGTATTACCAGGTTTGTAGGCAGCGAAGGGGTTATGGAAATGCTCGACAACGGATTTGCTCTTTCGAACAGCATTATGGCTAAAGCGCCCGGCATAGGGGGCTGGGATTCATTCCACACCTACCCCGAGGCAATGCAGAAGGAGCTGATGAGTCAGTATGAGAAGAAATACACTGCAGAGGAAAGGAAAAGGCCTGTCAAACCGGGGGTGAAATACACTGCCCCTGAAGGATTCGACGAGCATCTGGAACACTTTAAGAACTTCTTCGGGGGAGTCCGCGGAAATGCGACACTCGTTGAGGGACCCGAGTTCGGGTTCCGCGCTGCAGCTCCGACGCTGGCCTGCAACGACAGCTATTTCCAGAAGAAGATCATTAAGTGGGATGCGGTGAATATGAAGGTTGTTTAGGGACGTAAAGCATAGGACGCAAGACGCAAGACACAAGGCGCAAGGGCATTAAGGCGTGACGGTAATCGGTAATCGGTAATCAGTAATCAGTAAGTAAGCTGGATAGACACCGAATACTGAATACCGAATACCGAATACCAGCCGAACACCGAACACCGAACACCGAATACCAAAAACTGTCCCTGGAAACTTGAACGATGAACGAGGAATGATAAACAATAAACTTCTTCTATGGAAAAACTAATCGGATGCTGCGGCATCAACTGTGCGGAATGCGATGCAAGGAAGGCCACGATCGCCAATGATGACAATCTTCGGAAAATCACCGCTGAAAAATGGAGCACCGAGTTCAATGCTCCCGGAATTACCTGGGAAATGATCAACTGCACCGGATGCAGGCAGGAGGGACCGAAATTCAGTCATTGCCTGGAGTGCGGAATCAGGAACTGTGCAACTGCAAAAGGATTAAACACATGCGGCGATTGTCCGGAGCTTGAAACCTGTTCGATAATTGCAGGGATACTTCAGGCTGTACCGGGTGCACTGGACAACCTGAAAAGCCTGAACTGAGCTTCAGGATATTTATCAGCCATATCCGGTTTCCACGTATATAAATGACAGTGGATCTGTTGTGCCAATACGCGCAAAGGAAACAATTTGCCCTTGCAGATTGTTAGGTCTGATGGAATACCTTTTGTCACCGCATACCGCGTACCGCGTACCGCATACCGCATACCGCATGCCGATGAACCAGGAACAATAAACGATAAACAATAATATTCATCTATGAACAACGCAATTTTCAACTTCGCAGAACCCAGAAATGAACCTGTTTTCGAATATCTTCCCGGGAGCAGGGAAAGGCAACTTCTGGAAAAGGAACTTACTGAACAAAGCAGCAGGATTGTTGAAATACCGCTGATAATAGGAGGGAAGGAGATTAAGACAGGAAAGACAATCAACGTTGTAAATCCGGCCGATCACGATCATGTTCTGGCCGTCTGCCACATGGCCACTGAGAAAGAAGCAGCCATGGCTGCTGAATCAGCACTTGAGGCAAAAACCGAATGGATGAATCTGGCCTGGATGGAAAGAGCTTCCATATTGGCAAAGGC
>CAYQRF010000206.1:0-2667 GCA_964419775.1 uncultured Rikenellaceae bacterium
AAAGCCTCGCTTGCTGAATCGGCAGAGGACATTGAAAATCTCTTACGATGGATGCCAGAGAAAACAACCAAGCCGGTTCAGGCCACCCTCTTCCCGGAACTTAACGAATCGGAACAAAGGATCTATGAACTTATCAGCAAAGAGGGCGAACTTACCATCGATCAGATCTGCAGAACCCTCGATATCCCTGTCAGCAAGCTGTCATCACAGTTGCTGCAGATGGAGTTCAGGGGACTGGTGAAGTTCTGCCCGGGGAATGTCTACAGAAGCTGATAAAGGAAAACATTGAATGGATTTTAATATCCTTTTGCCGCCCTGCCACCTTAAAGCCTTTTTTATCTCCTGCACCCCCTTGCCCCCTAAGCCTGTTTTACCCCCCTGATCCCACCCCCCTGATCCCACCCCCCTGCCCCCCTAAAGGGGGGGGTAAGAACTACTAATGAGCGATATACAAGTTAGAGAATTATCCACCTTTAGATAGTTTGCTGTTTTCGGATCCAGAGCTAATGCTGGGCTATTAATATCATTAGATTTACCCCCCATAATTAATTGTATTTCAGTAGACTAAAGCCCCCTTTAGGGGGTTGGGGGTAGAAAGTAAAATGGAAATGAAGTAACCAACTTTTAAAAAGATGTGTATAAAGATTAGCTAAAGATTGGGGGTGGATTTATCTTGGGGGTCCCGAAAGCTTTCGGGATGGGGGTGGATTTATCCCTGGGGGGTTCGGGGTAGGCTCCAGGGAAGGTGATCAAAATAATAACCGATAGAATTTAAATTTTAAACTTACCCTTCCCGATAATAAGAAATTATTATTTTTCTCAGGTAGTTTAGTTAATATTCCACGGTTTTTCTAATTTTAACCCCCTAAATTCATATTATATCTTTGAAAAATGGATGCAAGAGTACAGCAGTTCATGGCAATGATCAAAGCCAAAAACCCGGGTGAGAATGAGTTTCACCAGGCCGTTCAGGAAGTTTCGGAGTCACTGATTCCGTTCATCGAAGAGAATCCCAAATACAAGCATGCAAAGATACTTGAGAGAATCGCGGAGCCAGAGCGCACTATAATTTTCAGGGTTCCATGGCTCGACGACAAGGGCGATGTACAGATCAACAGGGGATTCAGGATTGAGATGAACAGCGCAATTGGTCCGTACAAGGGAGGCCTGAGGTTTCATCCCACAGTCAATCTTGGTATCCTTAAATTCCTTGCCTTTGAGCAGGTATTCAAGAACAGCCTTACAACCCTTCCCATGGGAGGAGCAAAAGGAGGTTCAGACTTTGATCCCAAGGGAAAATCCGACAATGAGGTGATGAAATTCTGCCAGAGCTTCATGACAGAGCTTTTCAGGCATATTGGTCCCGAGACCGATGTACCTGCAGGCGACATAGGTGTAGGAGGCCGCGAAATAGGTTACCTGTTCGGCCAGTACAAACGACTCAGGAATGAGTTCTCAGGGGTTCTCACAGGAAAAGGAATAGAATGGGGAGGCTCACTGATCCGTCCGGAGGCAACCGGCTACGGGGCAACATATTTTGCACAGGAGATGCTGGCCACAAGGGGAGAATCACTTAAGGGCAAGACAGTTTGCATTTCAGGATCGGGCAATGTGGCACAGTTTGCAGTTGAAAAGGTTACTGAACTCGGAGGTAAGGTCGTTACCATGTCCGACTCAAACGGATTCATCCACGATCCGAAGGGAATCGACAGGGAAAAGCTTAACTTCATAATGGACCTGAAAAACGTAAGGCGCGGAAGGATAAAGGAATATGCAGTTAAATACGGTGCAGAGTATTTCGAGGACAAGAGGCCGTGGATTATCAGATGCGATATCGCCATGCCCAATGCCACACAGAACGAGATTAGCAGGGAAGAAGCTGAAACCCTTGTAAAAAACGGCTGTATATGCGTGGTTGAAGGCGCCAACATGCCCTCAACGATTGAAGCTGTCGAAGTATTCCTCAAGGCAGGAATTCTGTACGGCCCCGGAAAGGCGGCAAATGCAGGCGGGGTTGCAACATCAGGGCTGGAGATGACCCAGAACTCGATGAGGCTCCCATGGTCGCGCGAGGAAGTGGACGAGAGGCTCCGGATCATCATGAAAAATATCCACAGCACCTGTGTAAAGTACGGCAAACAGGAGGACGGATTCATTAACTATGTAAAGGGAGCCAATATAGGCGGATTTGTGAAAGTGGCCAATGCAATGGTGGCACAGGGACTCGTCTGATGCAGCTTATTGATACACATACCCACATTTATTTACCCGAATTCGACAACGACAGGGATGAAGCAATAGATCGGGCTGTCAGGGCAGGTGTTGTAAAACTGCTGATGCCGAACATCGACGCCTCATCTATCAATGTAATGATGGCAGCAGCTGACCGTTATCCCGGGATCTGCAACCCGATGATCGGATTACATCCCACTTCGGTTTCCGGAAACTACGAGGAAGAGCTTGAAGCCATTGAATCTGCAGCCTCTTCAGGGAAGTTCATTGCCGTCGGCGAGATCGGGATAGATCTTTACTGGGACAAGACACACCTCAAGGAACAAATCACTGTTTTCCAGCGGCAGGTTGCCCTGGCGATTTCGTCCTCACTGCCTGTGGTGATCCATTCACGCGATTCCTTTCCTGAAGTATTTGAAGCTCTTGAAGAATTCA
>CAYQRF010000207.1:0-2654 GCA_964419775.1 uncultured Rikenellaceae bacterium
CTTTTACGGTGAACAGGATTTCATTGTTATTTAATACTCCCTCTATTTCTTTACCAACAGCACTCTCTCCCGGAAAAAATCTTTCTGCCAGTTCCCGGGATAACACGACAGAATTCTTCTCCTCGAGCAGGTTCTGATCCTGTACGCCCTCCACCAGGGGAATTGTAAATATGTCAAAGATGTCTGGGCTTGCTGACATAGCCGGTCTCACAGCTACTGACTCCTCCCTGATTTTAAATACCAGACTGACATTCCTTACTGTACATGCCTTCTTTACCCGGGGAAACTCATCCTTAAGCGTGGAAGCAAGCAAATAAGGAGTTCCGGCCATAACCTGTTTGAATTCCTTATAATAATTAAGCACCCTGTAAACATTTTTCCTGTTTTTATGGCAGGTATCGTAACTGAGTTCATTAATCACATAGAGAAGGATAATGAACGAAGCAGCCAGTGCAATTGAAAGTCCGGTTATGTTGATGGCGGCAAAAATCTTATTATGTTTCAGGAACCTAAGTGCTGTCTTCAGGTAGTTGGTTATCATCACACATATTTTGTCTATAAATATAGGTGTTATATTCATTCATACCGCAATGATTCGACCGGATTTCTTGTTGCTGCCCTCAAGCTTTGCCAGCTGACAGTCATAAGGGAAACAGCAAGTACCACTAATCCTGAAAGGGCAAATATCCACCAGCTCAATTCTGTCTTATAGGCATATGCTTCAAGCCACCTGAACATTGCATATCCTGCAGCAGGAACAGCAATTATAAAGGCAATGATAGTCCATCTGAAAAAATCCGAATTGATCAGAGTAAGGATATCAGAAATCCCTGCACCATTGATTTTTCTAATGCCTATTTCTTTCGTACGTGAACGGGTTTTCTGGTATGAGACGGCAAAAAGGCCGATCATTGAAAGGAAAAGACTTATCAGTGAACATGTTGTGATAAGCCTTTTAAAGTTGACATTCTCCCTGTGATACCATTCGTAACGGTCTCCCACCGATTCTGTATTTAAAGGATAATCGGGAATAAGCTTCTGCCAGACTGAAGAAATAGCTTCCCTGACCTGAGGGACCTGGTTCTCCGCTGCTTTCACCATGAGATGACCGCCTGTATTACTGAATGAAATAAAAGCCGGTTCCACAAAAGATTTGAGATCTGAATAATGAAAATCTTTTACTATTCCTGTGATGATCTTATTTTCCATCCCGGGAATTCCCTTACCCACCAGATCCTGATCTTTGAATAAACTGGCAAAGGATTCATTTATAAGGCACTTATCGGTGTTTGCGGAAAGGGTTCCGGAGAAATCATCTCCGGCAACAAGTTCAATTCCAAGCACAGAAAGGTAATTCTCATCCCCGATGAATCCCGAAGGAGAGTATTGCTTTTCAACTCCGTTCTCCTGATATTTTAATGCCAGCAGGAAATGCTCGAGAAGCGGAGAAGCCCCTACGACCGAAACATTTTTTACAGAACTGTGCTTCGTCAGTTCCTCCTTAAATACTACAGCCTTGTCTTTGTACTGCGGAGGAATTCTTACCTCAATAACATCTCTGTCCAACCCGATCGGTTTATTGGTTATGAAATTCATCTGGCGGATAATGACTATGGAACAAATAATGAGTGCTATTGAGCTGGCCAACTGTAACACATTAAAGGCAGGAATCTGAATAGTCTTTATCTTATGGTTCTGATCAGTCTTTAACAGGTTTAAGCCCAGAGAGAAGCGCATAAGATTGTATGTAAACAGGAAGGTAATCAGTAATAAAAATACAAGTACAGCTGCCAGAATTGCAATTTGTCCTGGTTTGAAAATGAATGATCCCGTGATCCCACTGCCTGTCAGATTGTTAAAGAAGGGTAACGCGTCATGCATCAGGAACAGGCCCAGAATGAATGATAAAACAACAATAATGCCATTCTCAAGAAGAAACCTGAAAACCAGGTTTGACAGAGAACTGCCGTTTATTCTCCGCAGGTAGAACTCTTTGGTTTTCCTGTGAAACTTATTTGCCAGTATCGCCAGATAGTTAAATACAGCGACTCCCATGATTATAAGTCCGATAATCATTGCAATCCATAAATCCCTTTTATCACGGCTGTTTTCGACATTCGAACCCCGTTCGGTATCAAAATAAGCAAGCCGGAGAGGCTCCAGGTAATATGGTCCCGGTTCTCCGGTATTTATAACGGGAATGACCTCCTTTTTTTCTGAAAAGAGTTTTTCCATCTCATCGGGATCAGTCTGAGCGGTCAGGCTTATATAACACCGGCTGTCGACATCACCAATCAGGCGAACCATATCGAAATTTATCTGGGTATTATCAACAGGCTTTTCGAAGACACCTGTAACGGTCATCTCATCTGTTTGTTTCTGAGTAACAAGTGAAATTATCTTTCCGACCGGGTCCTTATCCCCAAAATATTTTTTTGCTATTTCACCTGAAATGACCAGGCTGTTACCGGATTCCAGTGCTGTTTCCGGATTGTTGGTCCTCAGCTTATAAGAAAAAAATCTGAAGAAATTTTCTGAAGCTCCGATAATCATCGGTTTATCAAAATAATCTTCATTATCTGCAATTATCTTAAGTGCATTGGAATTATTTATACGGCAGAAATCTTCGACCCCGGCAAAATTACTCTTCATGT
>CAYQRF010000208.1:0-2630 GCA_964419775.1 uncultured Rikenellaceae bacterium
GCAGGTCTGGGAATTGCACTCACAGTCGCAATAGCAACTATCAGCTACCGGATACTCAGGGCAGCACGGATAAACCCTGCACAGTCGCTGAAATATGAATAACCGATGATTTATGTTCAGAAATTATCTCCTGGTTACTTTCAGGAACCTGTGGAAGAATAAAGTCTTTACACTGATTAATATCCTTGGACTGGGGATAGCCCTTTCAGTCTGCATTGTTGCATTCTTCAACCATATGTTCAGCTATGAGTTTGACAGAACACATGAGAACTTCGACCAGATATACCGCATAACCAGCTTCAGGGATATGGAAGGAAGAGAGCAGGAATACGGAACTGTACCATCAACTCTCGGCCTGCAGATAAAAAACGATATTCCCGGAGTTCTCAGATCTGCGAGAGTACAGCGATCAAGATCTCCTGTAAAGATTGGGGACAATATTTTTCCTGCAATGGTAATTTATGCTGATCCGGAATTTACGGAAATATTTACATTACCCCTGATTCATGGTGCCTCAGGTTCAATTGCCGAAACAGGGAATGTACTTGTGAACGAGACAATGGCGAAGACTCTTTTTGGCAAGGAATATGCGGTTGGCAAAGCAATTACAATCGTTAATGACAGGAATAGCGAGTTCTCCTTTACTGTAGCCGGTGTTTTCAAAGACTTCCCTGACAATTCAAGCTTCAGGATAGATATTCTGGTAAATTACAATAATTTTCTGCAGATGCTGGAGACCAGTGATTCAGACTGGAAAGTGTTTACAACTGCGGTTTTTATTCAGGTTCCTGAAAAATCGATGCTTTCATCGGTAAATGCTAATCTCAAAAACTATATTCCTGTGCAGAACAAGGCACGGGAAGATTTCAAAATTTGCAGATTTTCATTTATCCCTTTAGATGAAGTCGGGGAGAACACTCGTACCGTCTGGTCCTCCGGCCTTTTTCCCGGATTACACCCCGCAGCCCTGAACGCACCTCCCATAATGGCGATCTTTATTCTTCTGATTGCCTGCTTCAATTTCGCCAATACATCCATAGCCATATTCAGCAGGAGGACAAAAGAAATAGGTCTGAGAAAGACATTCGGCGGCGTGAAAAGTCAGCTTATTACACAGTTTATGTTCGAAACCCTGATTATCTGCATAATTGCTATGTTTGTCGGGATAGCGATGGCAGCGTTTCTTGTTCCGGCCTACAGCAGTCTCTGGGCTTATATGTCTATAGAACTTACTTTCAGTAAATATCTGTTCTTCTGGGTATTCCTGTTTCTTCTACTGGTTCTCACAGGCTTTATAGCCGGCGTTTACCCAGCAATGTATGTAAGTTCTTTCAGCCCTGTGCAGGTACTGAAAGGTTCATCTCAATTCAGGCCATCAGGGAAGTTATCAGCACTTCTTCTGACAATGCAATTCACAATTTCTGTTTCAGCTTTGATAATGGGAATTTCTTTTTCCAGAAATGCTGAATACCAGAGAACTCTCGACCTTGGGTATGACAGGGACAGGGTGATAATGGTTCCTCTGACACCGGATCTGTTTGAAAATTATAAAAATGAAGTGCTTTCCGACCCCAAAGTACTCGCGGCAGATGGTACAGGAAATCATATCGGCTGGGGATATTACAGAAGACCAATAAAGGAAAATCAGAAACAGGTTGAAGTCGACGTGCTTGATATAGGTCCCGGGTATGCACAGACAATGGGATTGCGTCTGAAAGCAGGAAGATTATTTGAGAAAGAACGCGAATCAGCCGACAGAACCAATAATTCGGTGATAATCAATCAGAAGCTTGCCGGGGATTTCGGATGGACAGACCCGGTGGGGAAAAAAATCACACTTTATGATACTTTAACCCTCAACGTAATAGGAATGGTTGATGATTTCTTCAATTCAGGAGTGTGGGAGGAAATAGAACCGACCATGCTTAGATTAGCAAATCCTGATCAATATAATTATCTGACAGTAAGAACAAATAAAGAGGATATTCCTGCTGTGCTTGAATCACTGGAACGTAAATGGAAAAACCTCTCTTCAAATCTCATTTTTGAAGGAAGAACTCAGGAAGATCTGTTGCAGGAAGAAAAGGATATTAACGGAAGTATACTTAAAGTGAATGTGTTCCTGGCTGTTGTTGCCACGATCTTGTCCCTGATAGGAATGTTCAATATGGTTTCTCTTGATATAATCCGCAGAACAAAAGAAGTCGGAATAAGAAAAATCCAGGGTGCTTCGATACCTGTTATTATGTATCTTATCAGCAGGAAATTCATGGTTGTGCTCCTTTTTGCTTCAGCAATGGGTTGTGCAGGAGGCTATTACCTGTCGCTTTTGATGATGGATAGTATCTGGGATTATTTTGCTGGGATAGGAGCGGGAATCCTGATTTCAGCTGTTTTGATAATTGTAGTTGCAACAGCAGTCACCTTAAGTGTCAAAATTACCAGGGCAGCCTTGAAGAATCCGGTGGAATCGCTGAGATATGAATAAATCTTAGTTTCGGCCCCATGATCACCATGCAACATGTCATCCCGCATCCCGGTTTCTTACGGGATGCGGGATCTCATCAACCATTAATGAATTGCCTGGAAAAGAGGTATGAGGGTTGAGGCGTGAGGTGTGAGGTGTGAGG
>CAYQRF010000209.1:0-2611 GCA_964419775.1 uncultured Rikenellaceae bacterium
GAGGTCGGAAAATGAAATAGGAGGAAACCTATTTCATTTTCCTCCTACTCGATTTATGCCATGGTTTTCGTCAAAAAATAATGTCTTTACAGAATTTTAAACCCCTTTCTGACGTTTAAACAGTACAAATAACTAAAAACGCCGTGAAATGAAAATGAGATTTGTAAAAGGAATTATCCTGGTATTGTTTACCGGATTGGTTTTTACGTCATGTTCCAAGGACTCGAATCCTGAAGAGGATATCCTGGGAATCTGGGAGGTCGAGGGTGTGGATTTTGAAGCCACCATAGGGACAAAGTCACTGCTCCAGTACTACATGGATGAGTTCTCAATGACCGAACCGCAGGCACAGGTTGTTATGGCCGCATTCGGAGCTGCGCTTGCACAGCAGTTCACAGGAACCATTGAGATAAAGGCTGACAATACATACACAGCCACAATGGGCGAAGATTCGGATACGGGAACCTGGAGCCTGAGTTCAGATTACGAGAAGCTTACCCTCGATTCCGATTCTGATGAAACAATAGTTCTGGATATAATCTCCCTGACATCTTCAAAAGCCGTGATGGGTATGTCAGAGGAGATCAGCGAGGATCTTAACGATGACGATGTTCCAGAGGATATCTCGGTTTCAGTTGAGATGACACTCGGGAAACAGTAAGCCGGGATTTCTGTCATTGAAAAAAGTCAGTTTGTCAAAACAGTGGTTTTCAGCTGTTTTGATGGACTGACTTTTTATTTTATACAAAATCAACTATTTACAGCAAAGATAACACCCGTCTTCAGGTTTTCCCGCCGGCAGCCGGTAAATAAACCAAGGGAATTGACCAATCGGCTTTTCCGGAGGACAAAGGCCCGGGTGAATTTTATCTGTCGCAGTTTTTCATTGACGGAGCAGCCTTTTTTCAAACTATAACAGCTATCCCGCAGTCCTCAGGCGCTTGCCGGCCTCACCTTATGATGATACCTTTACATTGTTCCTGAAAGCAGAACGTATTTCAAAATCAATGTAAAAGGAAAGTTTTGAGAAAATTGCAGTTTAAGGGATTTGTACTGCTGGCAGCATTTATCCCGCTCATTCTGGTTTCGGAAAAGCCGGCAAAAGTATCAAAAAGAAGCACCAGGACTGATTGCAGGCGGAAGAGAACTGTTGTCTCCTATCCGGTGCTGAACTTCGACAGGAAAAAATCCGGCTCAGATAAAAGTATCAGGAAGCCTAAAAGAAACAGGTATTCCTTCCCTGTCTAGTCAGCTCCCGCAGCCCTTTCCGGTCTCCTTTTTCCATTATCCATGTAACCTTTCCCGGGATTCCTCGTATTATACCTTGTGAAGTCATAGGTTTAAAATATTCATTGTTGAATTTGGTGATCAAACATCTCAGAGATGAAAAAGTTGATTTTCCTTTGCCTGATCTTTCTCCTGGTCATCGCGGCATCTGCCGGTTGCGCTTCGGGCAGGAAGAACTTCAATGAAATGAAGGGATTGATGCTTCTTGGCAATCTGCAGCTTGAAAAGAACAAGGCTTTCCATTCAAGGCATAATGTGAAGGCAAGAAATGACGCCTTTAAAAGGTACAGAAAGAACAGCAGGGCGTTAAGTGCAAAAAGAAGGTGAAGTCAGCATGACTGTGCAGTGTTCGGGAAAGGAATTACACTATCTTTGGGATAAAACCCACAATATAATGAAGCATACCGGTAGTTCATTCGCGGCAGTGTCACTGCTTATTGTATTCCTGGCCGGCAGTATTGATGCCTGGTCGCAAAAGCCACTTGAGTTCGGGAAAGCTGTTGTTCTGAAAGATGTCACACCGGCAGCAGGACAGAAAAACAATGTTCCCCTGAAATGGATCAATGTAAACACCGCTGAAAACACCTGGTCGAAACGCGGCGCGACGCTGATATGCTCAGGTCAGCCGATAGGCGTAATGCGGTCGGAGAAGGAATATGAAAATTTCATCCTGCATGTTGAATGGATGCATGTTGAACCGGGAGGCAACTCAGGGGTATTTGTGTGGTCAGATGCAAATCCCGACGAAAAATCGCGGCTCCCTAATGGTGTTGAGGTTCAGATGCTCGAACTCGACTGGGTGAAGCTGAATGCCAGGGACGGGGTGGAGCCTCCGGTTGCATACGTTCATGGTGAGCTTTTCGGGGTGGGAGGAGTTACCACCACTCCCGACAATCCCCGCGGGACAAGGAGCAAGTCGGTTGAGAACCGGTGCAAGGGGAAGGGAGAGTGGAATGTTTACGATGTCATCTGCATCGACGGTGTCATAAAACTTTCCGTGAACGGGAAAGTTGTAAACGGTATCACCAATTCATCAAAACGGAAGGGATATCTCTGCCTTGAATCGGAAGGAGCGGAGATTCATTTTCGCAATATTAAGATTATAGAGTTGCCGTCTGGAATTACGAAGGAGTAAAGGTCGTGCAGGTCTTGCAGGTCTTGCAGGTCGTGCAAGTCCCTAACGCCTTTACGCCTTTGCGCCTTTACGCCTTCACGCCTTCACGCCTCTCTCAGAACGCCAGAATCATCCTCAGGTATAAATTTCTTCCCGGTTCAACGCTGATATTTCCCCTGTTGGTTGAAAGGTGGCTTGTGTAGCTTCGGT
>CAYQRF010000210.1:0-2600 GCA_964419775.1 uncultured Rikenellaceae bacterium
TTCAGGGACTGGTTTGGCTATTCCAGGAGAGAAAGAAGGTCAACCTTCATTCTTCTCATTTCTATTGTTGTAATAACGGGAATAAGATATCTCTTTCCAATCCATGAAATGACGGTCCGGGAGCTGCCGGTTTCTCAGGAGTGGCTTTCATCAGACAGCACAGAGGTATATCTGGCGGCATATAGGACAACTGCCTCACGACCAGTGCAGGAACAGGCACGGCGCGCACCTGTCCGACCCAGGCAACTGGATCTCAATACCTGCGACTCGGTATCGCTGGAAGCCCTTCCGGGAATAGGCCCGGTACTGGCGGCACGTATAATCAGGTTCAGGAAACTAATTGGCGGATATGCTTCCGTTGATCAGCTCAGGGAAGTTTACGGACTTCCTGAAGAGACTTTCGTGCTTATCTCGGGCAGGGTAACGGCCGACTCTCTTGATGTTACCAGGATCAGGATTAATTCAGCCGGCTACGGCGACCTTATCAGGCATCCCTATTTCAAGAAGAACGAGGTGCCTGCTATATTGAAGTACAGGGAGTTAAGTGGCAGGATCAATGGAACGGGCGAGCTTGTCGGCAATGGTGTCATCTCCGCGGAGACTGCACGCAAGCTTAGTCCTTATCTGGCATTTGACTGATAATTTAACCAATTTTTAACACCTTTTTTATTTGGCATCAATGAATATAAACCGTACCTTTAATAAGTCATGGTTTTTATCTGATACTGCATGCAAAGCGTTATTATGTCAAATAATTTAAATCAAATAAAATGATAAAATTGTCGCCTTAATATTTTGAAAAGATTTTTAATGTGTCTAAATTTGCGCCTCGTTTTAAACTGAATTAAAATTATGATCATTGTACCAGTAAAAGAAGGCGAAAATATTGAGAGAGCTCTCAAGAAGTTCAAGCGGAAATTTGAAAAAACAGGTGTGATCCGTGAACTGCGCTCGCGTCAGGCTTTCATCAAACCTTCAGTACGCAAAAGGGAAGAGTTAAAGAAGGCACAGTATGTCCAGAAGTTGCAGGAGAGCGAAGAGTAATACGCCGTCCTGTTCCTTTTTTTAACAATAACATATAAGGGGGTTCCTTTATGGATCATAAGGAATCGTTCTTACAGTTCCTGAAAATCGAGAAGCGGTACTCGCCGCACACTGTAAGATCCTATTTAAACGATCTTGATCAGTTCGATAATTACCTTAGGCTGCAAAACCAGTCAGGGAATACGGATGATCTCACTTCCCATGATGTAAGGTCATGGATTGTATCTCTTATAGGAGACGGGTATTCCCCTTCCAGTATTCACAGGAAAATTTCGTCGCTCAGAGTCTTTTACAAGTTTCTGAGGAAGGAGGGTCTGGCAACAGGCGATCCCCTTGAAAAAGTTGTCCTTCCAAAGACAGCAAAGAGGCTGCCTGTTTTTGTAGAGGAGAAGGCTCTCGACAAGCTGCTTGACGACTGTCAGTTCGAAGATGGATTTAAAGGGATAAAGGACAGGGCAATTATCGAGATGCTCTATTTCACGGGGATGAGAAGGGCGGAACTGACAGGTCTTAAAATATCCGACGTCGATCTGACATCTGCATCTGTGAGGGTGACAGGTAAAAGAAACAAGCAGCGGATCATCCCGCTGATTGGTCATTTCGCAGTGAAGCTGGCTGATTATTCAAGGGCTCGTGATGTTGAGTTTCCGGATATGCCTTCTGAATGGTTTTTTGTTGATGACCGGGGGAACAAGTTGTATGATAAATACGTTTATAATACAGTGAGGAAATACCTGGCAATGGTAACTACAATCGAGAAGAAAAGCCCCCATGTGCTCAGGCACACTTTTGCCACCCATATGCTTAACCACGGGGCGGACCTGAATTCAATCAAGGAATTCCTGGGTCATGCCAATCTTTCAGCTACTCAGATTTATACGCATAATTCATTTGAGAAACTCAGGAGAATATATAAACAGGCTCATCCAAGAGCTTAATTATTAATTAATTAAACAGGAGGGACCATCATGAACATTCAGATTCACTCAGTGCGGTTTGATGCCGATAAGAAACTAATTGATTTTGTTCACCAGAAACTGGATAAACTTATCCAGATAGGTGATGGAATTGTTAATGCTGAAGTGTACCTGAGGCTTGATAAGGATCAGGAGCGTAAGAATAAAATTACGGAAATCAAGCTTGATCTGAGGGGAGCACCCATGTTTGCCAAAAAGCAAAGCAAGACTTTCGAGGAGGCTACCGACCAGGCTATTGATGCTCTTAAGAAGCAGATTACCAAATACAATCAGAAGAAGAGAGGAGCATAGTTTAGGTCGGTTCAAAAAAAAAATCGATAATTTTGATAAATGAAATTTAAATTCATACATTTGCAAACCGATTTTGGAGGGTATGTAATGGCCTGTCGGGACGTTCTTTAAATTGCCGATGTAGCTCAGTTGGCCAGAGCAGCTGATTTGTAATCCGCAGGTCGGGGGTTCGAATCCCTTCATCGGCTCTTGAAAGAGTTGCATTTGTATGTCTTGGGAGATATACTCTGTTTAAGGGGAGATACCAAAGTGGCCAACTGGGGCAGACTGTAAATCTGCTGGCTGATG
>CAYQRF010000211.1:0-2597 GCA_964419775.1 uncultured Rikenellaceae bacterium
TCTTATTTTTGTCACTGCAGATAACTAATTAACCTGATCCTGAATATGAACAAGCCTTTTGCCGTAATTGCCGTTCTGTTTGCAATTGCAGTCTGGTCGTGCGTTCCGGCCAGCAAATACCGCGCACTCCAGAATGAAAGCAGGCAGAATATGATCGACCGGGATGACTTCAAGTCCGAGAATCTCTCCCTCTCGATGCAGAACAGGGAAATCGCCACAAGAATCGCTGCCCTCGAAGCTGAAATTGCCAGTTCAAGGCAGGATATTGCCCTTGCCGAAATCGAACGGAACAAGGCCAGAGAGGAAATGAACAGCCTCTCCGACAGGTTCAACGCCCTGCAGATTGCCCAGGATGACCTGATAAAGGGAAACCTGACCGAGACCAGGAAACTTCTGGCCGATCTTCAGGCAGCCCAGGATAATCTGCGTCAGAAAGAGGATATCATGAGGCAGCTCGAGTATTCAATGGATCTCAAGAAGGTGTCGCTCGACGAGCTCACACTGGAGCTTGATAAAAAGAACGCCCGGATGGCTGAACTGGAAAAAATCCTCGATACCCAGAGGAAAATCGTTCAGGACCTTAAGCAAAAGGTTTCGGAAGCGCTGCTGGGATTTGAGAATAACGGGCTTACAGTAACAAACCGCGACGGAAAGGTGTATGTTTCGCTCGACGAAAAACTGCTTTTCAGGTCGGCAAGCTGGGATATTGACGCAAACGGACGTAACGCCCTCAGGAAACTTGCAGGAGTGCTGGAGAAGAACCCGGGGATACAGGTTACGATTGAAGGCCATACCGACAATGTTCCCTACAACCCGGGAAGCGGAAACCTGAGCGATAACTGGGACCTGAGCGTAAAAAGGGCAACCACTGTTGTCAGAACACTGCTCGAAGGAACAAGAATCGATCCGGCCAGGCTCACAGCTGCGGGAAGAAGCGAATACATGCCGGTTGATGCTGCCAATACAACCGAAGCCCGCCAGAAGAACAGGAGAACCGAGATCGTTCTTACTCCAGACCTTACTGAACTGTATAGTCTTATAAATCAGTACTGACGGTTGACAGCCGGGTGGAAATTTATCTCATTCACTGAATTCCTCGAGCTTAACCCTCATATTTTTCAGCGCATTGAGAAGATTCTCCTCAGGCTTGAGAAACTCCTGATTTCCCCAGAATACAGGATCATAACTGTTGATCGTCCTTGAGAAAACCGAATGCAACGGTGCCAGCTCCTCCCTTTCAAACCTGACCACATTCTCAAGGCTCGAACTGGTAACCGCCATCTCGAAGAATACATCGAACATGGTTTTGAAAATTCTTTTTTTCTGCTTCGACTCGAAACGGAGGTCCCCCCTGACATGATTAAGGTAATATCGGCCGGCAAGCTTCCTGTACGAAACCAGATAATCCACCGAAACAGGCCAGGTGGTAAAGTCCCGCGATGGATTTGAAATAAATGACGACCTCATCTCCCTGAGATATTCGGGAGTGATGCTGAATTCTGCCTTGAGCAGGGCAAAATCGAGGGTGTTTATGAACAAAGATCCGTGAAACATCGGCACATCGGCTTCCTCCCTCGGTGAAAACTCTATCTCATAAGCAGCTTCTTCATCATATGATACGATGTCGGTAAGCCTGTAGATGTAATCCAGCATACTCTCGCCCGAGATAAAATCAAACCCGTGCTTCATGCCGTCAAGCTGGAGGCACGTGTTCAATCCTGCCTTCAGCCTGACTGCAATTGTATCGTCGATGCCGAGGTTTTCTATCTTCCTGCTCTTCATTACTTTAACCTGATCGTTCAGAAGAGTGCCGGAATAGGCGCTCTTATAAATCTGAAGAACCGCCTCGGAATAGGTCTGAAGCTCATTCTTTCTCAAGACGCCCTCCCTGTAAAAAGCGGTGGTGCGGGCAGGTGTGTTTCCATAGTTGCGGGTAAGGTTGTACCTCACTTTGTTCACAATATCCCAGGGGATCTGATTCTTGATGATGATCTCCGGAATCGATATGAACTCCCTTCTCATTTCGATCCTGAAAAAATTTCCAAGCGATTGCCTTACCGGTATTTCCCTGGCATAGTAGCCAAGGTACGAAACAACCAGGGTATCATCGTAATCCTCAGGATGGATCCTTAATCCGAATTCACCGTTGTTGTTTGATACGGAACCACGGCCCGTGTTCCTCAGCCCTACAGATGCAAAGGAAAGGGGTTCGGACGATTCACCGTCAATAATCACCCCGGTGATATTCCTGAGAAGAGGCCGGGCAAGCGAATCGGTCACTGCACGGGGAGGGGGCGGTATCTCCCTCGATATAATTATAAACTCGTCAATAACCGAATAAACAAGCGAATCGCCTTTGAGAATGCTGTCGAGAACAACCTTCAGGGGGAACTGCCTGAAGTTCATTACAACCTTATTATCAGGATTGACAAGGCGGCTGTCGTAAGTGAAATGGTATCCTGTTTCCCTTGTAATAATGTCGAGGGCATTGCCTGTCTTTACCGATCCTGCCCTGAATGTAAACACCGAATCCAGGATACCCTCCTGGCACAACAGCTTCTGCGGCAGTATCAGAAACATCAACAATGCAATGGCCT
>CAYQRF010000212.1:0-2584 GCA_964419775.1 uncultured Rikenellaceae bacterium
GGTTGCTGGTTAATGTTTGTAGCTGGTTTCTTTTTAAACCACTGAGGTCACGGAGAACACGGGTAATGCACGGATTGTCTCAAATGACATCCGTGGTTTTATCCGTGATCCCGATAGCCATCGGGACCGTGGGATCCGTGGTAAATAATCGGTTCTGGTATAACCACTAACACGGTCCCGAAAGTTCTCGGAATATGTATGCCTTGTCTCTCAGTCTTCCGCACGCCTCACACCTCACGCCCAATCGCCTTTCCTCCCGATCACCAGAAATCAAATACCTTTTCGTTACCAGCTGAGTTCTTTAAACAACGAACTGAAAAACCATTCTTCTTTTCAACCGGATAAAGTGCCAGATCTCCCCTGTCGTGGTATAATGCCCCGCACCAGCTTGTAACATCATCGTCATCTACATTAGTCCAGAAAAAAGCTGTTTTGCCTAAATGTTCCTTTGCCTGATCACCGTTTTGGCCACTTGCGAGAGCTGTAAAGCCACTTGAGTTTGTAGCTCCGGTATTCGGGCTCTCCCATGAAGCTGTTCCTGACTGTTTCAGTTTTCCGCCTGACTGTTCATCACCTCCGAGAAAGTTGGATAAAAACCACCAGTCCTGCATCGATGGCAGGCGCCAGCCATCAGGACAGGCCTTTGTAGCAGCCTCCCAGGTATACAGGTAACCATGAGTCTTCAGATAGTCATTGACATCTTCATATACCGAGCAGCCGTTTTCTGTTTTAAAAGCAAGATTCTCGGCCATCCATACCTGGGCGTCAATCTTAACAGTCTTGTAAACCCTGCCATCCCTGGCATCAGTCAATGAGCCTTCCTCCTGGCCGTACGTATAGGAGTAAACAGCAGTGACTATAAATAATATAGAAATCAATAGAATAGATTTTCTCTTCATTCAAGGAAGTTTTAAATATGTTTGAAAAATTCCGGATTTGCCCGTGAAGACAAATCCGGAATATATTTTTATCCGTTAAGCACCCAGCCTTTGCGATATTCCTTGGTCAGAAATGCATTTGCTGCGGGATCATTTGTTACTACTCCGGCAACAGGATCATACTGCAATTCCTTGCCAGCCTGATGTGCTGCAAGACCGAGCATCAATGTTTCTATCATTCTGCCTGCATAATCAAAATCACAGTCAGTCTTCAGGCTGCCCTTGCATGCATTGAACCATTGTTCCACGAACCCTCCGAGAGGAGGTGCAACCTGACCGGCGGCAGGTGATTTGTAGTGGGTCATATCTGCTCCGCTGCGATCGGGAATAAGTATTCTTGTGGTGAAGTCAGCAACAAGAGTTCCCTTTGTTCCCTTGAACATTGCACCATGGCCGATTTTGCTTATGTCAATTGCAGGATGCGGGATGGCTGGTTTTAATGTCCCCTGGTACCATTCAACTGTAATGGGTCCTCTCCAGTCGTTTGCCGGAAAATTAAATTTGGTATGCATATTCGATGCAACAACCTCGGGACTGAAGGGATCTCCTTCTGCCCAGGCGGTTGTAGGCTGACTTGCATCAATAGCATTCCAGGCAAGGTCCATTGTATGGCTGCCCATATCTCCTATCTGCCAGCTGCCGAAATCGTGGTACATATTCCAAAGCAGACAGCCGGCTCCTGGTCTTGCGCCGAAATATCCCGGATTAAAGGGATGCATCTGAACCGGACCGATCCACTGTTCCCAGTCAATATCCTTTGGTGCAGGTCCTGCTGCAGGAAGATAACCTGTTTTATCATGAGTACGGTTGCCCCATGTTATTGCCTCCTTCAGTTCGCCGATAGCACCACCTCGGACCAGTTCCGAAACGCGGTCAAAATTCTCATTGGCATGTCGTTGTGTTCCGTGCTGGGTAGCCAGCTTGTTCTTGTTTGCAAGATATACCTTCCGAACCTCACGTGCTTCCAGAACGGTTTCCCCAACCGGTTTTTCGCAAAAGACATGCTTTCCGCGGTTCATGGCCCAGATACTTATAAATGCATGGTGATGATCAGGCGCACAAATCATAACAGCATCGACATCCTTTTGTTCCAGACACTTACGCCAGTCAATGTACTGTTTGGCATTGGGATACTGCTTTGCGGCCAGCGCCATATTGCCTGCATGTACATCACATATGGCAACCACGTTTTCGCTTGCCAGTGCTCCATAATGCTGGCTGCCTCGTCCGTGAGCCCCGATCAGGGCGATATTAAGCTTATCACTAGGACTTCTTCCTGAAAGGAAACTTCCCGGAAGAATTATCAGTCCGGTGCCGGTAGCGGCAACCGATTTGACAAAATTTCTTCTCTTCATAATGGTTAGGTTAGTAAGTTAATTGTTTATCGGCTCTGTCGTTCAACAGTGTTTATTCCAACTGTCCGGGATTGAACAATATAATGATGTTTTTGAATTTTTTAAATATAAGATATGTTTCATTCATTTCAAAATGACTGAAAGAGTTTAATAAAAATATGAGAGCCGGGTTTCAAAAAAAAGAATATCTCACTCTGCCGAAATTTTCAATGATGCTCCCTTCAGTCCTTCTGCCCTGGCCCTGATGTGTATTTTACCGGGAGTTGCCTCAGGTCTGACAATAGCCAGACA
>CAYQRF010000213.1:0-2573 GCA_964419775.1 uncultured Rikenellaceae bacterium
TCCCATAACTTTCTGAAGTTCCATGGGGACTATTTTTTCAGACGGAAAGACTTTTGATACCCGATAATATGGAAAGAAATTTTATCTCCCGGAATCCGCTGAGGAGTGCAGTCTTATTGATTGCTGTCCTGCTTATGTTCGCCGCTGGTTCATGCTCCGTCAGGGATGCTGAAGAAACATTTGATCCGGTCGAACTTGTAAATCCCCTGATGGGGACCGATTCTGAATACAGGCTTTCAACAGGCAACACTTACCCTGCCATAGCACTTCCGTGGGGGATGAACTTCTGGACCCCTCATACACGGGAAATGAATAACGGCTGGGCCTATACCTACGATGACTTCAAAATAATGGGTATCAAGCAGACTCACCAGCCCAGCCCGTGGATAAATGATTATGCTGCCTTTTCGATAATGGCTGTTACCGGCGAAATGAAATACACCCAGCAGGAACGGGCTTCCTGGTTCTCTCATAAGGCTGAAGTAGCCAAACCGTATTATTACAGCGTGTACCTGGCCGATTATGACGTGACAGCCGAGGTTACTCCGACTGAAAGGGCTGCCATGTTCAGGTTCACCTACCCGCGGAGTGATTCCTCCTGGCTCATAATCGATGCTTTCAACAAAGGATCGAATGTCAGAATGATCCCTTCGGAACGTAAAGTTGTTGGCTGGTGTAAGAACAACCACGGCGGAGTCCCCGAAAATTTCTGTAATTACTTTGTTATAACATTCGACAGGGATTTCCGGGAGACTCACACGTGGAACGGAGGCACCCTGAATCCCAACGATCTGGCTGAAGAGGGTAATCATGTGGGGGCAATCCTTGGATTCAGCACTTCCGAAGGCGAACAGGTGAATATGAGGGTTGCCTCATCATTCATCAGTGAGGAACAGGCTCTTCTCAACCTTGAAAGCGAGACGGGCGGACTGACATTCGAAGATGTAAGGGAAAATGCAAGGAATATATGGAATGCAGAGCTTTCAAGGATAAAGGTTGAAGGCGGAACCGATGATCAGATGAGGACCTTCTATTCGTGCCTCTACCGTTCGCTTCTTTTTCCAAGGAAGTTTTTTGAAATTGATTCAAAGGGAGAGTTAGTGCATTACAGCCCTTACAACGGCGAGATACTGCCGGGTTACATGTTCACCGACAACGGTTTCTGGGATACCTTCCGATCGCAATTCCCTTTCCTTACCCTGATGTATCCGGAGCTGAACAGCCAGATAATGCAGGGTCTGGCAAATACCTACCTCGAAAGCGGCTGGCTGCCTGAATGGGCCAGCCCCGGGCATCGCGACTGCATGATCGGGTCCAACTCCGCATCGCTTATTGCCGATTCGTGGCTCAAGGGCATAAGGGGCTATGATATCGAAACCCTGTATGAGGCCGTACTGAAGAACACCGACACCGTCGGACCGGTATCATCGGTCGGAAGACTTGGCGCTGAATATTACAACAAACTAGGATATGTGCCTTACGACGCCGGAATAAATGAGAATGTGGCAAGGACGCTTGAATACGCCTATGCCGATTTCTGCATTGCAAGGCTGGGAGAAGCACTTGGTAAGCCGGAAGAGGAAATTTCGAAATTCCGTAACAGGGCAATGAACTACAAGAATGTATTCGATAAGGAAAGCATGCTGATGAGGGGCAGGAACCTCGACGGAACTTTCCAGTCGCCATTCAGCCCCTATAAATGGGGGGATGCATTTACTGAAGGAAACAGCTGGCATTATACCTGGAGCGTATTCCAGGATGTTGAAGGCCTGGTATCGCTGATGGGAGGGAAGAAGGGTTTCACAGCCATGCTCGATTCAGTCTTCGCGGTACCGCCGGTATTCGATTATTCATACTACGGACTGGTGATACACGAAATTCGCGAGATGCAGGTGATGAACATGGGAAATTACGCTCACGGCAACCAGCCTGTTCAGCACATGATTTATCTCTATAACTATGCCGGAGAACCATGGAAGACACAATTTCATATCAGGGAGGTGCTCGACAAACTCTACAACTGGCTTCCCGATGGTTACTGCGGCGATGAGGATAACGGCCAGACTTCAGCATGGTATGTCCTTTCGTCGCTTGGGTTCTATCCTGTTACGCCCGGAACAGATGAATATGTATTCGGATCACCTCTGTTCAAAAAAGCCACACTGAGATTTGAAGACGGGAAAAGCCTGGTTATTGAAGCACCGGAAAATTCCAGGGAAAATGTATATGTCGGGGGCATTTCACTTAATGGGAAAGATCTCACCAGGAACTTCATAAGACACTCGGAGCTTCAGACGGGAGGGAAGCTGCAGTTCACCATGCAAAATAATCCCGACCTGAAACGGGGAACAACAGAAGAATCCTATCCCTTCTCAATGAGCAGGGAAGACCGTTAAGTTACAGCTTCAGGCTTACTCCAAGACGCTTCAGAAGAGCAGTAAGCCAGACCATCAGTATCGCCCAGATGATCGATCCTCCGATCAAAACCGGAAGGTTTGCCGATTGCTTGTAGAAGAATACCGGTAATCCGCCCATCCATATCAGGTGATAAAGGATATCAGGCGCCAGATATG
>CAYQRF010000214.1:0-2540 GCA_964419775.1 uncultured Rikenellaceae bacterium
CTCTTCAAGAAACCTGTCGCGGTTCTGCTCGATATAGCTACTGATGCTTGTCATGAGTATAAATATTAACGTCTTGTGCGATTGAAATCTTAATCTAATTACTTGGTGAATCTTTGTGTCTTTGCGCCTTTGCGGCATTTTTTTCAGATTCCGAAACGTCCCGGGTTCTTTCTTATCTCTGTTGCGGCTATGCAGAGTTCATTGTATGTCTCCTCACCAAATGCCCTGATCAGAGGCTCTTTCAGAAATTCATATACAAAGACTCCCTCTTTTTTGCCGGTGTCGACAGCAGTATGGCAAATCGAAAGTTCCTGGTAATTGACCGCAGTAAATCCGTCAAATTGCTTCACCCTTGCAGGAAAGAGATGGCATGAAATGGGTTTTCTGAAGGGTATCTTCCCTTCGAGGAATGCTTTTTCTATCCCGCACAGGTAAATATTGTCCTTTTTAAGGGTGTAGGCGCACTCCTCGTTGCCTATCAGGGGAGTCACCCTTTCTCCCTCAAAGTCAATCACACTGGTCCCTTCCCTTTCAATAGTGTCAACCCCCTCGGGCCTGATATACGATTTTACCTCCGGCCAGATCTCTTCCAGAATACCGGCTTCGTCATTTCTCAAAGGCGCTCCCGAATCCCCGTAGCGGCAACAGTTTCCAAGGCAGCGGGGCAGGTTGCACCTGAATTTTTTCCCGATGATATCGAGACTGAATATGATGTCGTTTATGCGGATCATCAGCTTACCAGAACCTTGCCGGTCATTTCCTCCGGGATCGGGATACCCATTATTGAAAGCAGGGTTGGTGCAACATCGGCAAGTATACCTTCTTTAACCGATTTATAATCATCGCTCACCAGGATGCAGGGAACCGGATTCAGGGAGTGTGCCGTATTCGGGCTTCCGTCCTCATTCAGCGCCTTGTCGGCATTTCCGTGGTCGGCTATTATAATTACGTCATAGCTTTTCTCCCTGGCCGCGTTCACAACTGCGCCGGCGCATTCATCAACTGTAGTCACAGCTTTCCTGATAGCATCATATATGCCTGTATGGCCTACCATGTCGCCGTTTGCGAAATTAAGGCAGATGAAATCGAACTTCTCTGTTTTTATAGCTTCGATCACGGCATCCCTGACTCCGTAAGCGCTCATTTCAGGCTGAAGATCATAAGTCGGCACCTTAGGGGAAGGAATGAGTATCCTCTCCTCATTTTTGAAAACCTCTTCCCTGCCCCCTGAGAAGAAGAAGGTTACATGGGCATATTTTTCAGTCTCTGCAATCCGGAGCTGGGCCCTTCCTGCTTCTGAGATAACCTCGCCAATGGTGTGGTCGGCATTCTCCTTCGGATAAATTATGTGAAGCCCCTTGAAGGTAGCGTCGTATGGTGTAAGGGTGCAATAGTAAAGGGGCATGGTATGCATCCCGAATTCCGGAAGGTCTTTCTGGGTTAGGGCTATTGTAAGTTCCTTTGCCCTGTCGTTCCTGAAATTGAAAAACACCACAACGTCACCTGGCTGCAGTTTCCCTATCGCTCCACCCTTCTCGTCGACAACGGCAATGGGATTCATGAATTCATCCGTAATCCCTTCGTCGTACGAACTCTGAATGGCATCCAGTATATCACGGGTTTGCTTACCCTCACCGTTCACGATGAGGTCATAGGCGGTTTTGACTCTTTCCCATCTCTTGTCGCGGTCCATTGCATAATATCTTCCGATAAATGAAGCCACCCTGCCGTTTGACACTTTCAGATGATCGAGAAGGTTTTTCATATAGCCTTTCCCGCTTCTTGGATCTGTATCGCGTCCGTCGCCGAAACCATGTATGAAAACATTCTTTATTCCGTAATCACCGGTCATGTCGCACAGGTAATACAGGTGAGTATCGAGTGAATGAACGCCGCCGTCAGAAAGAAGGCCCAGAAAATGAACCTGTTTCCCGTTGTCCCTTGCATAAGAGAATGCCCCGGTAAGCACAGGGTTCTTTTTAATGTCGCCGGTCTTGCATTCCAGGTTTATCTTTACAAGATCCTGGTAAATAACACGTCCTGCTCCGATGTTAAGGTGTCCCACCTCCGAGTTACCCATCTGTCCGTCGGGTAGTCCGACGTTTTCCCCTGATGCATGAAGCCGTGAATTAGGGTACTTCTTCATAAGACCGGTAATATTTGGAGTAGGTACCTGGCTTATCACATCCGCAACCGATCCGTCGCCAATTCCCCAGCCGTCGAGTATCATAAGAAGAGTCTTCCTGTTTTTCATAGAGAATGATTTGTAATAAGAATAAACATAAAAGTAATAAACCTTGTTCAGGCAAGCGGAGGCAAAAATAGCTAAAAAAAACAGAAATGTTCCTTAGGTTAAGTGAGCTTAGTTTAAGGATAAATGTTCAAATCCTGTTCCAGGTTCCAGGTTCAAAGTTCAAGGTTGCTGGTTACTGGTTACTGGTTGCTGGTTACTTTTTGTTCAACCCGCTCCGGGGTTGAATAAATTATGAATGCACTTTACCACGGATGTAACCGTGGCTCCCGATAGCTATCGGGATGGA
>CAYQRF010000215.1:0-2538 GCA_964419775.1 uncultured Rikenellaceae bacterium
CTCCCGCCTGTCGCTGCATCTGGCTGTCACTGAATGCAGTAAGAATTATAACCGGTGTATCCCTGCCTTGTTCCGACCTTACAAACTTTATAAGTTCCAGACCGCTTCGGTAAGGCAGATGTATGTCAATTACAAGCAGATCGTATTCATTCCTCTGCAGCATTTCAATCCCTTCATTTCCGTCCTCAGCCACATCAGCATCAAATCCTTCCCTCTCAAGAATCACCGAGAGAGTTTTCATTGCCATGGGATTATCTTCGCAAATCAGTATTTTCATTATCAGAAAACAGGATTAAGTATAACTAACCTTACCGTGCGCCGTTCGATTATATGCTGATAGTACGGTCAAATTTGGGGAAATTAATCAGCCCCGCAAAAGAATTAAGTGAATATTTGACCTCCTGCATATTTTCGACGACCAACGTTACAATTTTAAATGACCAAAACTTAGCCCGCGATGCATTTCTTCCTCTGCGGAATGCCCTGTTGGTGCCAACGACATTAGTGTTTCCCCGGTTTATGCAGTCTCAATGTTACCGGCTCTGCGATAACAAGGCACCCCTTAGGCATATTAAGCAAATCAGGCTCAATCAGTTTATAAAACTCATTTATCACCTCATTATTGTCAATTATCTCGATCATTATCGGAAGTTTCTCGGTGAGTTCCCAGAATCTCGGGGCGCTTATCCGGCTGCTCAGCCCATACCCCATGATCCCCCTGTAAACCGTGACTCCTGATATGCCCTTGTCCCTGGCCAGAACCACTATATGCTCATACAGAAGCTTCTGCCCGATCCTGTCGGTGGTGCTTGCATAGATTTTGAGGATGCTGTGTTCTGATTTGTTCATGATTGCTGATATTTATGTGGAATTCCAGTTGGATGCAATCTATAGTGAGAACCAGTAATTCAGCTTAACAATGAATATGTTGTTGGGATAGATGTCGCCAAGATATCCGTACGAATCTTCAAGCGAAGCCCCTGAAAACATGTTGCTTCCGGTTTTGTCGCTCGACCATACGAAATATATGAACGAACCAAGACGGTACTCCCATTTTGCCACCAGGTTCGACCTGAACTGGTGAAAATTAAAGTCAGGATTGCCAACCTCGACAACCACCGGGGTTCCATTATCATTGTCGCCCAAAAGATAAGTATCACCGTTAAACATTGGATTCTGATATACAGCAAACCTGTCGTTATAGCTTTTTGCCTCAGGACTGGTGACCCTTTTCAGCTCCGAATAGTTTCCACGGGAGATGAATGGACTGCCGTAATACTGAATTGAAAACTCCGGAGTCAGGTTAATATCGGCTCTGAAAGTCAGCCCGAGTGTTGTCTGGTCAATAGTCCCAAGAATATATCTCCTGTACAATGTCGAAGGATCTGTCCTGGTGGTTACGTATTGCAGTTCGTCACGGTTTTCCTCATAATCGGCGGTTATGCCAAGTTTCAGTATCCTGAACGGCCGCAGCGAGATACCGGGCTGAATTCCCCAGGATGAAGCGGAATTACTTGCAGCCTTATCGTAACCTCCTCCAAGGGTAGCAATGAATTTCTTTGAACCGTCCGTACTCAGCATCCCCCTGAATTCATAACTCGCAGGCATCAGCATGTCATAGCCCCCTCTCAGAATCTTGTTGTCAATATCCTGAGAGTGATAAGCAGCACCAACCATTAATGTCCACTGGTTCCTGAACGCGGACCGGAATGATATCTCTCCGTCTGAACCAAGGTATGCACCGCCAAAGGTCCAGGAGTTGCGTTGTTCAAAACCTACACTGAACGATCTGAAGATCGATACCGGTTTTATGGTCTGATAGAGAACCTCATTCTGATTCTCGATCTCGTCGGCAGTCCTCATGTATCCCAGGTCATTCAGTTCCAGTCCCGGGGTAAGCCATGAAAGTGCCGTTGAATACTTCCAGTTGCCCCCTGCCCCTTTTCCGACCTGCACCTTGCCTCCCGATCCGCTTAGACTTGTCCGGTTAAGGTCGTAATCGAGATAATCGGCCCCGGGCCGCTGGTAATACCTGGCCGACGACTCCTGAAGCACTGTCAATGCCTCCTTGCTGCCCTTTATATAACTCCCCACAAGCTTTGCATTCACAAAGAATTTCTTATCGTTCCAGTGATGGAGAATATCAAGCCCGCCGGTAAAAGCATTGTCGGCCAGAAACTCCAGCTCCGGATCCTCTATAAAACGGTTTGTTGATGTGAACATCCCTCCGATCACCGTATTCCCGGCATTGTAGCCTTTCTGAATACGGCCTACAAGGTAGCTGGTGAGCGGTTCAACCTTAACCTTTGATTCGTTGCCGCCGGCATCGGTGATCCTGGCAAACTCATTTGCCGTCACGCTCTGTATAAGCCCTACCGAAAGTCCTTTGGATGTCGTTCCGCTGAATTTGGCTGCACTAAGTATCTTGGTCACGTCGGGCGATTTCACATACTGGTCGCCAACAGTCTGGACTGTCCTGGAAGGAGAATGTCCTATTCGTCTGGAATAAAACAAGTTCTGCTGATCGAATTTGTAATC
>CAYQRF010000216.1:0-2532 GCA_964419775.1 uncultured Rikenellaceae bacterium
TTCAGGGATGGCGACGGGAAAAGCGGCGGAAGGGATATCCTTTTCTTCATGGATAACGTATTCCGTTTCACCCAGGCCGGATCTGAAGTATCCGCGCTTCTCGGACGTATGCCTTCGGCCGTTGGTTACCAGCCGACACTGTCGACCGAGATGGGTATAATGCAGGAGCGTATCACATCGACGCGTCACGGCTCTATCACCTCGGTGCAGGCAGTGTATGTACCTGCCGACGACCTGACCGACCCGGCACCTGCAACTACATTTGCCCACCTCGATGCAACAACGGTGCTCAGCCGTAAGATTTCGGAGCTCGGTATCTATCCGGCTGTTGATCCGCTCGATTCAACGTCGAGGATCCTTTCGGCAGACATAGTCGGAGAGGCCCATTACAACTGCGCACAGAGGGTTAAGGAAATTCTGCAGAGATACAATGAGCTTCAGGATATCATCGCCATCCTCGGGATGGATGAACTGTCGGAAGAAGACAAACTGGTGGTTCACAGGGCAAGAAGGGTTCAGAGGTTCCTTTCCCAGCCTTTCCATGTGGCTGAACAGTTCACCGGCATCAAGGGAGCACTCGTTTCAATCGAGGATACGATAAAGGGATTCAATATGATTCTCGAAGGAAAGGTTGACCAGTATCCGGAATCGGCATTCATGCTGGTCGGTACCATCGAGGATGCAATTGAGAAGGGAGAGAAAATTCTGGCCCAGTCAAAGTAACCGGTAAGCCGGTATTCGGTAATCTGTAATCGGTATTCGGTATTCTCACGCCGCATACCGCGTACCGCACGCCGCACACCGCCTTATCAGCAACAAGCAACTTCTTTAACATGAAGATAGAAATCATAACTCCTGACAAAAAGGTATTCGATGGGGAGGTCAAATCAGTAAGGGTCCCTGGCAAAAAGGGCTCATTCCAGGTACTGAAAGACCATGCTCCCATTATTTCAACTCTCGAAAACGGACCGGTGATCATCGTCGACATGGCCAGCAATGAATCAATATTCGAGATCAACGGCGGTGTGATTGAGGTAAAAGCCAACAAGATCATTCTGCTGGCCGAATCGGTTAAATAACATAGTTGCTGATGACTTCCGATGAATTCAGGAAACACGCTCATGAACTGGTCGACTGGATGGCCCGTTATATGGATGAGGTTGAAAAATATCCCGTCAAATCGATAGTAAAACCCGGGGAGATATTCAGCAAACTGCCCGACGATCCTCCCGTTAAACCTGAATCTTTTGAATCGTTCATGAAGGACATGGACGAGATTATCATGCCGGGCATTACCCACTGGCAGAGCCCGAATTTCTATGCATATTTCCCGGCCAACACCAGCGCTCCTTCCATTCTTGCCGAAATGATAATGGCAACACTGGGAGCCCAGTGCATGATCTGGGAAACATCCCCTTCTGCCGCTGAACTCGAGGAGAAAATGATGATCTGGCTGAGGGACCTGATCAGGCTGCCGAAGACTTTCGAGGGGGTTATCCAGGATTCGGCTTCAACCGCCACCCTTGCCGCCATTCTGACGGCAAGGGAGAAGGCTACTGATTTCACGGCTAATGATGAAGGGGCCGCTGCATTATACGGATTAAGGATCTATTGCTCGGAGCAGACTCATTCCTCGATTGAGAAGGCAGTCAGAATAAGCGGAATCGGAAGAAAAAATCTGGTGAGGATACCTGTACGGAAAGACTTCACCATGGATGTGCAGAAACTCAGGGATGCCATTGAAAACGATAAAAAGGCCGGTTTAAAGCCATGCTGTGTTATTGCCACCATCGGGACCACAGGAACCACTGCAATCGATCCTCTCAAGCCGATTGGCAGAATCTGTGCCGAAAATGGCATCTGGCTTCATGTCGATGCAGCAATGGGGGGAACGGCCCTTATACTTCCCGAATACCAATGGATGCTTGATGGCCGTGAATTCATCGATTCAATAGTATTCAATCCGCATAAATGGATGTTCACCGGGTTCGATTGCTCGGCATATTTTGTCAAGAATCCGGCTTATCTGATCAAGACATTCGAAATCCTTCCGGAATATCTCAAAACCAGGACCCGGGGAGCTGTGAACGACTACCGCGACTGGGGCGTTCCTCTCGGACGAAGGTTCAGGGCGTTAAAGCTCTGGAGCGTCATCAGGATGTATGGTGCAGAGGGGCTTCGTGATAAGGTCCGCGGACATATCAGGATAGCAAAGCGGCTGGCGGAATTGATAATGCGTGAGAACGACTTTCAGATACTGGCCCCGGTTACCCTGAATGTTGTATGTTTCAGGTACAAGCCATCAGGGAAAAGTGAAGAGGAGCTCAACGGTCTGAATGAGACGCTAAACCACCGGCTTAATGACGAAGGGAAGATTTATCTTACTCATACAACCGTCAACGGGGTTTATACCCTGAGGATGGTTACCGGCCAGACAAACCTAACTCCGGAGCATGTTGAAAGAGCCTGGAAGCTGATAGTGAAAACCGCAAGGGAGCTTTAGAGTTTGTATCCGGTCAGTCCTTTCCCTTT
>CAYQRF010000217.1:0-2525 GCA_964419775.1 uncultured Rikenellaceae bacterium
TCAGAAGTCCCCTGATGGAAGCTGGTCTTACCAAACAGGACATCAGGGATTTATTGGGGGCTGAAGGGCTTACAATCGCCTCCAAACCATCCATGGCATGCCTGCTTACGAGGATCCCCTATAATACACCGGTAAGCTCCGGAATGATCCATATGGTTGAACAGGCGGAGGATTTCTTTCGCACCAGCGGATACCCGGGAACCAGGGTCCGGATACACGGCGATCTGGCACGGATAGAATGTCTCCCCTCCGACTTTTCCAGGATGACTCAGAGCCCTGACAGAGAACTTATTATCTCAGGCCTTAAGAAAATCGGATTCAGATATGTATCTTTGGATCTCGAAGGATACAGATCAGGCTCGTATGATCCTGAAAACACCAGACCATGAACAGAAACGACATTGAATCACTCCTCAGGGAGATAAAAGACGGAAGAAAAAGCGTGGAGGAAGCGCTTGAAATTCTGCAAGACTTTCCGTTTACCGATCTCGGGTATGCAAAAATTGATAATCACAGGGAAATCAGGACGGGGTATCCAGAGATCGTCTACTGTGCAGGCAAGACTACTGACCAGGTCATTGGCATCTTCATGCTGATGGCGGGAAAAAAGAACAATGTCATAGGAACCAGAGCCAGTCGGGAAATGTATGACGCTGTGAAGGACATCTTTCCTGAAGCCGTCTGGTATCCGGAAGCACGAATCATAAGTATCCCTTTCCGCGAAATGAAACGGCCCGCCACTGCTATCGCGGTTATCACTGCAGGCACCTCCGACATACCGGTCGCGGAAGAGGCAGCAGTCACTGCAGAGCTTCTCGGGAACAACGTTCTCAGGATCTATGATGCAGGAGTTGCAGGCATACACCGCCTTGTTGATAAACTTCCCGAAATAAGGAAATGCCGTGTGGTAATAGTAATCGCCGGTATGGAGGGAGCCCTTGCAAGTGTTGTCGGAGGACTGGTCAGCTCACCCGTTATAGCTGTTCCAACAAGCGTCGGATACGGAGCAAGCTTCGGAGGCATTTCGGCACTGCTGGCAATGCTTACAAGCTGTTCCTCAGGGGTAACTGTCGTTAACATCGACAATGGTTTCGGCGCCGGCTTCTCCGCCAGCATGATTAACCAGATGAAGTGATCTGTCCTGATGCCTGACAATCTGCTTCTTTCCACTGCATATTTTCCACCAGCCTGCTATTTCAGGCTTATCCGGGATGCAGAGAAAGTATTTATCGAACGTGAGGAGAACTATCTCAAACAGTCCTACAGGAACAGATGCATGATCCTTTCATCAAACGGGGTACTTAGTCTCTCCGTGCCGGTAACGAAAGGCGATCGTTTGAAAGCGCCGGTAAAAGATATTCAGATTGATTACTCGAAACGATGGCAGCAGGTTCATATAAGGGCCTTCACCTCAGCATACGGAAGGTCACCTTACTTTCTTTATTATTCGGAAAACATCTTCAGCATACTGCAAAAAAGCCAGCGATTTCTTATTGACCTTAACCACGAACTGCTTCAGGAGGTTCTTTCCATTCTTGACATTAATAAGTGTATAAACTACACTTCTTCATTTGAGCCGGCCGGACTTCAGCCATGGGATTACAGGTACAGTATTGCGCCAAAAAAGGAACAGGTAATCAGTTCAAAGCCCTACATCCAGGTTTTCGGTGAGTCCGGTTTTGTCGCGGGATTAAGCATAATTGATCTTATCTTCAATCTTGGTCCGGATGCAGCCATGTTTATTTAGACTAGAAACCAAATTTATAACCAAGGGTAACGGAAAACATATTCCTGGTATTAGTCAGGTTGGCCGTTGCAGTCTCGTAGTAAGAGTCGTAAAGTATGTATTTCTGTTCGTTTCTCATGTTGGTAAATCCGAAGTCGATACTCAGGTTCTGCTCCCTGAAGCCGAGACCAGCTGAAATTGACCTGTTGAACAAATCCTTGTTAACCTCATCCTCCCTGAATACCTTTCCGTAATAGCCGTATCCACCCCTGAAGTACAGTTTGTTAAACCTCAGTTCGCCGCCAACGCGGATGTTATGAGCTGGTTGAAGTGTATTCTTTATGTCAAGGTTCTTCTCGCTGTAATCATAGTCATCGCCTGTTTCGGAGAACTTAACCATGCTGTAATCAACAAATTCATAATCAACGCTCAGAAGCCCTGTCTTTTCGATCTGGTATGCGACACCTGCAAGAGCCCTGAAGGGAGTTGTAAGTGCATATTCATAAACCAGCTCGTCATTATAATATTCATAATGGCCTCCGTCAGTGAAATTCGAAGAGATGTTATCATAGAACCTCTCATCAATCTTGTATAATGTAGGTGAATGGAAAGCAACTCCGATCCTGAGTTCCTCGACCGGTCTGATGATAGCGCCTATCTTGAGGTTAACACCCGTTCCGGTATTTTCAAAATGTTCAACGTAAGAGAAATCGCTGAACTCTGAATCGAGGAAATAGTCGGCTTTCTCAAGATGCTCATAGTGTCCGGTATACCTCATGGTGTTGATTCCAAGGGTGGC
>CAYQRF010000218.1:0-2518 GCA_964419775.1 uncultured Rikenellaceae bacterium
GGATCGATCTGATCGTGGGGACTGAATCCCTCCGACTGGTTCTCGATAAAATACTCCGAATGAAATGTTTTTCCAATATCGTGATACAATGCTCCTGTACGGGCAAGCAGATTGTTTGCCCCTATCTCCCTTGCAGCCTCCTCTGCAAGGTTGGCAACCTGCAGTGAATGCTGGAACGAACCGGGTGCCTCCTCCGAAAGCTTTCTCAGCAATGGCTGATTAGTATCGGCAAGCTCAAACAGCGTTGCATCCGACAGAAATCCGAATGTCTTTTCAAATACAAATATCAGGGGATAACTCAGAAACAGGAGCACTCCGTTCCCCGCAAACCAGACGTAATTCTGCCAGTTCATGCCTGCAAGGTTGCCTTCCTGCATCAGGCCGATCCCCAGATATACAATGGAATAGGAAAGAAAAGCCATCAAAGCGGCAGTGAAAAGCTTAGCCCTTCTGTAAATATTTGTAAGTGAAATAATAACCATTACCCCGGCTATAAAACTCAGGAAAACGAATTCGAATGAATTGGGAACAAAGAACCCTGCAAGCATTATGGTTATAAGGAAGACAAACAGGGCGAGCCGCGAATCATAAAAGGTCCTTACCATGATCGGGATGATCGCGAAAGGTATCAGGAAGATCATATTGCCCGGCATATACACAACCAGCCGGGTGATGATTATGAACAAAAGAATTACCAGTATAATGAAAAAGGTCTTATGTGTGGAACTAAGCACATCAAACCTGAAGTAGTACATGAAAAAATACAGTGCAAGGTAACAGGCTGTAACCTCAATCAGCCTGCCAAGTACTATCAGCCACATCTCATCCTTCCCGAGCCGTCTCTCGTATTCGTTCTTCATCGATTCAAGCATCAGGAATTTCTCATTATCAACAATCTCTCCCCTCGAAATAATAAGCTCTCCCTCCTGAACCAGCCCGCGGGCATGACTGATCTCGCCAAGCAATTTTGTACTCACGGCGTTTGATGTTGCAGCATCATAAAACAGGTTGGACTCCACAAAATCATAAAGAGCAACCCTCGATAACAAATCCCTGATCGGCCTCGCCTGTGCCGAAGAATACCTGCTCTCCAGCTCTGTTTTCCTTTCCTCGGCATATTGATAAGCAGATTTCTCCACGAATAGTGCACTCACCGGTCTCTCTTCCGCAACCCTGCCGCTTATTACAGTCACTTCACCCGGAAGCTTTTCGTACGGCATCAGTTCGTTGCTTTCCAGTATCCCTTTCTGATAAATTTCCGAAAGGATAGCGTCCAGCTCCCTCTTTACTGCCAGGAATCCCATCGGATCAACAGCCCTTGATTCCCGTTCAAAACTTTCGCTTAGTTCATTAAGGTGTTTGTCGAGATCAGCAATCCTGTTCTTTTCAATTTCAGGATCAAGTTTGAAATAAGGGGCGAAATTTCTTAGGATGCTGTCGCGCTCGGCAATGATCACTTCAGCGGGCTTCTCAACGGCAAAGTCCCATGGAGCTATCAGTGAAGAACTCAGCCATGGCTTGCCTTTCTGAAACTCATACCTGAATTTGCCTTCCCGGGGTGAAATTGCAACCACTATAATAATGCTTGCGATGAAAAGTAACAGGTGATAAAGATATTTCTTGTTGGGTTTGACCTCCGGAGGTCTTCTCGATAACGCCATGGCTGTGGTTTTTTATAAAGTTACGGAATATTTTACAACGGATAACAATGCAGGAATCACATGGTTTGCCCCGGAAACTTTTAAATTGCTAATTTTGGGAAAACATTTCCCATGGATACATTCGTTTGCTGCAACGTTTTCGTCCCTCTCCGGTCAGGACCCTCCCACCGCTCCGAAATGCTAAGCCAGGTACTGTTCGGTGAAAAATACACCATCATCGACCATGTGGGGCACTGGTACAGGATTGAGACACTGTTTGACAATTACAGGGGATGGATCGACACCGACCACCTGCAGCATTCACCGGCAGGTATGGCTGATGAAGGACTCGTACTTAACAGATCATTGCTCTGTCACAGGGAAGATGGCACAAAGCTGGTTCTTGAGGCAGGATGCGAGGTGTATGAACCGGATTTTGAAAAAAGCTGTTTCAGGGCGGGAAGCAATATCTTTTCGGCCGAATCCGGATTCAGCCAGACGTATCTTAAGGTTTCTGAAACAATTGCCGATACCTCTCTCAAATTCATCAACAGCCCTTATATCTGGGGCGGAAGGATTCCTTCAGGAATCGACTGTTCCGGCTTTGTCCAGCTTGTTTACAAGATACGGGGCATCAAAATTCCGCGCGACAGCTGGCAGCAGGCTGAAGCCGGAACAAGCATAAGCTTCCTGGATGAAACACTTCCCGGCGATCTTCTGCTCTTCGATGATGAAAGAGGAAAGATAACCCATGTCGGCATGATTCTGTCGCGCGGACTGGTGATCCACGCTTCGGGAAGGGTCAGGATCGACACAATCGACCATCAGGGCATCTTCAAGAAGGAAAAAGGCGGATATTCCCATAAACTGAGAACAAT
>CAYQRF010000219.1:0-2514 GCA_964419775.1 uncultured Rikenellaceae bacterium
TTTTGAATGAAACAGCAAAAATATAAAAATTCATCAGATCAGCCCCTTCGCGGGGGAAAGTTGGCCTCAAAAACAGCTGCATCCCCAATTTACGGCAGGTTAAAGAAGCTGAAAGTCCTTTCAGTCACGTTATAACATTGTTATAACATCAAATTCACTTTGAATATCAGGATTTTTAATAATTTTGTCATGCATTGAAACTGAAATATAATTCATTCATTATATGCCATCCATCTCCGCGAGAGGAAGGGTAATGCCCGCCTCGCCAATCAGGAAACTAATACCGTTTGCGGAGGAAGCCGCAAGAAACGGGGTTAAAGTATACCGTCTTAACATTGGCCAGCCCGACATACCAACTCCCCGGGTTGCCATTGAGGCAATACGGAATCTCGATCTGAAAGTCCTCGAGTACAGTCATTCTGCCGGAAACGAATCGTACAGGAGGAAGCTGGCCGGCTTCTACAGGAGCCTGGGTATCGAAGTTGACTATACCGACATCCTGATAACAACGGGAGGGTCGGAAGCAGTGTCCTTTGCACTGCTCACCTGCCTCGACCCCGGTGATGAGATCATTACCTCCGAACCATTTTATGCCAACTATAACGGTTTTGCAGTATCAACAGGCGTCAGGATAGTCCCGGTTACATCAACCATTTCGAACGACTTTGCACTTCCTCCCGTGGAAGAGATCGAGCTTAAGATCACTCCCAGGACCAAAGGCATACTTGTCTGCAACCCGAACAATCCTACAGGCTATCTTTATTCAAAGCAAGAACTGTTCAGGCTGAGGGATATAGTAAAGAAACACGACCTCTATCTGTTCTGCGATGAAGCTTACAGGGAGTTCTGCTACGACGGGGAGGAGCATTTCTCGGCAATGAAGCTCGACGGAATTGAAGAAAACGTGGTACTTATCGATTCCGTTTCCAAGCGTTACAGCGAATGCGGTGTGCGTATCGGAGCGCTTGTCTCGAGGAACAGGGAAATTATTGATTCGGCGCTCAGGATTGCACAGGCCAGGCTCTCGCCTCCCGGTCTCGGGCAGATAGCCGGCGAAGCATCCATCGACACACCGGCCGGGTATTTCAGTGAAGTCAACCAGGAATATACCCAAAGAAGGAACTTCATGGTCGATGCGCTGAACAGCATGCCTGGAGTCTATTGTCCCAAACCAAAAGGGGCATTCTATTCAATGGTCAGGCTTCCGGTTGACGACTCGGACCTTTTCGCCCGCTGGATCCTCGAAAAGTTTGAATACAGGAAACAAACCGTACTCCTGGCTCCCGGCTCAGGGTTCTACTCTACACCCGGACAGGGTAAAGATGAAGTCAGGATTGCCTATGTCCTGAACACCAATGATCTTAAAAACGCCATGGAAACACTGGCAGAGGCTTTGAAAGCCTATCCCGGAAGGGTTTGACGGAGGACTGCTTATGACACTGAATACAATTAACTGCATAGCAATTGACAACGATCCCGCAGCGCTCAGGCTTATAAAGGAGTACTGCTCAAAGATCCAGTTCCTGAATCTGACAGGGGTAAGCTCAAATCCCTTTGAGGCAGTTCATGCCATCAACAACAACCAGCCCGATCTGATATTCCTCGATGTTGTTATGCCTCAGATAACCGGCCCCGAGTTCATCAAGACCCTGTATAACCCGCCGCTGGTGATTTTTTCATCAGCCTTCACGGAATATGCCATTGAAGGATTCGAGTGTGATGCCGTCGATTACCTTGTAAAACCGGTCTCTTTCGAAAGGTTTTCAAGGGCGGTCAACAAGGCTTTCAGACTGATGAAACTGAAGAGCCCGGCCGAACCTCTGGCAGGAGAAGCGCTTCCCGCAACAGGCAGGTTCCTCCTTGTAAAGGTTGAATATACTACAATACGCGTAGACCTGAGCGAGATCTTGTTTATCGAGGGACTGAAGGATTATGTGAAGATTCACGCCGAAGGAAGGCTGATCCTCACCAAGACCACAATGAAGAATATTATGGATAAACTGCCGTCCGAATCATTCTTCAGGGTTCACAAATCGTATATTATATCGCTCGATAAGATAGATATGATTGAAAACAGCCGGATAGTAATTGGCAGTCAGAGAATCCCTATCGGGGAGTCGTACCGCCCCGGATTCTTCGAACTGCTGAACAGGAATATGATCTAATAGTATTTCCGCTTCATGAACCACTGATCGCGGAGGGAGAGATCGAGGCTGAGAGTAACGAAGTTTTCCCTGAAAAGATCGCGTTTTGTTGTTCCGTTCTGACCAAACTCGAGAGTGGTGTTAAGCACACTCACCACGCCCTTAAGAGGAATTCCCAATCCCATGGTCACTGCCCTGTAATCGATCGGGATACCCTTTATTACCATATAGGATTCGCGGAATTCGCCTCCGAACCTGAACATCACCATCCGTCCGCTGCCCTTCCTTAATCCCTGCGACGGGAACTCAACCCCGGCGGAATAACGGTTTGAATTTCTTGTATGAAGATAGTTGCTTGCAAATTCCACTT